>NZ_JBQASY010000001.1:0-506809 GCF_051909435.1 Enterococcus sp. 125944 | reverse complement strand
AGTGATGGTTGGAGCGGACTGATACTAATCGATCGAGGACTTAACCACGATTGAAAAAAGCAAGGAAACTCGGAAGAGTTTTGATTCTTCGATCCAGTTTTGAGTGAGCAACACTTACTCAATTGAATAGTGTGGTGGCGATAGCGAGAAGGATACACCTGTAACCATGCCGAACACAGAAGTTAAGCTTCTTAGCGCCGATTGTAGTGAAGGGTTTCCCTTTGTGAGAGTAGGACGTCGCCACGCTGTTTCATTCCGGCATAGCTCAGTTGGTAGTAGCGCATGACTGTTAATCATGATGTCGTAGGTTCGAGTCCTACTGCCGGAGTTCTCTTACAAGAGAAAAAAGGGTATTGAGCTTCTTTTAGGCTGGAGAGTTGTCCGAGAGGCCGAAGGAGCATGATTGGAAATCATGTAGATGGCTACCGCTGTCTCAAGGGTTCGAATCCCTTACTCTCCGTTATAATCTTGGTCCGTTGGTCAAGTGGTTAAGACACCGCCCTTTCACGGCGGTAACACGGGTTCGAATCCCGTACGGATCATTACAATTTAATGAACACCCGGAGGTTTAGCTCAGCTGGGAGAGCATCTGCCTTACAAGCAGAGGGTCAGCGGTTCGATCCCGTTAACCTCCATTACGGTTTGGTAGTTCAGTTGGTTAGAATGCCTGCCTGTCACGCAGGAGGTCGCGGGTTCGAGTCCCGTCCAGACCGTTTCATTATTATTGTAAATACACCATGTTATTTTGGCTCGGTAGCTCAGTTGGTAGAGCAATGGATTGAAGCTCCATGTGTCGGCAGTTCGATTCTGTCCCGCGCCACCATGGAGGAGTAGCGAAGTGGCTAAACGCGACGGACTGTAAATCCGTTCCTTCGGGTTCAGTGGTTCGAATCCACTCTCCTCCATTTTATAGGGGCATAGTTTAAAGGTAGAACAGCGGTCTCCAAAACCGTTAGTGTGGGTTCAATTCCTGCTGCCCCTGCCATTATTATTTTAAAAAGTTTTCTTATCACGGCGGGTGTGGCGAAGTGGTTAACGCACCGGATTGTGGCTCCGGCATTCGTGGGTTCGATTCCCATCACTCGCCCTTTCATTTTTGGGGTATAGCCAAGCGGTAAGGCAACGGACTTTGACTCCGTCATGCGTTGGTTCGAATCCAGCTACCCCAGTTCGATTTACATTTTTGTAAATTGCAGAAATAGTATAATGGCGGTATAGCCAAGTGGTAAGGCAGAGGTCTGCAAAACCTTCATCACCGGTTCAAATCCGGTTACCGCCTTAGTACGATACTAATATTTGCGTTATGCCGACGTGGCGGAATTGGCAGACGCGCTGGACTCAAAATCCAGTGCCCGCGAGGGCGTGCCGGTTCGACCCCGGCCGTCGGTATTATCGATACATCATTCGTTCGTACGATTGATGTATCGATTTTTATCCTAATATTGGTTGAAGATCAACTGGTTGGATAGAAAAAGCTGTTAAAATTTAGTAAGTACTTGAGTGATCTGCAATCATGCCGACGTGGCGGAATTGGCAGACGCGCCAGACTCAAAATCTGGTGTCCGCAAGGACGTGCCGGTTCGACCCCGGCCGTCGGTATAACAATGAAGCATCAACGTATTCCTTACGTTGATGCTTTTTTTATTTAAATGTGTGCTTTCTTAAATTTTGAAAGGATTGATCTTTATCAGCAAAAAGAAAAAGTGTTGCGAATTACTGTTTTAGAAAATTTACTAGAATGCGTATTTATTTTCACTAGCTGAGAGTATTCATAAGCAGTAACATAAAACTGTAAAGAGTATTCATAAGAAGGAGTGGAAATGAATGAAAAAAGTTGCATTAGTTACCGGTGCTGGTCAAGGTATTGGCTTTGCCATAGCTAAGCGTTTGTACAAAGATGGCTTTGACGTGGCAATGGTGGATTACAATGAAAACTCTGTAAGAGCGGCAGCGAAAGAGCTTGGTGAACATGCGATTGCTATCAAAGCAGATGTTTCGAAACGGGATGAGATTTTTTCAGCAGTTGATAAAGTAATAGATGTCTATGGTGACTTATCAGTGATTGTAAATAATGCTGGGGTAGCACCGACTACACCGATAGAGTCTATTACTCCAGAACAGTTTGAAAAAGTTTATTCCGTGAATGCCGGGGGCGTATTATGGGGAACACAAGCGGCTTCTGAAGCATTTCAAAAGTTGAATCATGGTGGAAAAATCATCAATGCTTGTTCACAGGCAGGTGTTGTGGGTAATCCTAATCTCATGTTGTACAGTAGCTCAAAGTTCGCTGTTCGTGGTATGACCCAAATCGCTGCGCGAGATTTAGCTGACTATGGTATTACTGTAAATGCTTATGCACCAGGTATTGTTAAAACACCGATGATGATGGATATTGCGCATCAAGTAGGTGCTAATGCTGGTAAAGATGATGAATGGGGGATGCAAACTTTTAGTAAAGATATCGCATTGAAACGTTTATCTGAACCCGAAGATGTTTCGGCAGTCGTTTCATTTTTGGCCAGTGATGATGCCAACTATATAACTGGACAAACAATCATTGTGGATGGCGGAATGCAGTTCCAGTAATCAATAAGTTGTTGATCTAGGATTGGGCGTTCGGATAGTCCCGCAGGTTTTCAGTTGATTGAAACTCACCAAAATAGTGGCATTTTCTTGTTCAATTGTTACTGTAAGAAAAACTAAATGATAGTAGTTATGTAATTTGCTGTTTCATGCAAATCATCGAATGAATGACCCGATTAGATAGATTCTAATCGGGTCATTCATCTGTATACGAAGGAACGATCGAAAAAGTCTAAGAATGGAGTTATCACAAAGAATAGAACAAAAGATAAAGCAATTCTTTAGCCCTTGGCAAATTTGATGATTTCAACTTCCATGGGGGCGAGGGTGAGTTCACAAACTTTTCTTTTTGATAATAATGCTGTACCTTCCGATAGAAATTGTACTTGTTGTGAATCGTTTGTATGATTAAGTAGGAATAAGAAGATATGGGTTGGTCCTTGTCGAACAGTGACAGACAACTCGCTGTTTTCTTGCAAATACCTCTCAGCAACTTTTTTTAGTTTTGCATCACTAAAAATGTCGTTCAATAAGTCGGTCAACCCATCTTGGTCTAACTCGGTTCCTAAATAATAAGCCAGTCCTTTGCCAAACCGATGTTTAGTGATGGCTGGTGAATCTTTAAGGAAATCACTCGTGAAGGTAGCCAATGGGATAGCGCCTTGTAAATGGATCAGTTCTTCCCACCGACGATTTTCATAAAATTTATTTTTAAAATGCACTTGTTGCTGGATTTCCGGTTTTAAAGGCTGAAATTCTTCAACTGTGATTCCCAATACTTCTTTAAAAAGTCCTGGATAGCCGCCAAGATAGACTTGATCGTTTTCGTTGACGATTCCGCTGAAGAAATTTGTCAAGAATGTTCCACCATTTGCTACAAATTCTTTGACTTTATTGCCGAATCCTTCTGATGCAGAGTACAAATTATACGCAATCACAAGGGGATAGCCGTCTAGTGATTCAGATGGATGAATGAAATCAACAGCAATGTTCAACGCTCTTAGAGCGGCATATAACGCCCTCATTTGGTGAATATAGCGAATATTGGTATTCGGCTTCGCATCTAGCTCAAGGGCCCACCAATTTTCCCAATCAAATACGATAGCAATATCGGCAACAAACCGGCTGGCAACGATGTCATTCAACTGTTTTAATTCATTTCCCAGAGCAGCACATTCTCGAAAGGTGCGACTTGTGTGTGGATCACCATGAGGGACTATTGCACTATGGAATTTCTCTGCCCCTCCTTGTGATTGGCGCCATTGAAAGAACATCATGCCATCGGAGCCATGAGCAAGTGCCTCATAACTCCATAAGCGCATTTGACCGGGTTTTTTGACGCCGTTTACTTGGCGCCAGTTGACCGCACTTGGGGCTTGTTCCATAATCAAAAAAGGTTTCTTTTTTAAACTTCGCATGAGATCATTGGCTAAGAATTGGGGATAGGGCAGAGATTCAAACGGATTAGGATAGGCATTCCAGCTAACGACATCCATTTCAGAAGCCCATTTGAAGCCATCGACATATTTATGAAGACCCATCAAATTCGTCATGAATGGGATGTTTGACGAGAATGTTTGAATTGCCTTTTTCTCGATCTGATAAATTTCCAGATTCATATCAGAAATGAAGCGACGATAATCAAGCTGTTGACAAGGATTCTTAAAAGTCGGCATTTCTTCTGGTAGGAAAATCTCATCCCATTCTTGATAGGTTTGGCTCCAAAATTTTGTTGACCAAGCCGTATTCAATGCTTCAATTGTTTGGTATTTTTTTCTAGCCAATTTTGGAAACTGGCACGACAGTTCGGGCAATAACATTCATGGATGTGACAAGTATATTCATTATTGATATGCCACATCACAACTCCCGGATGTTGGCTGTATCGTTTGGCAACAGCTTCACTGAGCCGACGGGCATATTCCCGATAAATCGGTGAAGTCGGGCAATAGTGTTGGCGAGAACCATGTACCAACCGATTGCCATGAATGGTCATCGGCATCATTTCAGGATATTTTTTGACTAACCATGCAGGGGGCGAAGCTGTTCCATTGGCTAAATCGATGGCAATATTGTTTTCATAAAGGAGATCCATCAGCCAATCCAAAAAAGTGAAATCAAATGTTGATTCATTTGGTTGAATGTTTACCCAACCAAAAATATTGATGCTGACATAATTGACTCCAACTTCTCTCATTAAGCGCATGTCTTCCTTTATCGTTTCTTGTGACCACTGTTCAGGATTGTAATCTGCGCCGTAATAAATTTGTTTTTGATCAACCATCTGTTAAACTTCCTTTCTCGTAGTAAGACATATTTGTTTCAATCATAACAAAAAACGTAAAAGCTGAAAGCGTTAGCAAAAAAGGTGCATGAAATAATACAAATATCTGTAAAATGTTCAAACCGATCTCAATACACGAGAACCATATTACTTGCTGTTTTTTTATTTTCAACCTACAATTAAATATAATTGATAACACTCAATTCTTAATGAAGATGTATTATTATTAGATGTTCTTTTATATTTATGCACATCTTCAGCATTTTTGAAATGAGCGAAAGGAATGGTTGGATATGTCAAAACCTATACAAATATTTTCAGAAATTGAACCGTTAAAACGGGTGATGCTCCATCGTCCTGGTGCAGAACTTGAAAACTTGATGCCGGATTATTTAGAAGACTTGTTATTTGACGATATTCCATTTTTGGCACAAGCCCAACAAGAACATGATTTTTTTGCAAAAGTTTTAGTGGAGAATGGCTGTGAAGTGGTTTATTTAGAAGACCTGGCTGCTGAAACATTACAGCTTTCAGGGTGTAAGGAAGCTTTCTTGGATGATTATTTGCAAGAGACGAAAATTCAAGATCAAGATGTATTAAATGAAGTCAGAGACTATTTTCTTTCGATTAAAGACGAACGAGCGTTTATTGATCAAACGATGGCGGGGTTAAAAAAACAGGATCTTTCCATATCGAAGACTGCAAGTTTGTCAGCAATGCGGGAAAATGATTATCCATTTATTATTGATCCGATGCCAAACCTTTATTTTACAAGAGATCCGTTTGCTATTATAGGACATAGCATTTCTCTTAACCGGATGTTTTCGGAAACTCGTCGAAGAGAAACGCTTTATGGACAGTACATTTTCAAGCACCATCCGCAGTTCGCCAAGCCATCGGTCAATTTCTTGTATGATCGAGAAGAACCTGCACGTATCGAAGGTGGGGATCAGCTTGTTTTGTCCCAGCATGTATTAGCGATCGGTATTTCTCAGCGTACAGAAGTGCACTCTATCGAAAAAATTGCTGAAAACATTTTTTCAATGGAACCGTCATTTGAACATATTTTAGCATTTGATATTGGTTCTGAACGGAAATTTATGCATCTGGACACAGTCTTTACCATGATTGATAAAGACAAGTTTACGATTCACCCTGAAATAGAAGGTGAACTAACCTTGTTCTCTATTACAAAGCAAGGACAAGAAATCAAAGTAGTTGAAGAAAAAGATACGTTAGATCACATTTTATGCCGTTATTTGGACTTGCCGGCAGTCGAGTTGATTCGTTGTGGCGGCGACGATATCACGGCAGCTGCCAGAGAGCAATGGAACGATGGATCAAACACATTAGCCATCGCGCCTGGCGAAGTGATCGTCTATGACCGGAATACTATTACGAACCAACTTTTAGCAGAGGCCGGTATTAAATTACATCAAATTCCAGGTAGTGAATTAGTAAGGGGCCGTGGCGGCCCCCGCTGCATGAGCATGCCGTTTATTCGTACAGCTGATTGATAGAATGACTAGCTGATTTAAGTGTTTTTTTATCAGCAAAAAACAGGTGGCATCACAAATTAGAACGTTTAAAAAAGATGAGAGGAAGTCATTTTTCTTTCATCTTTTTTTTATTTGATTAAAAAACCTCCATTATAATGAAAGGGATTACTTTTCGTGAAATTGTGCAAAAAATTTAAATTTTATATGTAATGATTATAAAAAAACAGATGAAACCTTGTTATACTACAAAATATATGTTACGGTTATATTAGTGACGCGGGTAAGTGTGAGTAGATGACACTTATTAAATTTTAACACCATACGAACAGCGATCGCTTGATTCGTAATGGTTTTTTTTCGCGAAAAAAAGTAGAAAGTAGGTGAGAGAATGTCTGTAGATGCCATTCGTTTGCTGCAAGAAGCAGAAGAGTTTGCAGAACAAAAAAACACGAAAGCGGAAGCTGAAAAAAAACAACTGATCCATGAAAGTCAAACAAGAATTTCAGCATTCCAGAAAGAATTGGTACAAAAAGAACGTGAAGCACAACGAATGATTGAAGAAAAAGTTGCAACGGAATTTGAGCAATCAAAACAACCCCTTGTGGCAAAAACAAAAGAGGAAGTTGAGACATTGCGCACGATTTCAGCTGAGTTGAAAGAACAAGCATTGGCAATAATAATAAATAAGGTTGTGACATAGATGGCGATTGCAAAAATGCAAAAATTCAGCCTGTTGACCTTTTACGAACAAAAAGATGCCGTTTTACAGCAGTTGCAAGACTTTCAAGTTGTCGAATTGCTTTCTTCTGAAATGTATTACGAGTCAGAGGAAACCACAGGCGTGTTAACACCCGTTCGTGATGAACAGAAACAGACTGAAGAAGTAGAAAACCAATTTGATCAAGTAAATTGGGGCCTGCAATTATTAGAGGAATATGTTCCAAAAAAAGGAATGCTGGAAAAACTTCGGCAACCAATCAAGCGCTACACACTTCACGAATTAGCGCAAGCCGCTCATACTTATCCTTGGCAAGAAGTTTGTCAAACACTTCGAAAACAAGACAAACGTTTACGATTGATCGAACAAGAAAAACGAGAGCTTTTGGCTCAAGAAGCAGAACTGAATAGATGGAAATACTTTGAAGACCGTCCTCAGATTTTGAATGAATTAAAAAAATCAGGTGGCCTATTAGGTTCGCTCCCAAATTCAGAATTTGCGGCTTTCACAAAGGGGTGCGAAAAACTGCCCCTCGTTTATTTTGAAACAGTTTATCAATCACAAACGACTACATACTTATTCGTTCTTTTCCATAAAGATGTTAAAGATAAAGTAAGTTCCCTTTTAAAAAAGACTGCATTCGAGCAGTATACCTATCCCTATTCAGGTCTGCCAAAAGATGACCTGCAACATGTAAAAGAAAAATCCCACGCATTGATTGAGGAAGAAAAAACAATCAAACACTCCTTACGTGCAATGAGCGAAGAGCAGGGACAATTGCGTCTCGTAGCAGAGTATTTAGATGGCGCGATCAAACGAGCTCAGAGTAATGAAAAGTTGCTTCGTTCGGCTCATGCCGTAGCTATTTCAGGCTGGATCCCTGTTGAGCAAGCAGCAGAACTGGAGAAAAGGATCCAACAGGCCAGCAAAGATGCTTTTTATCTTGAATACCAACAAGTGAAAGAACAAGAAATCGAGGATGTTCCGATTTTGTTGAATAATTCGCGGTGGATACAACCCTTTGAAGGGTTAGTGCGGATGTATAGTTTGCCCCAGTATGATGAATTAGATCCTACACCGTTTATGGCGCCATTTTATATGGTTGCATTTGGAATGATGGTTGCAGATTTTGGCTATGGATTATTACTGTTTTTGGCAACATTCTTGGGCAAAAAATTCTTTCATTTAAGTAAAGGATTGGAACAAAATTTGACGCTGTTTCAGCTTTGTTCGATTCCCACGATTATTTGGGGCTTGATTTATGGTAATTTCTTTGGCTTTGAATTGTCATTCCAATTGTTATCAGCCCAAGAAGATGTCAATCAGATTTTGGTCTTGTCGATCATTTTCGGATATATCCAAATCATGTTTGGATTAGCTTTGAAGTTTTATGTCCTTTGGAAACGAAAAGATCAGAAGCTACAGGCTATTTTTCAGGCTGGATCTTGGATGGTCTTTTTGATCAGTGTTGTTCTATTGGCAGCAGGAATGTTGCTGTTGCCTGATTCGCCTTTACAAACCATTGGTTTGATCATGATTATCGCTAGCTTAGTGGCAGTTGTATTTGGCGGTAGTTTAGAAGGCAAAACACTAGCTGGTAAAATCGGCTCAGGACTATATGGATTAATGGATGTTACGAATTACGTAGGGGATATGATCAGCTTCACACGACTCATGGCGTTAGGAGTCGCAGGGGGCAGTATCGCATCCGCATTCAATTTGATCATCAGTTATTTACCAATAGCTGCGCGTTTCACAGTCGGTATTTTGCTTTTTGTGGCGCTGCATGCATTAAATATCTTTTTAAGCTATTTAAGTGCGTATGTTCATGGTATTCGTTTACAGTATTTAGAATATTTCGGAAAATTTTTCACCGGTGGGGGACGAGCATTTGTACCTTTCAAAACCGATGAAAAATACGTAGAGGTTATCTCAGAAGAGAAAATGCAGGAGGAAAAGAATGGAAAATTGGATTAGTTTCTTTTATGAAAATGGCGGGTTAGTTTTTGCCGCATTAGGTGTAGCTACAGCGACAATTTGTGGTGGGATCGGCTCAACGATCGGGGTCGGTATGACCAGTGAAGCCGCTGCAGGATTGACTGCAGAGCAACCAGAAAAATTTGGACAGGCCTTGATCTTGGAACTGTTGTCAAGTACCCAAGGACTATACGGTTTCGTTATATCATTCATGATTTTTGGTCAAATGAGCGGAACGATCTCCCTTGATAGAGGAATGTACCTATTTATCGCTTCTTTACCTATTGCGTTGACAGCAATCGTTGCCGGAAGATGGCAAGGACGTGCTGCAAGTGCCGCTATGCAGATTTTAGCCAAGAAACCGGAGCACGTAACAAAAGGGATCATTTATGTAGCGATGATGGAAACGTATTGTATCTTAGGTTTCGTTATTTCCTTCTTGCTAGTTTTAAATTAAGAGGGGGAGAAAGATGTCTGATATTACGCGATTAACCGAAAAAATCACAGCAGATGCTGAAAAGAAGTATCAGTTGGTCCTTAATGATGCACAAGTAGAAATTGAAAAACAGGAGCGTCTCAAACGTTCTCAACTAGAAGAACAACTTTCTGATCGTTTGGCCCAATTTGAAAAAGAAAAACGGGTAGAAATGTATTTGCAGATTTCCGATATTCACATTCAGTCTCGCAATAAAGTGCTTGCCGCGAAACAATCCGTTTTGGAAGAATTGTTTAGTGAGGCACTTGAGCGCTTGAACCAAATGGAAGCCGCTGATTTTCAAGCATTCGTCACAAAAGGAGTACAAGAAGCACAGGTTTTTGGTGAAGTTGAATTGGTATTGGGAGAAAAAAGTGCGCATCTGCTGACAGAAGGTTCATTGAAAGAGATTCAACAAACGATTCCTGAATGTCGACTAACAGTTGCAAAACAAGTTTTGCCGCGAAAAGGCGGATTTTTACTGCGCCAAGGCGATATTGAGCTGAACTTTACGTTTGATGCGTTGTTGGATGCCAGCAAAGAAGAGTTGAGCCATACATTACTGCAATTGATTTTTGAACAGTAAGCGGGTGTAAAAATGGAAGATATCAAATACAACACGCTGAATACACGAATACGAACCTATGAAGCGGAATTGATCAGTCGCAGCCGTTATGAACGTATGCTTTCTGCCAACAGTGCCGAAGAAGTTTATGCTCTTTTGCGAGAAACCGTTTATGGTGATTTTATCAATGAAGAAGATCGAGTCCATGATTTTGAACAAGTATTGACCGCAGAATTAAAAAGAGTATATGAAAACTTGTATCAGCTAACACCTGATCGTTCTGTGGTGGATTATTTTGCCCTTCGCTATGATTATCAAAATCTGAAGGTGTTAGTAAAAGCTAAATTCATGAAACAAGACTTTTCTGAATTTTTGGTACCGATCGGAACCATGCCTTTAAATGAATTGAAAGATTTGGTCAACACAAGAAAAAGTGCACACGCAGAGAAGCCAATGATTGCTTGTATCGATGAAGTATTTTCCTATATCGAAAATTATCATGAGATTCAATCCGTAGATATCATTTTTGACAATCATTTTTGGGAACATCTTTGGTCAATCGGTAAGCGATATGATGATCCGTTTTTACAAGGGATCATTCAACGGCAAGTAGATATTTTTAATATTTCGACAGCACTACGTAGTTACGCCATGAAGCGTCATCGAGGCTTTATCAGCGCTGTTCTAGCAGATAATGGGACTCTCCCTGCAAAAGAGCTGTTGGAAGCAATCACGACGTCTTTGGAAGTTTTTGTCCAGTATCTGCAAAATACACCTTACAAACATTTGATTAATCACAGCTATGAAGAACTGCTTGAGAAGAAGACCCTCAATACGTTTGATCTGCGAAAAGATAACTTTTTGATGGCAAAATTGAAAGAACAAAAAATCGTACCATTCGGTCCAGCTGCGATGATCGGTTACTTGTATGCAAAAGAAATCGAAAGTAAAAATTTACGGATTATTTTGATTGGAAAAATCAATAAAGTACCGGAAGAGATATTAAGAAGTCGGGTGCGTGATACGTATGAATAAAAAAATAGCAATGATGGGTGGCAAAAACTCAATTTTGCCCTTCAAAGGCCTAGGAATTGATATCTATCCTGTAGATGATCTTGAAGAAGCCGCACAACAGCTGCAGGAAATGGCAGAAGACTATGGGGTGATCTTCTTGACCGAGCGATTGATTGAACAGTTGGAGTCAATCATTCGACAATACGAAGAACTACCCACGCCAGCCATCATCCCCATCCCCAGCAGTACAGGGAGTCTAGGGATCGGAATGGCACGGATCCAGCAGAATGTCGAGAAAGCTGTTGGAATGAATATATTAGATTCTTAAAAGAGAAGTACGGCAACTAGGAGGAATGCATGTGGCATTTGGCACAATAGAAAAAGTATCTGGTCCCTTGGTCACGGCCTCAGGTTTATCAGGAGCTAAGATCCATGAAATCTGTAAAGTCAGTGAAAAAGGCTTGATTGGAGAAATCATCGAGATCAAGAAAGGTCTCGTGTCGATCCAGGTATATGAAGAAACAGCAGGAATTGGACCGGGCGAACCCGTTGAATCAACAGGGGCTCCGTTATCGGTTGAATTAGCCCCTGGCTTGTTGACAGAAATGTTTGATGGTATTCAACGTCCATTAGATACCTTTATGAATCAAACAGAGAGTGATTTTTTGGAACGGGGGGTGACCATTGACCCGCTAAATCGTCAAAAAAAATGGACGTTCATGCCGCAAGTAAAAGTAGGGGACAACGTACATGCTGGAGACATTCTAGGACTTGTTCAAGAAACAACAGCCATTGAACACAAAGTGATGGTTCCGCCAGGTGTGAAAGGCACTGTAAAGGAAATCATGGTAGGTAATTATGCTATTACTGAACCGATTTGTCTTTTAGAAACGGCAGAAGGCGAACAGCGCTTGACTATGATGCAAAAATGGCCTGTCCGTAAGCCTAGACCGACTGCAGCAAAGTTAAATCCGGGTGAACCATTAGTCACTGGTCAACGGGTGATCGATACCTTCTTTCCGGTAGCTAAAGGTGGATCGGCAGCTGTGCCGGGACCTTTTGGTGCAGGAAAAACCGTTGTTCAGCATCAAATCGCGAAATGGTCGGATGTCGACATCGTTGTGTATGTTGGTTGTGGCGAACGCGGCAATGAAATGAAAGATGTTATCAATGAATTTCCAGAATTGATCGATCCTCACACGGGTGAATCGATCATGGAACGAACCGTTTTGATTGCCAATACTTCAAATATGCCAGTTGCAGCTCGTGAAGCTTCGATCTATACAGGAATCACTATTGCTGAATATTATCGGGATATGGGATACAGTGTAGCGATCATGGCAGATTCGACTTCACGATGGGCCGAAGCATTACGAGAAATGAGCGGTCGTTTACAAGAAATTCCTGGAGATGAAGGATATCCAGCCTATTTAGGCAGCCGGATCGCGGAATACTATGAGCGTGCTGGTCGGTTCCGTTCGTTGGGATCGGAGCCTCGAGAGGGCAGTATTACAGCTATTGGTGCTGTTTCGCCAGCTGGAGGGGATATCTCAGAACCAGTTACTCAAAACACGTTGCGGATCGTGAAAGTTTTCTGGGCATTAGACAGTATGTTGGCACAAAAGCGGCATTTTCCTTCTATTAATTGGCTGAACTCCTATTCTTTGTATGAAGATCAAATCAATTCTTATTTAGATCAGTTGATGGGACCTCGCTGGTCGGAGATGGTCAATGAAGCAATGGCGATCTTGCAAGAAGAAAGCCGCTTAGAAGAGATCGTTCAGCTAGTGGGAATGGATTCTCTCTCTCAGAAAGATCGTTTGACGATGATGACGGCTCGTTCTTTACGTCAAGATTATCTGCAGCAGAATGCTTTTGATGACGTGGATACCTATACGTCAAGAAATAAGCAATTTAAAATGCTAGAAAATATTTTATATTTTGATGAACAAGCAAAACGGGCCTTGCAGCTAGGGGCGTATCTGGATGATATAACCAAAGGTACCACCGATCTGCGAGAACGGATTGCCCGCAGTAAATATATTCCTGAAGAAGAACTAACACGTTTAGATGCAATCAAGCAGGACACGAAAGCATTATTACAAAAAATCGTAGAGACTGGAGGAATTCATTAATGCTAAAAGAATATCGAACAGTCTCGGAAATCGCTGGTCCTTTGATGGTGGTAGAAAATGTCAAAGGCGTCAAATTTGACGAACTTGTCCAAGTGCGAATGGACAGTGGCGAGGTTCGTCAAGGGCAGGTTTTAGAAGTCAGCGATGATTATGCCGTTGTACAGGTTTTTGAAGGCACTAGTAACCTGAGTGCAGAAGAGAGTAAAGCCCGCTTTTTAGGAACGGGTTTAACGCTTGGTGTATCGCCAGATATGATGGGGCGTGTCTTTGATGGACTAGGTAAGCCTAAAGATGATGGACCGCAGATCATTCCAGAAAAACGAATTGACGTCAATGGCGAAGCCATCAATCCAATGGCCAGAGATTTTCCAGATGAGTTCATTCAAACGGGGATCTCAACGATCGATCACTTGAATACGTTGGTCCGTGGTCAAAAACTGCCGATCTTTTCTGCGTCAGGATTGCCTCATAAGGAAATTGCAGCACAGATCGCCCGTCAAGCGACTGTGCCAAGTCAAGAAGGTAACTTTGCCATCGTTTTTGCGGCGATCGGCATTCCTTTCGAAGAAGCTGAATTCTTTGTAGAAGAGTTTCGCAAAACCGGTGCATTGGATCGCTCGGTATTGTTCATGAACTTAGCCAATGATCCAGCCATTGAGCGGATTGCTACACCGAAAATGGCATTAACAGCAGCCGAGTACTTAGCTTTTGAAAAAGGAATGCATGTATTAGTTATCATGACCGACATGACAAACTATTGTGAAGCGTTGCGGGAAATTTCAGCTGCTCGCCGAGAAGTTCCTGGCAGACGCGGTTACCCTGGTTATTTGTACACCAACTTAGCGACTCTTTATGAACGGGCAGGACGTTTGATGGATAAAGAAGGATCCGTCACTCAAATTCCGATCTTGACGATGCCGGATGGAGATAAGACCCACCCAATACCCGATCTGACCGGCTATATCACGGAGGGACAGATTATCCTTTCCCGTGATCTTTACAAGAGAAACATCAATCCGCCAGTGGATATTCTACCTAGTTTGTCCCGACTGAAAGATAAAGGAACCGGAGAAGGCAAGACTCGGCGGGATCATGCGGCGACGATGAACCAAATCTACGCGGCATATTCTGATGGGAAGGCTGCCAAAGAACTGTCGATCGTATTAGGGGAATCCGCACTTTCAGATATTGATAAGAAATTTGCTCGTTTTGCGGATCTTTTTGAAAAAGAATACGTAAATCAGGGATTTGATACCAACCGAACGATTGAAGAAACATTGGACATTGGCTGGAAATTGCTCGCTACATTACCGAAGCAAGAATTGAGCCGAATCAAAGAAGAATTTATTGAAGCCTATCTTCCTACTGGGGAGGATGTGAATCCTTCATGGCAATAATGAATGTCAATCCGACTCGGATGGAATTGAGTCGGCTTCGCAAACGCTTGACGACGGCAACTCGGGGGCATAAGTTATTGAAAGATAAACAAGATGAGTTGGTTCGCCAATTTATTCAGTTAGTCAAAAAAAATCAAAAATTGCGCCAACAAATGGAATCAGCGTTACAAGCTGGAATGGAAGAGTATGTTTTGGCATCTAGTAGTATTCCTGATGTGATCTTGCAAGAAGCTTTTATGATTCCTTTGAACAAAGTGACGTTAGATGTTCAAAGCCGCACGGTGATGAACATGGAGGTACCGGTACTCAATCCTGTTTATGAAGAAGAAAGTTCGGATGATGATTTTTCATATGGTTTTGTTAGTACGACAAGTGAGTTGGATCTTTCTCTGTCCCATCTGGATCAGATTTTGCCAGTCATGCTGCAATTAGCTGAAATTGAAAAAACTTGTCAGCTGATGGCAAATGAAATCGAACGGACTCGTCGGCGAGTCAATGCACTAGAATACATGACAATTCCGAAGTTGACAGAAACCATCCAATACATTGAGAGCAACTTAGCAGAGGATGAACGAGCAACATTGACACGCTTGATGAAAGTGACGGATATCATTGCCGAAAATGAAACGCGCTAGACGCAATGAGAATTCACCCTTTTTTTCAACTATTTTCTGTCATAAACAGAAAGATTTTTTAGTTGAGAAGTCAGTAAAACTGGTTTATTTTTTCTTTGGGAACAACATAAGCTTACGGCAGCTATTTTCAGTATAAATCTGAAAATAGCTGCCGTGTTTGTGTTATTCGTTTGTTGAAAGAGTGATATCACAGTTTTTTATATGAAAGTTGATACTAGAGATTTTTTAAATCAAGAGACGTCAGCTGTTGGCAGGTTTTGGCAAGCGAACGTTAAAAATGATGGTTTCGTCTTTGCTTTCTGCCGAGATATCCCCGCCAGATGCTAACAGAATCTCTTTTGCAATCGGAAGACCAAGACCAGTTCCGCCTGTGGCTGTAGCTCGGGAAGAATCCATGCGATAGAAAGGTTCAAAGAGACGTCCGATCATCTCTTCTGGAATTGTTTTTCCACGATTCGTCAGACGAATGTGAATACTGTCTGATTCGACCAATTCAAGAAGTAAAGACGAATCTGGATAGCTGTAGTTGATGGCATTGCGAATGAGATTATCAAAGACACGAGCTATTTTTTCGGTGTCTACTGTTGCAAGAACATTTTTTTGTAAGTTGAGTTGCCAATTTAGATTCTTTTCTTCCAAGAGAGGTAAAAACTCAAAGGTCAGCTGTTCAAGCATTAAACTTAAATCAGTCGTTTCTGTCTGCAAAACGATCGTGGTCAAATTGAAGCGTGTGATCTCGAAGAATTCACTGATCAATAGTTCCAGCCGTTGGGCTTTTTGTAAAGCAATCTCCGTGTAACGATTCCGCATCGCATTGGATAATTGTGGTTCTTCTTTTAGAAGAGTCAGATAACCTATGACACTTGTCAGAGGCGTCCGCAAATCATGGGCGAGATAAACGATCAAATCATTTTTCCGCTGTTCCGCTTCTTTAGCGGCACGTTGATCTTGCAGACTTTTCTCCCGCAGTTGATTCATTTCCTCTTGAACATCAATCAGATGGCTCGACAAAGTGATGCGTTTGGTTGGTTCTTCTATCAGTTGAGTCGTGGCTTGGATCGTTTCATTCAAATAACCGATGGCTTTGGTCATATAGTAAATGGTGGTACCAAACCATATCAGTAAAGCGCCTATCGCAACACAAAACAACCAGCGATCCGCAAAAAAACGTAAAATATAGTAGATAGGTTCCGTTCCATACCAAGTCCGGGTTCCGGCAATAAAGCGAATGACTAATGGAATCATTAAAAGGAATGCCAGCAAGATTCCAGTGGTGACGAAGTATTGGGTCAAGAGCTTTCGGATCAAAGGATTTCTATTTTTCAATGATATAGCCGACCCCCCATACGGTTTTGATTAATTTAGGTTTACGAGGTTCTTCATGCAATTTTTCTCTTAAACGAGCAATGTGTGCCATGACAGTATTATTGTTATCTAAATATTTTTCTTTCCAAACCGCTTCGAAAAGTGTTTCGGAAGAGACGACGGATCCTTGGTGCTCAAATAAATAAAGCAATATTTTGAACTCAATGGGAGTCAGGAAAACTTCTTTGCCGTAGAGAATGCATTGATGACTGTTGATTTTGAGTATCAAGCCGTCTTTTTCATATTCTTCTACTGTTGGAGAAGCAGTGGAATGATTGTATCGCTGGTAGCGCCGCAATTGGGTTTTTACCCGAGCCACAACTTCTAAAGGATTAAAAGGTTTGGTGACATAGTCATCCGCTCCCAAACTCAATCCAGTGATTTTGTCTAGATCCTCTCCCTTGGCAGTCAGCATCAACACTGGGAAAAAATGGGTCTTGCGGATCTGCTGTAACAGTTGAAAACCATCAATGTCCGGCAACATGACATCTAAAACGGCCAAATCAATGGCTTCTTTTTCAATATAGGCGATGGCACTAGTACCATCATAAAACGGCTGCACACTAAATCCTTCGTTTTGCAAAAAGGTCGTGACTAAGTCCGCAATTTCTTTTTCATCATCAACAACGACTATTTTTTCTGACATACTCTTTCACTCCACCTAAACATAGTTTCGGATTCTCACGTTTCCATACCCCCATCATACCTTACCTGGTAAACTTATGCATCGTTTTCTATTTGATCCTAGCACTGACTCGTGGACCGATCCGACAAATCAACTCATTGGTTATAGTTTGTACTTGCTCGGCAGTATCGCTCCAATCTGTCAGAATTTCAATTTCACTTTCAATTGGGATCGTAGGACAATAGCTCAAGTCTATCAAAAGCATATCCATGCAGATCAAGCCGATCTGCGGCAAGGACTGACCGCGATAGGAAAGACAAAACTCTTGATTTGATAGAGAACGGGGCAGTCCGTCACAATAGCCGATGCTCACAACACCAACAGTTGTTTCTTGATTCGCGATGGCGGTTTGCCCATAACCGATCGCTTCCCCTTTGGCAACGACTCGCTTAGTGATCAACTGTGCTTTGAGGGTCAGAATAGGCTGTAAGCTTACTCGTTGTTTTGTAGGCTCGTTCTTATCACTGAGGGATCCTGTCAATAAAATCCCCGGACGCACATAATCATAGTTTAAGTCTGGATAATTCAAAATACCATAACTGCTTTGTAAGTGTGTGATACCATAAGAAATCTGTCTCTGATCCAGTTCTAAGAGAATCTGATCGAAGCAGGCAATCTGCTTCTGAGTGCGAATCATACTATCAGGATTTAAGCGATCTGCCGAACCAAGATGAGAATAAACACCACTGATCGTCAAGAAGGGCAAATCGAAAATCGAAAGAATCGAATCGATAGTCGGTGTTACACCTAACCGATGCATCCCAGTATCGATGGCTAAATGACAGTCAATCGCTACTTTTCTTTGTGACAATGCTACAGCATGACCTTCACTGATGATCGATTGGGTCAATGAGTAGCGACGAAGTTCTTTTATGCGTTTTGGAGAGGTATATCCCAAGACCAAGATGGGGCTTTTGACAGCATTTTTCCGCAATTGAATACCTTCATCAATCGTAGCCACCGCAAAAAAATCAATTCCGGCTTGTTCTAAAACAGGAGCAACTTCCTTGGCACCACAGCCGTAGGCATCGGCTTTAACGACTGCCATCACTTTTGTTTTCGGTGAGATGATCCGCTGGATCTCCTGTAGATTATGCAAAAGGGCTGTCTTTGAGAATTCTTTTACGGCCCTTTTAACGGGCGTTGTTTGTTTGTGTCTAAACCATGAGTGTTGTTGTCTTAAAAAGAGGCAAATGAATCCAATCGTCAAGATCAAAACAACCAAATAGTTGATTAGATTGTTTTGCAGAATGCTGATTTTTTGGCTCAAAAAGTGTGTGCCGGCAATTGTATAAGGATGCAAAAGGTAAAGCCACAAAGATAGCTGTCCCGGATGCTTCCAAGTCCTGTGGGGATGCCAGCGCAAGATCAGTGGAAATAAGAAAAAGAGTACAACAGGCAAGAAGAGATACATACTGTCATGTTTAGGTATAGAAAACCCATGCAAGTACGCACTCTCAATAAGCAATCCGATAAGACTGATCAAAAAGAAGAGAGCTGTTTTGGATAAACTTCTTTTCTCTGATTGTTTTCTGACCAGCACACCTAAGCACAAAAACAATGGTGTAAAGAAAATACCGTTGCGGGTACCATCTAATAGGTGGAACACAGCAGTATAGAATGGTTCGATTGGTGTCTGTTGGATCAGTCCAAACCAACTATCACCACCTAATCCAATCAGGTACAATCCAGCCGCAAGCCAGAACACTTTTTTGAAGGAGACATGTATCAGCAAACTTGTTAGGAGCAGGCTCCCAGTAATCAAAGCCGGAAAGTACCAAAGATGATAAAGAATGCCATTGACCAAAAGTGCTTGTACTAATGTTCCAACTGGTAGATCGAAGCCGATCGTTTGACTATAGAGTGCTAATGGTAAAAACATTAGTGTGGCTAATAGATAGACTTTTAGCTGTTTTTTGATAAAGTTGAACACTCGTTGTCGCGAAGGATAACTATTGGCCACAGCAAGTTCTGCAAACACATAGTAACCACTGATCATAAAAAAGAAAGGAACAGCTACTCGAAAAATCGTCAATGTGATTAGGATATCGCCTTCTGGCCATAAATAGTGAAGGGGAAGACAATGGATCGCAACCACCATCATGGCTGCAATCACACGAAATTGATCGATTCCTTTATTTTTCATGCGAACTGCCTCACTGTCTGAGCCAAGTAATCATGGTATTCTTCCAGAGTCCATTTTTGGGCAGTGATGACTTGGCTATGGGGAAGCCCGACATAACGAAAATGCCAAGGTTCATAACTGATACCGGTGATCTCTTGTTTATCTTCCGGATAGCGTAGAATAAAGCCATAATTCATCATCTGCTGCATAAATAAATCAGCAGCAGCACTATCTCGAAAATGAGGGCAGATAAGATCATCATCTTCTTGTTTCTTTAGTCCTACATCAATGGCCAGACCGATTTGATGTTCACTGCAACCTGGCAAAGCAACGAATTGTTTGGTATAAGCTAACCCGTTTTCTTTTAGAGAATACTCCCACAAGCGTCGCTGTTCTTTTTCCGTACGATACCCATCTACCAGACGAATGTCCTTTTCTAGTCCGGTTGCTCGCACGAGTCGTTCCCATTGTTTTGCCACTTCTGGCTGCAGGTAAACGTCGTGATCGCTAAAAGGAGCTAGCACTAAGTGCGGGGGCTCTTGATTTTTTTTCAATGGATGGTTTTTATTGATCAATTGTAATGTGTTCATCGTTTGTCCTCCTCTGCCAGCGCAATCAATTGCTCTACTAATATTTCGTAGGATAACCCGACTTCCGCCATCATAGCTGGGTAGCGGGAGTGCCCAGTAAATCCCGGCATGGTGTTGATTTCGTTTAAATAGATCGCTCCTTGATTGGTGACGAAAAAATCGATTCGAGCCAGACCCGTCAAACCCAAGTTTCGATAAAGCAGCTGTGCCTGCTCCTTGATCTGTGATTCAAGCGCGAGAGGCAATGGTGCTGGGACAGTGATCGTGGCGCTGATTAATTGGTATTTCTCTTCAAAATCAAAAAAACCGTCGACAAGAGAAATCGCATCACAAGCACCAATCGTCAATTGCTCATTTCCTAAGATGCCGCAGCCAATTTCAATACCCGCTATCGCCTTTTGGATCAACACAGTAGAACCGTAAGCAAAAGCAGTCGTTAATGCAGATTGGAGCGCTGTTTTGTCAGTTACTTTTGTGATCCCTTTTGAAGAACCGGCTTCATTCGGCTTGATAAAGATCGGGAATCCATGGTCTTGAATAAAACGATCGATTGTGGCAGGATCGTTTTCATAGCGGGATAAAAGCAAAGTGGGAGCACTAGCGATTCCCATGGTATCAGCAAGTTGATGCAAGAGCCATTTGTTCATACATAATGCGGAGGCAGCGACATGGCAACCAACATAAGGCAGGTTCATTAGTTCAAGCAGTCCTTGAATACAGCCATCCTCGCCATACTTCCCATGCAAGACTGGAAAGAGGACATCAGGGACGATTCGTTTTTCTCCTAATATAAATCCTTGGCTAGAAAAAGTCAGCTGGTGACAGTTTTTGTGATCTTCTAGCCAAGTATCATTGCGAACATTCGCGAGGTTTCCTTGATACAAATACCAATCCATTGTTGGCGCGATGCCAATGGTCATTACTTCATATTTCAGCGGGTCAATAGCTTGGATCACACTTGCTGCTGAGGCTAGTGACACTGAGTATTCTGGAGAATTCCCTCCAAATAAAACGGCAATTTTTTTCATCATTTTCTTCCTTTCCTTTTTTCTTTTAAGGTTACATTCAGTGTACCTAGGAAAAGAAAAGAAAATTTGCGGTCTTCCTGTTGTCTTTCTCGTATTTTTATGATGAAAATCTAACGATTTTATGACAAAGGGCTTTAAGAAAGCTGGGGAAGCTATTGTTAGTGATCAAATGGACAACAACTCTTGGTACAGAAGTGCGTTGAAGGAAGAGCTCACGCATGCAGGAAAGCGTACAAAAAAGGAACCGAGCTGAACTATTTTCAACTTGGTTCCTCTGTATTCATACGTTAGTTCTTTGGCGTAGTGTGATGTGCCCAATTGAGGCAGCTATAGCCAAAGAAGATACAGTTAAGTGTGCAACAATAGCTGATCATCTTTTAGCTCAGTCCCACTATTTTGATGGAAGAGTGCCATCAAATCCGGTACCGTTAAGGATTGTTTTTCCTCACCTACGATATCGACAACGATTTTGCCTTGATGGAGCATGATCAAGCGATTGCCGTAACGGATGGCATCTTCCATATCATGAGTGACCATAAAGGCGGTCAACTGCTGTTCTTGAATCAACTGATCAGTCAGTGCCATCACAGTCATGGAGGTTTTCGGATCTAAAGCTGCTGTATGTTCGTCTAGCAGGATCAGTTTAGGCTGTTGCAAGGTCGCCATCAATAGTGTGATCGCTTGCCGCTGTCCTCCGGAAAGCAGCCCAATCTCAGTCGTCAGTCGATTTTCAAGACCAAGATTCAAGCGAGCTAACTTTTCTTTGAAGAAGGCCCGATGCTTTCCTTTGACACCGGAGGAAAACCCGCGAACCTGGCCTCTTTTATAAGCAAGGGCTAAGTTTTCTTCGACTGTCAAACGAACGGCTGTCCCCATCCGCGGGTCTTGGAAGACACGACTGATTTCTTTGGAGCGTCGTGTGACTGAATGACGTGTGATTTCTTTGTCACCTAAGACGATCTTACCTTGTTCTGTTGGGATCGTTCCAGCAATACTATTGAGTAATGTTGATTTTCCTGCACCGTTTCCACCGATAATCGTAATGAAATCACCGCTGTTCATGGTGAGATCGATCCCGCGAAGGACATGATTTTCGTTGATGGTTCCTTTTTCAAATGTTTGGTGTAAATCACTGATCGTTAAAACAGGTGTCGTCATGATTGACCTCCTTTGGTTTTCGGAAGAAATTTTTGCAATCCAAGTTTCGTTCGAATTTGCGGCAATGAAAGACAGATAACTAAAACGATGGCAGAGGCAAGTTTTGAATCTGAAGCTTCCACGTTGAATTCAAAGACGATGGCCAGGATTAGACGATACAAGATCGCACCAATCACAATCGTGATCAAACGAACCCACAAAGATTTATTGCTGAAAAGGACTTCCGCGATAATGATCGATGCTAATCCGATCACGATCGTTCCTACACCTGAGTTAAGATCAGCAAAACCATTGTTTTGAGCTAAGAGGGAACCAGAAAGAGCAATACAGCCATTGGAAATCATATAGCCAATTAGTTTCATATTGTCCGTATTGATTCCGTTGGCTTCACTCATCGCGAGATTGTCTCCCGTTGCTCGCACTGCTAGTCCAATCTCTGTGCGGAAGAAGAGAAACAGCAACAAAATCACGACAGCAGCAAACAGGAGGCCTGTACAAATGACTGCGGTATTTTTCGTTAAGCCTAGTGTTTGAAACCAAGTAAAAACAGTATCTTCCCCTAACAAGGCAATATTGGGTGCCCCCATGATCCGATTTGTAATAGAATACAATCCGGTCATGGTAATGATTCCCGCTAATAATGCGGGAATTTTAAATTTGGTATGCAAGATCCCTGAGACAAATCCGGCAGCTAAACCGCCGCAAAAGCCCAACAGACTTGCCGTAAAAGGGGAAAGGCCATTGGTGATGCTGACAGCAGCAATGCCGGCTCCTAATGGAAAGCTTCCCTCAGCTGTCAAATCGGCAATATCTAAGATTCGGAAGGTCAAATAAACCCCGATCGCTAATAATGCCCACAACATACCTTGAGAGGCAGCTGATTGAATAAGTATGAAAAATGTATTGATTAAATTCATAAGGTTTCCTCAAATCGTTTTTTAGGTTTTTAGTTTCAAGTTAGTTTTCATCATTTCATCATATAGCAGCAAAATTATAGTAGATAGCAGATAGTAGCAAAATTACTCAGGAGCCACGATGCTTTCTGGATCAATTCCTAATGCAGTTGCCATTTCCTGGTTCACAACTAGCTCTAGTTTATTCGCTGTTTCTACAGGTGTTGTAGCGGGCTTTTCATCTCCATCAAGAATTTTTGCAGCCAATTCACCCGTTTGTTTGCCTAGTGACTTGTAATCGATCCCGAATGTAGCTAAAGCGCCATCTTCCACTTGCTCGACAGAACCAGCAACGATCGGTGTTTTGGTTTCTTTGGCTACTTCACCAACGACTGCCGCAGCAGAAGCAAAGGTATTATCTGTTGGCACATAGATACCATCCACATCTTTAGCTAAACTAGTAGTTACTTGTTGGACATCATTTGTCGTGTTCGCTGTCAAGACTTTGACGTCTACACCTGCATCTTTCAATGCTTTTTCTGCCAAATCTGCTTGGATTTTTGAATTTGCTTCTCCAGCATTATACATAATACCGATTGTTTTAGCGTCAGGGACGATACTCAATAACAATTGAATCTGTTTATCGATAGGGACCATGTCAGATGTACCAGTGATATTGCGTCCAGGAGCTTCATTGGAATCCGCTAATTTTGCTTCAACTAAATCAGTGACTGCAGTTACAACGATCGGAATATCTGTTGTTTCATTCGCCAATGAGACAGCAGCTGGTGTCGCGATCCCTAAGAGAAGATCAGGAGAATTTTTTACAAGTTTTTCGCTCATACTCTTCAGATTGTCTTGGCTATTTTGGGCATTTTGGTATTCTAAAGTAAGGTTTTCGCCTTCTTTATAGCCGCCTTCCGCCAAACCTTCTTTGAATCCTTCATAGGCAGCATCTAACGAACCATGTTCCACCAGCTGCAAGATACCAACCGTTTTTTTGCCATCTTCAGTGGCATTGTTGGTATTCCCGCATGCCGCAAGTCCAAGTCCTAAGGTAGTTGCCAACAGGCCAGTTGTGATCCATTTTTTCATTTTCATCAAATATTCCTCCTAAAAAGTCTTGATTTAAACCCAACGGAACAAAAAAATCCATTCAGACAATCGTCTAAATGGATTTGAACTTACCAAAATTCAGAAATTCAGTGCGGCCATTTAGAAGATTCTCTACATGGCTGCTGTTCACGTTAAACTGCTCTAGCCATTATAGATACAAACAAAGTGTTGTGAGGTTTGTATCCACAATGTTATGAATACAAACTATCTAAAATAGCTAAAGTAAGCAATATTCAGTTGTGGGGATAGCAATAATTTCATGATTCTTCCTCCAAAATTGAATTGTTTTCAGTATAGACGAAAGTTCTGCCATCTGTCAATTGAAAAACGCAATATTCTGAAAATTTTTTTTATAACAGATAAAGAGATGTATGCAAATAGTAAAATAAAATAAAAAAGCAGCCAGATTAACTAAGCTGCTTTTATTAAATAGGTTTAGCTTTCTTTATAATAACGGATCGTATTTTTAATTTCTCGAATACTATAAGGAAGATCATCAGAAAAAGCGGCATCTTGATCGATTTCCAATGAATCAGTAAAGATGGCTTCATATTCCTCAATACTTAATTTTTGTCGCTGATCCAATAGCTGAGTGTGGGCTTCTTTGTTTAATTGATTTTCATAACCAGCTACCAAACGACCACTGAAAAATTCAGAAACAGCCCCAGAACCATAACTAAAAAGACCAATGCGATCTCCTGCGCTTAAATGAGACGAATTTTCTAATAACGAAATCAGTCCCAAATACAGAGAGCCGGTATAGAGATTGCCGACTCTGCGACTATAGACGATGGATTCTTCATAGCGAGCCATCACTCGTTCCTGCTCCGTTTCTACTTCATCGGCAAAGACTGCTAACAATGCTTTTTTCCCCATTTTTGTATAAGGAATATGGAAGCTGATTGCAGCATAATCGCTGATGCTGGCTTGATTGCGTTCACAATGAGCTTGCCACACTTTTTTGAAAGAATCGATGTAAACTTGGTTAGATAGATGCCCATCGACCATTGGATAAGCGTGGCCGAGAGGACGCCAAAAATCATAAATATCTTGAGTCAACATCAAATTGTCATTTTCAAAAGTTAGAATTCGTGGGTTAGCTGTAAGCAACATGGCAACAGCACCTGCTCCTTGTGTTGGTTCACCACCGGAACGTAAACCATAACGAGCAATATCGGACGCAATGACTAGAACCTTGCTTTCTGGATTGGCTTGAATATGGGTTTTCGCAAATTGAATCCCTGCGGTTGCTCCGTAACAAGCCTCTTTGATTTCGAAAGAGCGGGCGAAAGGTTGGACGCCAAGCAATCTGTGTAAGACTACAGCAGAGGCTTTCGACTCATCGATTCCAGATTCTGTACCGACGATCACCATGTCGATTGCCTGCAAATCTTCAGGTTCTAAGATTTCTTTTGCTGCACTAGCCGCAAATGTAACGATATCGTGTGTTTTTTTGCTGACTGCCATTTGGTCTTGACCGATACCAATGGTAAATTTATTAGGATCTACCTCACGAGCGTGAGCGAGATCAACCATGTCTATATAGTAAGGCGGAACAAAAAAATTTATTTTATCAATACCAACGTTCATTATGACGCTCCTTTGGGTTTAACTTATGTTATAACTATCGTCTATACGGTATCATATTTTTGTTTAAAAATGAAAAAAATTCTATTAGAATTTAAACTTTATTTAAGAATGGCTGATTGGAACAGAATGCAAACTCGTGGGGTATTCTTTTTTTGTGGAAATAATGATATATTTCTGTTGGAGGTGGCATGGTGGAAGAAGTTGTTATTATCGATGCACGAAGAACCCCCATCGGTAAATACCATGGGTCATTAAAGAAATTTTCAGCAGTTGCCTTAGGTACTGCTGTAGCGAAAGATATGTTTGAACGAAATCAAAAGATCAAGGAAGAAATCGCGCAAGTGATCATCGGCAATGTCCTACAAGCAGGCAATGGCCAAAACCCTGCCCGACAAGTGGCCCTACAAAGTGGTCTCTCAGTGGACATCCCGGCATCAACGATCAATGAAGTTTGTGGTTCTGGATTGAAAGCCATTTTAATGGGAATGGAGCAAATCCAGTTGGGCAAAGCGCAAGTTGTTTTAGCAGGGGGGATCGAAAGCATGACGAATGCTCCGTCCCTCAGTCATTACAATAAAGCAGAAGATACTTACAGTGTCCCAGTCTCAAGTATGACATTAGATGGCTTAACAGATGCTTTTAGTAGTAAGCCAATGGGCTTGACAGCTGAAAATGTGGCGCAACGCTATGACATCTCACGAGAGGCTCAGGACCAGTTTGCCTATCAGTCACAAATGAAAGCTGCTAAAGCGCAAGCAGAGAATAAATTTGCGAAAGAGATCGTTCCGCTGGCTGGCGAAACAGAAACGATCACCGCAGATGAAGGGATCCGCAGTCAGACCACAATGGAAAAACTGGCTTCTTTAAAACCAGTTTTTAAAACTGACGGTACCGTCACTGCTGGAAATGCTTCTACGATCAATGATGGTGCAGCATTGGTGTTGTTAGCATCAAAAACCTACTGTGAAACAAATGATATTCCGTATTTAGCGACGATCAAAGAGATCGTTGAAGTAGGGATTGATCCTGAAATCATGGGGATCTCGCCTATCAAGGCAATTCAAACACTTCTTCAAAATCAAAAAGTTTCATTAGAAGACATCGGTGTGTTTGAGATCAACGAAGCATTTGCTGCATCTTCGATCGTGGTGGAGTCTGAATTGGGATTGGATCCAGCAAAAGTCAATCGCTATGGTGGCGGAATTTCTCTTGGACATGCGATTGGTGCCACAGGAGCTCGCTTAGCAACTTCTTTGGTCTACCAAATGCAAGAGATCCAAGCCCGTTATGGGATTGCTTCTTTATGTGTTGGTGGCGGGTTAGGGCTGGCTATGCTGTTGGAGCGGCCAACAATTGAAAAAGCAAAGCCGACGGACAAGAAATTTTATGAGTTGTCCCCCGCTGAGCGGTTACAAGAGCTTGAGAATCAACAAAAAATTTCTAGTGAAACAAAACAACAACTGTCACAAATGATGTTAGCGGAAGACACGGCGAACCATTTGATTGAGAACCAAATCAGTGAGATCGAGCTGCCAATGGGTGTAGGCATGAATCTGAAGGTGGACGGCAAAGCATATGTCGTACCAATGGCTACAGAAGAACCTTCTGTGATTGCAGCAATGAGTAATGGAGCCAAAATGGCTGGTGAGATCCATACGCAAAGCAAAGAACGATTGTTGCGGGGACAGATTGTTTTTTCTGCAAAGAATCCAAATGAGATCGAGCAACGGATTGCGGAAAACCAAGCTGTGATTTTTGAACGGGCAGAACAAAGCTATCCTTCGATCGTCAAACGAGAAGGAGGATTGCGGCGCATCGCTCTGCGGCACTTTCCAGCAGATTCTCAGCAGGAATCTGCTGATCAGTCGACGTTTTTATCGGTGGATCTTTTCGTGGATGTCAAGGATGCGATGGGAGCCAATATCATCAATGCGATCTTAGAAGGCGTTGCCGCACTTTTCAGAGAATGGTTTCCTAATGAAGAAATCTTATTTAGTATTTTAAGCAATCTTGCTACTGAGTCATTAGTCACGGCTGTTTGTGAAGTACCGTTTTCCGCTTTGAGCAAAAGAGGTGGCGCCACGGTTGCACAAAAAATTGTTCAAGCTTCTTTGTTTGCCAAAACGGATCCTTATCGAGCAGTCACTCATAATAAAGGCATCATGAATGGGGTGGAGGCAGTGATGCTGGCCACTGGAAATGATACCCGGGCAGTTTCTGCTGCCTGCCACGGCTATGCAGCACGTACTGGCAGCTATCAAGGACTGACTAATTGGACCATCGAATCAGAGCGATTAGTAGGGGAAATCACGTTGCCGTTAGCTATCGCTACTGTTGGTGGTGCCACAAAGGTCCTACCAAAAGCACAAGCAGCATTGGAAATCAGTGATGTTCACTCTTCTCAAGAGTTAGCTGCGCTAGCTGCAAGTGTGGGACTTGTCCAAAACTTGGCAGCTTTGCGGGCGCTTGTCTCAGAAGGGATTCAGAAGGGACATATGAGTATGCAAGCTCGTTCACTAGCGATCGCTGTTGGAGCGGAGAAAGCGGAAATCGAGCAAGTAGCTGAAAAACTACGGCAAAATCCTCCAATGAATCAACAACAAGCGTTACGGTTTTTAGAAGAAATTCGGGAACAATAAAAAACTTGTTTCAACGGTAGCAAATGCTACTGTTGAAACAAGTTTTTTTGTCATAGACAAATTGATGAGTGTTTCTAGAAGCTGCTAAAGCTCATCGTTTTAAGTACATCCCAATACTTTTGGGGGCTGTCGCCACAAAACCAAACTGCTGATAAAGATTTTCAGCTGGACAATCAGCAATCAGGTTCACGTAAGCTTGGGGATCTACTTCATTATGTATATGGTTCATTATGGCGCTCATGATTGATTTTGCCAATCCATTGCCTTGATCTTCAGGAAGGACAGCGATGTCTAGGATTTGATAGGCAGTACCTCCGTCACCAATCAATCGGCCCATGCCGACTAAGGTTTGATCGCTGGTTCTTCGAACAGTCACTGCAAAAAGACTATTGCTTAAACCAATCTTACTCGCAGCTGTTCCACGAAGAGAAAGACCGCAGGCTTTTCGTAGAGTTAGGTATTCAGCTACTTCAGGAACTGTATGTTTTAGGAGATATTTAGAATCGTTCATCATGGTCCTCCTTGATACAGAGTAGAGTTGTTTAGTCCTAGGGAATTTGATCAATACCCTTTAGCAGATGGCTTTTAGGTAATGGGCAAAGACGTCTTTAAAAGAAAGAGACGATGATAGAAGGATTCCAACAAATGAAACAGCCAAACCCCAACAGTTGAGCTGTTCGTTTTTTTTCTATCATCGTCTCTTTAGCTTAACGTTCAGTTAGTGGGGTATTCGCATACTCTTCGATCAATGGAATCACATCCAGCTTCAGTTTGTACTTACGAGCTAAGGCAGGTTCAACAGTGAATTCGCCAACTTCAGTCGCTGATATAGTTGCCAATAGGCGTTTTTCTTTCGCTGTATCTTCAAAAATCTGCACATTCTCGGCATTTCTTTCAACAGAGAATTTAGGAAATGCAGTCATTTTTTCTTCAAAAGCGGCAAAACCATCCGTTGTTTCCGCTGCTTCCGTCTGAGATTCTGAGACTGGTTCGGTAGCAGAGGCTTCTGGTTGATTGACAGCTGATGTTGCTGGTAACCAATAAGCGGCGATTTCTTCCACTAGATTATCACTAAAACGATCTAATAGACCTTTTTCTTGTTTTTGGATTCGTTTCACAACGATTTTGAAATTCTCGTCTAAAGGAACTGCGATTTTTTGTTCTTTGGTCGTTGCCGTTTGCAGTTCAATCAACATTTCCTCACGGTTTTTAGGGTTGATATAAACGGTGGTCTCTAGTCCAAAATTTGCAGCTGTCTTGTGTTGGATCGCTGAAAATAATTGTTGACGTGCCATTTCATAAGATGGCCGAAATTGTTGTTTTAACTTGGCTAATTGTTTCTTTTTCATATTCTTCTCCTCTCAATCAATCTCGATTATAAGGAATAATGACGAAAATGAACAGGGGTTTTCATGAAAAAATGAGGAATTTCTTTTGATTATCAGAAAAAATGGCTTTTCCTTAAATGAAATAAAAGAAACAGCCAAGATCATACCCAATGAGTAGGGGATGACTTTGACTGTTTCTGAGGGCAACAACTTACTTCTAAAGATATACCAGGTTCATCGCATAGTGCTCAAAGCGTCGATTTGCTGATATTTAGGCATCAAAATAAACGAATCATTTTTACCGTAGGCGACCAAGCAATTTTCCCATAGAAAAAAGCTTAGCGGCATCTTCGCTTTTTCAGCAAGCATTTGCTGATAGTCTGACTGATCCCATTGACGTGCGGGAAAATGTTGAACGTAGTCGGGAAAAATCAGAAATACAAAATCAGGATGCAAGGCTCGCTTGACGGCAGTGGGCAGTTGATCCAAACGTGTAGAATCCATCGGGTTTTCCCTCATTAGAATCCTGTTGTATCCGGATTAGTTGCTTTCCCAACGACTCCATCTAGTTGGTCGATTCGCTGCATATCTTCATCAGAAAGCTCAAAATCAAAGACTGCTAAGTTTTCCTCGATACGACTTGGTGTAACAGATTTAGGCAGCGGCAAGAAACCATGTTGTAAAGACCAGCGAATCGCGATTTGAGCAATCGTTTTGCCGTACTTGTCAGAGAGTTCCTGCATTTCAGGAACGTCAAAGATCTTTCCTGTGCCTAAAGGACTGTAAGCTTCCAATAAGACATTGTGCTCTTGGCAATAAGACACTACTTCTTTTTGTAATTCACCAGGCGCTAAGAAAATCTGGTTGACCATTGGGAAAATAGTGGCTGTTTTTTTCAGTTCTTCGAAATGATGAGGCAAGAAATTGCTGACGCCGATGGCTTTGATCTTACCAGCTTGATAAAGCTCTTCCATCGCGCGCCATGTCTCTGCATTTGCTGACTGCCAATTGTCACGGAATTTCACTGGATTTGGCCAATGAATCAAGAAAAGATCGATATAGTCGGTTTGTAATTTCTTCAACGATTCTTCAAAGGAAGAAAGGACCAAGTCGTAAGAGTGATTTTCATTCCATAATTTTGTTGTCAAAAAGATTTCTTCTCTAGGAATGTCACTTTCTTTAATTGCTTGTCCAACACTGTCTTCATTTTTGTAACCTTGCGCGGTATCGATATGACGGTAACCAACTTCCAATGCTTTTTTGACAGCAGAAACAGCAACGTCACCATTTGGTGTTTGCCAAGTGCCAAAGCCAAGTTCAGGAATCGATACATTGTTCGATAAAGTATAACTGTTCATTTTCATTCCTCCATTTCTTTGTTTTTAGTTTAGCAGAGAAGGGATTTTTTTCCAATGGAAGATACTTCTGATCAAAATAATGCACAAAAAAGATGTAAAAAAACTTGTGTTTTGAACCAGTTTTTTTGTACACTTGAGAAATGGATAAGGAGAGAGAATATGGATATCTATTTAAAGCGTGCGATCATGCACATTGTGGATCGACAAACGGGTGATCCCGTATACTCGCAAGTGGAATTGGATCTGACAACGGAATACATCCGAGATTATTTAACGAAAAAAATTCAAAAATTAGCGACACCTCAGACAAAGACCGGCCGCTTGCTGGAGGACTCTGAGATGGCTAGATTCGTCAAACAAGCGCCGGAAGCATTTGTAGAAAGCAGTGAAGCAATCCTGCGACGCTGGTATGAAGTTTACCATCAAAGTGAAGATGCACCAAGTGCGGATGCTTTCATTGTTTTGTATGAATTAGATACCAAACTGCAATTAGCATTTTTGAAGGTTAACTATACAGATGGCTACACGCACTTTATCGACAGTACTGAAACAGGTATCGCCAATAATCTGATTTTGCATCGAGCACTTTTAGCTGGCAAAACCCAAAAAGCAGATGAAGGAATAACGATCGATGTCGAGCAGCTGACTTACGAATTAGTAGAGAAAAAATATACCTTCTCCGGAGAAAAATATTTCTATTTCTCCACGAAAGTGATTGATTCTGAACCGCTGCCTTCTCTAGAAGAAAATGTCAAAGTCATCAAAAAGGTAGCTGAAAAAATTGGTCAAAAGTTTGAGACCCCTTCTTATGATGTCATCGCCGATGTCAAAGAGGCTGTTTACGATACAATAGAAGAAAATGGTCAGCTGCATGTAGATTCGATTGCCCAAAAAGTATTCAAAGATAATATTACGGCTCAGATGGCCTTTCAAGAAGAAGTAGCAGAAAAAGGGTATATCGATCAAGCCCCTATGCTGCGAGAGGTCAGAGAAATTTCAGAAAAAAAATATGGCAAACAAAAGCTAAAACTTTCCAATGGTATCGAGTTGATCGTTCCATTGGATGTCTATCGAGATCCGAATTTGATCGAATTCATCAACAATCCCGATGGCACGATTTCTGTAACCATCAAAAATGTGGAAGAAGTCATCAATCGCATATAAAAATAGCTGCCAGGCTCTTCTCAAGGAGTCTCTGGCAGCTATTTTTATTTATTGTTGAGTTGATCCAAAGCGGGTTTGGGTACATCTTCTTGTGAGACTTCTTCCCAACTGAGGACACCTTTGCGGGGATTGACTAACAGTTTCAGATAAGCTCCTTCTCGTAGGGGCTTGGAGCGGTGTTCATTCATTTTAACGATCTTCTCTTCACCTGATTCATTATAAGCCGCTTGTTCATATTTATAAATATCTTGAGCCACACCATCACTGGCAATTGATGTTGAGTGGGTACCGCTGGTAGTGATTTCGGTGTAGTAAGCAGTGCCGCCATAGTAATAACGGTAGGCAAAGAAACAGCCGCCTAAGAAAACGCCAAAGACGATCAAACTCGCAATGATTTTTTTCATTCCTGTTCACCTCATATCCATTATTCTATAAAAAAGCAGACCCGTCCAACTATTTTATCAAAATCAAAGCAAATCTTAGAAATTTTGAATAAAAACGGCAAACAATGAAGGAGACAATATTCTTGACTTTGACTAAATTTGACCTATAATAGAGATAGATTTAAACTTACAAAAAATAAGTAAGAAAGAATTTTTTACTTTTGTAAGGAAAAGTCTATAATTGATAGTAGAGCCGATCCAACGGCGCTACATCTCATTTAGGAGGGAAATTATTATGGCAAAACAACATTATGATCGTAGTAAACCACATGTAAACATTGGTACAATTGGACACGTGGATCATGGGAAAACGACACTGACTGCTGCCATTACGACAGTTCTTGGTAAAAAAGGACTCGCTAATCCGCAAGATTACGCAAGTATTGATGCGGCTCCTGAAGAACGGGAACGTGGTATCACGATCAATACCGCTCACGTTGAATATGAAACAGAAAAACGTCATTATGCTCACATTGATGCTCCAGGACACGCGGATTATGTTAAAAATATGATTACCGGTGCTGCCCAAATGGATGGTGCGATTTTAGTTGTATCCGCAACAGATGGTCCAATGCCTCAAACTCGGGAACATATCTTGCTTTCGAGACAAGTTGGTGTGAAACATCTGATTGTTTTCTTGAACAAAATCGATTTAGTCGATGACGAAGAATTGATCGATTTAGTGGAAATGGAAGTAAGAGAACTACTATCTGAATATAATTTTCCAGGTGATGACATTCCTGTTATCAAAGGTTCGGCATTAAAAGCGTTGGAAGGAGACCCTGATGCAGAAGCTGCCATCATGGAATTAATGGATACAGTAGATAGCTATATCCCAACACCAGAGCGGGATACAGACAAACCATTACTCTTACCAGTTGAAGATGTCTTTTCGATTACTGGACGAGGAACAGTTGCTTCCGGACGGATCGATCGGGGAACAGTTCGGGTAGGCGATGAAGTAGAAATCGTCGGTATCAAACCTGAAACCCAAAAAGCTGTAGTGACAGGCGTCGAAATGTTCCGCAAGACGATGGACTTTGGGGAAGCCGGCGACAATGTAGGTGTCTTGCTAAGAGGGATCACTCGTGACGAAATCGAACGCGGACAAGTGTTGGCTAAACCAGGTTCGATCACACCACATACAAAATTCCAAGCAGAAGTTTATGTATTGACGAAAGAAGAAGGTGGTCGTCATACACCATTCTTCAACAACTATCGTCCACAATTTTATTTCCGTACAACGGATGTGACAGGGAACATTACATTGCCTGAAGGAACAGAAATGGTGATGCCAGGTGACAACGTGACCATCGATGTGGAATTGATTCATCCAATCGCCGTTGAAAATGGAACGACGTTCTCTATTCGTGAAGGTGGCCGCACAGTTGGTTCCGGTATCGTTACTGAAATCGAAAAATAAATCAGTGTTTCAACAAAAATGAAGCAGTGACTAGAGCCTTTTAGGACAGTCACTGTTTCTTTTTCTAAATTTCTTTGTGATTTTATTAAGGATTTTAGATGATGGAAAACAAACCTAGTCAGCAAATAAGTTTCATAGTAGGATAGAAGCTGACACTAAAAAGATAGGATGTTTTTCCATGAGAAAACTGCGACGATTTTTTATTTTTATAGCAAAAATAGCTGGAGTCCTGTTGCTTATCGGCGGGCTGTTTTTAGGCTATAAAAATTATACAGCTCTAAAGAAAGTGTATTCTTATGAAGAAACAATCGCTGAGCAAACAGAAAAATATGGCATCAGCGACTATCAGGAATTAGCGATGAGTATTATGTTGACTGAATCAAAAGGGGAAGGAAACGACCCGATGCAAAGCTCAGAGAGTGCTTACGGAAAACAAAATCAATTTGAAAATGCCCAAGACAGTATCGAGCAGGGAGTGGCTTATCTGGCTAAACTGATCAAAAAATCTGCTGACATGGACTGTGATCTGTGGACCGCCGTTCAAGCCTATAATTTTGGGACAGACTATATTGATTATGTAGCCAAGAATGGTGGCGAAAATACGCTAGAACTGGCAGAGTCCTATTCAAAAGAAGTGCTTTCTCCTTTGTTAGGAAATGATAATGAGCAAACCTATCGTTACTGGGGGTGGCAGTCGATCACTTATAATGGCGGTTATTTGTATCACAATGGTGGCAATTTATTTTATGCAGATGTGGTAAAATTCAATCAATGGAAGATAAAAATGGGTAGTATTTTGTTTTCTTGAAAGTCTCTGAAATCAAGCAGGTAAAAGACTTGAAAAAACAATAAAATATGATAGAATCAATATGAGTGATTCTGTCTAATTATTCGTCGCACTGATTCTGATTGGTGCGATTTTTTACCTAATGAATACGGGAATACTTACCGAATGGAGGTGAGTGGATGGCACGAATACCTCAAACGGTCATTGATGATATTCGAGAACGAAGCAATATCGTTGATATCGTTGGTCAGTACGTCCAGTTGAAGAAATCTGGGAAAAACTATTTTGGATTATGTCCCTTCCACAACGAAAAGTCACCTTCTTTTTCTGTGGCAGAAGACAAGCAGATCTACCATTGTTTTGGCTGTGGCCGCGGAGGCAATGTCTTTGGTTTTTTGCAAGAGTTAGAAGGATTAAGTTTTCCAGAATCTGTTTTGAAAGTTGCAGAAATCAGTGATATCCCTTTAGATGAGCAATACAAGCAAACCGAAGCAATTGATGCAACCTCTTCTCAGCAAAATCAATTGATCGCGTTGCATGAAAAAGCTGCTGAAGTCTATCATCACATGTTAGTCAATACGGCTGCCGGGCAAGACGCATTGGATTATTTGCTGGAACGCGGATTGACGATGGCACTGATTGACGAATTTCAGATTGGTTTTGCGCCTAACGAGCGTGCCTTTTTGGAAAAAGTTTTTTTGAATGAAAAAGCAAATGCGGCATTTTTTGCGGATACAGGTCTCTTTGTACAAAGGAACGATGGGCAACTTGCTGACCGTTTTTATCAAAGAATCATGTTTCCGATTCGGAACCCTCAAGGAAAGACCATCGGTTTTTCTGGACGCTGGTTTCAAACGGAACAGGATGATAGCAAAGACCAGCCCAAGTATTTGAACAGTCCGGAAACAATGCTTTTCAATAAGCGTGAAGTACTTTTCAACTTTGATAAAGCCCGGCGATCAATCCGAAAAGAAGGCCAAGTCTTTCTATTTGAAGGCTTTATGGATGTAATCGCAGCGTGGCAATCAGGAATTGAGAACGGGATCGCTTCAATGGGAACTAGTTTGACGAACCAGCAGATTGCCAATATTGAACGTGTCGCTACAGAAGTCATCCTTTGCTATGATGGTGACCAGGCAGGAATCAATGCAACGAATCGCGGGATTGATCTTTTACAAGAACATAGCCGCGTGAATCTCTCCGTCGTTCGAGTCCCTGAACGTCTGGACCCGGATGATTATGTGCGAAAGTATGGTACAGAGGCCTTTTTCAAACTGGCCATGCATGGCAGAGAAACGGTGTTTGCATTCAAAATGGACTTTCATCGTGCCAATCGCAATTTGGCCAATGAAAAAGAACAGATCGATTATGTCCAAGAGGTCTTGCAAGAATTACAGCATGTAGATTCTTTGCTAGAACAGGACCGATACTTGACACAACTTTCAACTGAATTTCATATTAGTCGAGAAACACTACAGACGCAATTGCGTCAGTTAAAACAGACGCAGCCGACCCCAACGCCTTCACCGCCAGTTCGTGAAGCAGTGAGTGTAGCACCACCGCCACCACCACAGCAACGGAAAACTCAGGTAGAAAAGGCGGAGGAATTACTGTTATATCGTCTGTTCCATGACAATACGCTGAATCCTCGTTTTAAAAGTACCGGTGTTGCGTTTATTCATGATAAATACCAACAAATCTATTTTTTATACGATGCGTATATGGAAACCGAAGAGCAATTTATCCTAGCAAAATTCTTGGATTTTTTGAAAGATGAACAAATGAAACAACAAGTGATCGAGATCGCTGATATCAAGGCTTCTGAAGAGGGGACGGAACAAGAATTCCAAGACCTTCTGCAGGTATTTCGTAAGTCGGGCATTGCTGAAGAAATCAATCAAAAACGAATCCAGCAGCAAGAAGCACGACAAAAAGGAAACCAGCAATTAGAGTTGGAATTAGCAATTGCGATCATTGATTTGACCAAACGGTTGAAACAAGCTAAATAGCGAACTGAAAGGGGCTTTCTTTCATGGCAGAAGAAACAAAGAAAACATATGACAAAGCTGTTGCCGAATTTATCAAAGAAAACAAACCAAAAGGACAAGTCGTTTATGACGAACTAACCAATCATTTAGCGACCCCTTATTCTTTAGATGCAGACGCAATGGACAAGCTGATCCAAAAACTGGAAGACTCAGGGATCAGTGTAGTAGATGAGAATGGGGAGCCTTCCGTTCATAGTTTGAAGAGCAATGAAAAGCAGCAAGCAACGCAACCACAAGAAGATCTTTCCGCTCCTACGGGTGTCAAGATCAATGATCCGGTACGGATGTATCTGAAAGAAATCGGACGCGTACCCTTATTGACTGCCGAAGAAGAAGTAGCCCTTGCTTTAAAAATCGAAGAAGGCGACCAAGAAGCGAAACAACGGTTAGCTGAAGCCAACTTACGTCTCGTTGTAAGTATTGCGAAACGTTACGTTGGTCGGGGGATGCAGTTTTTGGACTTGATCCAAGAAGGAAACATGGGCTTGATGAAAGCTGTTGAAAAATTCGATTACCGCAAAGGATTCAAGTTCTCGACTTATGCCACTTGGTGGATTCGTCAAGCAATCACTCGTGCTATTGCCGACCAAGCACGGACGATTCGGATTCCAGTCCATATGGTGGAAACAATCAATAAATTGATTCGAATCCAACGGCAATTACTGCAAGATCTAGGTCGCGAACCGACACCGGAAGAAATCGGAGCAGAAATGGATCTGCCAACTGAAAAAGTACGTGAAATCTTGAAAATCGCACAAGAGCCAGTTTCATTGGAAACACCGATCGGTGAAGAGGATGATTCCCATCTAGGCGATTTTATCGAAGATCAAGATGCGACAAGTCCCGCCGAACATGCAGCCTACGAATTGTTGAAAGAACAACTGGAAGACGTACTAGATACGTTGACCGATCGTGAAGAAAATGTTTTGCGATTGCGTTTTGGTATCGATGATGGTCGGACACGTACTTTAGAAGAAGTCGGAAAAGTTTTTGGTGTAACGAGAGAACGGATTCGTCAGATCGAAGCAAAAGCGTTACGTAAATTACGCCATCCTTCCCGCTCAAAACAATTAAAAGATTTTCTAGAATAAAACTGAGACCACAAAGACTTTTCCAAGAAGTATCCTTGGAGAAGTCTTTTTCTTGTGGTTTAGCCAACTTTCGTAGGAAAAGTAATGAACTTAATAAAAACGTAACGAAGCAAGTGTTGGCTAATTGCTTTGAATATGATAAATTTAATTTTGTGAATCATTTACACGAAGGTGAATCATTTTGGTACAGAGAGTTTTTTCACCAAAGCCAGTGAATAAAGGGCAAGTCTATAAGTGTGATATTCTGTAGTAAAATGAAACCTTTCAACGATGAACAGATAACTGCCGAAGCAGGTTCAAAATAAAAGGAGCAAATTCGAACAAATGATGAAAACATGTCCTCAATGTGGATTTGAATCAATTGATGCACAAAAGAAATGTCCAAACTGCGGCTTTGAGTTTGTTAAAGCGGATGAGGCAAATGAAAAAGAAGCCCCTCATACGAATGAGACGGTATCCGAAAAGAATCCGCAGCAAAATGATGATATCCGCTGGTCTGATTTTAAGGATGTTCCCTTAGGTGAATTAATTGAACATTTCGAAGACAAGAATGAAACTGATGAGTCAAAGAACAATCAGTCAGAAGACGACGTAAACGTGCAAGAGCTGATAACGAACCCAAATATAGAACAGACACCCGTTTCAAAAGAAACGCTATCAGATGCGTCCGCAACGATCGAATCACAGTCACTTGAATATCAGTCAGCAGAACAATCGATGCACAGTGGAAATGAAAGCAATGAAGTGTCTGGATCAGACAAAGGAATCCAATCGATCGCAGAAAGTTCCGCAGAGCCCAATGATTTAGTAGATTCAGCCGAGGTCCCTGAAGATCACGATTCGGCTATTTTATCTGCTTATATTCGTCAACATAAAAATTCAGAGATGGATGAAGATGCGACAGATGTTCCAGTGATACCGGAAGTCACGGACGATAAAGAGGCTCTTCCTCTAACGGAGGAACAATCTCAATCTGGATTAGAAGATGAACAAACTGATACTGCAGCGATTACTGAATCTTCAGAAAGCCCTCAATCAACAGAGAGTCCGCAACCGGAAATTGAAGCAGAAGAAACAAAGCTTGCCGAAATTCCAGAAAAAACAGCGGTATCTGAAAATACGAAGAGTAAAACCGATCCACTGCCCAAAAATAAAAAGTCACGCAAAAAATTCTATGTAGCGGCTGCGGCGTTGGTACTTGTTTCTGCAGGTGGCTGGTATTATTACGAAGAGACCGCTCGTCAAGAACAAATTGCGACAGCAAGTGAGCTGGACCAGATCGAAGCGGATCTAGCCGATTTTTATACCGACGATAACCAAGAATTTATCAAAGCAGACAAAACAACTACGCAATTGACGGCATTGACTGATCGACTAGCCAAGTATAAAACGGAAAGCCGTTACCCGGACTTGTTGGCTCAGTCTGAAACAATCAAAGAAAAGATGGCGACTCTTTCGGAAATCAATGGGTATTTCACTAGTCCAGTGATCATTGAAGATCAATTGCAGAAGGTTTCCTTAAAAGAGCCTTCGGCAGTGACTATGTCAAAAAGAACATCTGAAACACCATTCGATCAATTAGTAAATCGGGCGATTGATCAAGGGCAAAAAGAGTATGCCCAGATCGAAGAAGTACGAAATGCAGTCAAAAGCATGGTTGCTTTGAATAAAGAGGGTGAACTTTCTGACAAAGTCACGCGAAAAAGCTACAATGATTTAGTGAAGAAGATCGATGCATTGCCGATTGCTTCTTTAAAAGAGCAATTGACTGCTGAGATAGCACCGATTGATTCTGCACTGAAGAAAAAAGAAGCTGCCGAGAAGGCTGCTAAAGAGAAGGCGGCCCAAGAAGCAGCTCAGGCACAAGCGGAAAAAGCCGCCGCAGCTCAAGAAACAACTACGGCTAACAATAGCCAGTCTTCTGAAGCTGATTATGTATTATCGCCGAATACACCAACGAATACCAATAATCAACCAATCATTCCAGCACGTGAAAGTGATTTGGCAGACTCTAGCAATCCGGCTTGGAATTGGGCGCCTGGTGTCCAAGAAAAGATCATTGCAACCGCAATTGCTCGCGGCTATGTCGTTGAAGGGGGTTATACCTTTGAGCGCGTACGAATCGTGAATGGAGAAGGTTACTATAATTTTTATGCGACCAACAACCAAGGCTCCTTGTTGAAAGGAACCGGTGATTCCGCTTTTCCAATGTATCTCTTTACAGTGAATGCCAAAACCGGGTATTTCCGTGGAAATGGAAATGATCATACGATTCGGTGATGGGTGACACTTAGAAAATTTTCAGCATAATTACATTATTGAATCAAAAAACAGCTTGTTTCTCCTCCGGCTTTTCGATATGATGGATGATAATCAATCGGAAACGGAGGTTTTTTTGTTGCAGAAAATTGAAAGATATGAACAGTTCAGTGATGGAGTTATTGCCTGTATTCCAACGATTCTGGGTTATCTAGGCATTGGTTTTGCAATGGGAGACGTGGGGAAAGGAATCGGCTTGACGGTCATTGAAGTCCTCTTGATGTCGATCATTGTCTATGCTGGAAGTGCCCAGTTTATCATCTGTGCCCTTTTGGCTATTCAAGCACCGTTTACTTCGATCGTTGCGACAGTTTTCTTAGTAAACTTACGCCACTTTTTGATGAGTTTATCGGTAGCACCTTATTTCCGTTCTGCTTCATTAGTGTCAGGAATTGGCATCGGCACATTGCTGACAGACGAATCCTATGGAGTTTTAACGACAGCTTTGCAACAAAACAAACCAATCACTACCCGATGGACTCACGGATTGAATGTCATGGCCTATTTAAGTTGGATCTTTGCCACTTTCTTAGGAGCGTTGTTAGGGTCATATATTCCTGATCCTGAAGCATTAGGACTGGACTTTGCACTAGTGGCTATGTTTGTTGGCTTATTCCTTTTTCAAGTAGAGTTGCCTTTAAAAAAGAAGACCAAGCAGACGGTGCTGGTGCTAGCCGCTGTGGTAATTTCATTGGTCCTTTTTATGCGAATTTCAACAGCTGAAGTAGCCGTGATTGCTGCCACTTTGATTGGATGTTTGATAGGGACGGTGACACATCATGATTGATTTTGTTATACTGATGATAGCTTGTGGTGTCGTTACTTGGATACCTCGGGTGCTGCCCTTTTTATTTTCGAAGAAATTAGTTTTTCCTGAAAGATTCACGATCTTTCTAAGCTACTTGCCCCTTTGTATTCTTGGGGCGCTGCTTGTTCAAAATCTGTTGGTTTTTCGTGAAGGACAATTTCCATTGCTTAAAGTCAAAGAAACCGTTGCTTGTTTACCAGCGCTAGTGGTCGGTTATTATACAAAAGATTTGATGAAGATCGTTGTTACAGGCGTTATCACGATGGCGGCGATTCGATTCTTTTTCTAGTAAATCATTTCTAAGGAGAGAAAAAATGAAAGACTTATTGGCATCCGTTTTTAGCGGATTGATCATTGATGAGAATGATCAAAATTACTTTGTACAAAAAAATGGTCTGACTTTTCGCTTATCAAAAGCAGAAGGAGAGCACCATCTTGGAGAAGCTGTGGAGGGTTTTGGTTATCAGAATCAAAAACAAGAACTCGTAATCACTACGGAGATTCCTAAAAGCCGCCAAGGACATTATGCTTTCGGAACTGTCACGGACAGTCGTCGAGATCTAGGCGTCTTTGTCGATATTGGTCTCAAAGATAAAGATATGGTGGTATCATTAGATGAATTACCAACAATGCGGGAACTTTGGCCAAAGAAAGGCGATCGCTTGATGGTCAGCTTGACAGTGGATGAAAAGGATCGAATCTGGGCTTCTTTAGCGGATGAAAAGATTTTTAAAGCATTGAGTAAACGTGGTTCAGAGACGTTGAAGAATGCTGACATTACAGGGACAGTCTATCGCTTGAAACTTGCGGGAACTTACTTGCTCACAGATGATTTCTACATTGGCTTTATCCATCCTTCCGAAAGATACCAAGAACCACGTTTAGGAGAAGTTGTCTCAGGACGAGTAATTGGTGTTCGCCCGGATGGTGTTCTGAATTTATCATTGAAGCCTCGTGCTTATGAAGCAATTTCAAATGATGCCGCTATGATCATGACATTCTTGGATCGAGCTGCAGATCATCGTATTCCTTTTACTGATAAATCGACACCAGAAGAGATTCTGCAGACATTCGGTATCAGTAAAGGCCAATTCAAGCGGGCGATCGGTACCTTGATGAAACAGCGTTTAGTGGAACAAAAAGACGGCTTCACCATCAAAGTCGAAAAATCCAATTGAGAATGCTTGTATCTTTTCTCATTCTAATTTATAATGATTACAATATTATCTAAGAGTTGACGTCTCTTAGATTAGAATCGTTATAAATTAGCGATGTATGGAGGCCTGTATGAATACAACTGCTGCTTTAAAGAAGACAAAAAAACAACTTCATGAATCAGGATTTAAATTGACTCCACAACGAGAAGCTACCTTGTTGGTTCTTTTGGAGAATGAGAAAGATCATTTATCTGCAGAAGAAATTTTCTTTTTTGTGCGCAAAAAAAGTCCAGAAATCGGACTAGCTACAGTGTATCGTACATTAGAAATCTTAACTGATCTAAAAATCGTGGACAAGGTGAGTTTCAATGACGGTGTTTCTCGTTACGATCTGCGCAAAGAAGGAGCAAAGCATTTCCATCACCATCTGCTTTGTTTAGAGTGTGGCAGTATCGAAGAAGTAGAAGAAGATCTGCTGACAGGTGTCGAAGACATCGTAGAGAAAAAATACCATTTTCTAGTAAAAGACCACCGATTGACTTTTCATGGAGTGTGTCAGAAGTGTCAGACAAAAAATGCAGCGAAGTTGAGTGAAGCGTAATTGCTCCTCAGCTTTTTTTGTGGTTGAACTACTATCATATCAAGCTTTAATTTGTTATGATAAAGAGGTTGAAAGTAGGGGGGACGTGTATGAAAGAACAGATCATCGATTATTTGCATTATCTGACGATTGAGCGGGGGCTATCCCAAAATACCCGTAAAAGTTATGAGCGCGACCTAGAGCAGTACCTTACATTTTTGACGGAACAGCACATCAAAGATTGGCAGGCGGTGGATCGTGTCTTGATCCTCTCTTTTTTGCAGCAATTGCAGCAATCAGGGAAATCCTCGGCGACCATTATTCGAATGGTATCAAGCTTGAGAAGGTTTCATCAATTTCTCCGTCAAGAACGCTTTACGGATCATGATCCTATGCAGCACATCGATTCCCCAAAAAAACAACAGAAACTGCCTGATACATTGAGCCTTTCTGAGGTTGAGCGCTTGATCGAGACACCGGATACCAAAGAAGTGTTGGGAATCCGCGATCGTGCGATTTTTGAAGTGATGTATGCTAGCGGCCTTCGGGTCAGTGAACTGATCGGGTTGCAACTGAAAGACCTTCATTTAAGCATGGGTCTGTTGCAGACGACAGGGAAAGGTGACAAGGAACGAATCGTTCCTTTAGGAGATCTGGCGATTCAGTGGATCGAAACTTACTTGGAAGAAGCACGCCCTTTTTTGACTCGGAAACATCCAGAAGAGAGTCATCTTTTTGTCAATAATCATGGAAAACAACTTTCTCGTCAAGGAATCTGGAAAAACTTAAAGGCCCTCGTGCGCAAGGCAGGCATTACAAAAAATGTGACGCCACATACGCTAAGGCATAGTTTTGCCACCCATTTATTGGAAAATGGTGCCGATTTGCGTACCGTTCAAGAATTATTAGGGCATGCAGATATATCCACGACACAGATCTATACTCATATTACGAAAAAAAGGATGACGGAAGTGTATAAGCAGCACTTTCCTCGTGCCTAGAAATAGAGGAAGACATGGAAGAAATCAATATCAAACTAGATGTCTTTGAGGGACCGTTGGATCTGTTGCTGCATCTGATCCAAAAATTGGAGATCGATGTCTATGATATTCCAATTGCAGCGATCACCGAACAATATATGCAATATATTCATGCAATGAAAAGTTTAGAGTTAGAGGTTGCCGGAGAATACTTGGTGATGGCTGCTACACTGATGGCAATCAAAAGCCAGATGCTGCTGCCAAAACAAGAGATCTTGATTGAAGAAAACGATCCTTATGAAGAAGATCCAAGGGATATGCTGGTTGCTCAGCTATTGGAATACCGTAAATACAAATACGCAGCCGAACAATTATCCGAAAAAGCGGAAGAACGAAGTTTATACTTTACGAAAGATCCGATGGATGTCGATGCCTATAAAGAAAAAAGTGATGAATTGGCAGCCAACCGGTTCAACACGATCGATTTATTCTTGGCTTTTCATAAAATGCTTGAAAAGAAAAAGAGTCGGAAAGTACTGGAGACAAAGATCACACCAGATGAAAGTACCATTGATGAAAAAATGGCGACGATCCAATTGGAAATGCAGCAACGAAATGCCAAAAAGGGACGACGTTTTGATTCTTTTTTCACCAATTACAGCAAAACAGAAGTCGTTACCACTTTCATGGCATTATTAGAATTAATGAAAAAAGGATATATTCGAGTAGAGCAAGAAGGAAACTATGAATCGATCTTGCTTTACCCAGCAGGTAAAACAGATGAGTAAATATAGTGAAATAGAAGCGATTCTCTTTGTCGTAGGAGATGAAGGGATCGGATTAGAAGAATTAAGCTACTTAGTCAATAGCAAAACTGCGGCTGTCTATCAGTACTTGCAAGAATTGAATCAGCGTTATGAAGAAAATGAAGATTCAGCCTTGCATATTTTAGAAGTTGGGAATCATTTTGTTTTGTCCACAAAGAAAGAAGTCGCACCGTTATTAAAGAAATACGCAGAATCGCCAATGGGCAACTCTCTTTCGCAAGCTGCGTTAGAGACATTGTCGATCATTGCCTACAAGCAACCGATCACACGAATCGAAGTAGAAGAGATTCGTGGGGTCCAGTCCAGCGGCTCCGTACAGAAATTAGTCGCAAAACGATTGATCGAGGAAAAAGGCCGTGTTGATGGACCAGGTCGAGCAATTTTATATGGAACCACTGAATACTTCATGGATTACTTTGGCTTGAAATCATTAGCCGAATTACCTGATATTCAAGCAATGGAAGACGAACTCGAAGAAGATGGACCAGTGGATCTTTTTTATGATCGTTACAAACAAGAAGGAGACTCATAATGGAACGTTTGCAAAAAGTAATCGCACATGCTGGAATCACTTCTCGCAGAAAAGCAGAAGAGTTGATTGTGGCAGGTCGTGTCAGTGTCAATGGTCAAATTGTTAAGGAACTAGGAGTACAGGTGAGTGCCAAAGATCGCGTGGAAGTTGACGGTGTCCCAATTGAACAAGAATCGCCCGTCTACTATATGCTCTATAAACCACGTGGCGTAATCTCAGCAGTAACTGACGATAAAAAAAGGAAAGTTGTTTTAGACTTTTTTACTGAAGTTCCAGAACGTCTCTACCCAATCGGACGGTTGGATTATGATACTTCAGGTTTATTATTGCTGACCAATGACGGCGATCTTTCACAAAAACTGATGCATCCAAAACATGAAGTGGATAAAGTCTATGTGGCAAAAGTGAAAGGAATCGCTGATAAAAAACAACTATTGCCCTTGTCTAGAGGAATTCGGATCGAAGGCAAGAAAACCGCACCTGCTCGCTTTGAGATTTTGTCGACAGACGCTGCTACTCAAACAAGTATCGTCCAATTGACGATTCATGAAGGCCGTAATCATCAAGTGAAAAATATGCTTAAAGCAGTTGGTTTACCGGTCCAAAAATTGAAACGGGAAATGTATGGTTCGTTGACATTAGCTGGGTTGCGCCCTGGAGAGTATCGGGAGTTGACGAAAAAAGAAGTCAATGAATTAAAAAACCAAGTGAAATAACCAGTACACAGCAAAAGATGCTTAAAAAATTTGTCAATCGAGAATTTTTGTGTATAATGAAACATGTATTATAAATAAAAGGTTCGTCTTCAGGGGCAGGGTGCAATTCCCGACCGGTGGTGATAGTCCACGACCTACTTCTTTTGAAGTAGCTGAATCGGTGAAATTCCGATACCGACAGTAAAGTCTGGATAAAGAAGATAGAGCGTATTTGATTTGCCTATGGTTTTTCAAATGCCCTCTTTTTCCCTGTGGAAAAGAGGGCATTTTTTACTTTGTCTGGCGCCGACAAGTAAGGAATCAAGGAAATTTAATAGGTTCGTTTGAAGAGGAATCCTGAACTTAGGAGGATTTGTATTAATGAACAACAAAACAAGAAAAATGGTAACAATAGCAATGTGTGCAGCAATGGGAACAGTCTTACAGTTTATTGCGTTTCCCATCATCCCGGCGTTTAGCTTTTTGAAAATCGATTTTAGCGATATTCCAGTAATGATCGTCATGTTTTTATTCGGTCCTTTTGCTGGCGTGGCAACCGCGTTTCTACGTTCTCTCTTACACTTGTTTCTATCTGGTTTTTCACCAGCAGATCTCGTGGGAGACACGGCAAGTTTCTTGGCATCCTGTGTCTTCACTTTGCCAATGTACTACTTTTTCCGTAAAGGGATCCATGCGAAAAATAAATTCGTGGGAGTGGTCACAGGAATCCTCGCATTAACTGCTTTTATGAGTATTGCCAATCTATATGTCATCACACCATTGTACCTGCGCTTCTTTGGTGTTACAGCAGATCAATTCCTTGGCATGTCATTAGCGCGTTATGTCAGCATCGGTATTATTCCTTTTAACTTGATCAAAGGAGTTATCGTCAGTGGGGTCTTCTTGATCCTTCATGCGAAGTTGTTGCCTTGGTTGGCTCGTAAACAACCGCAACATTCACCAGTTGGAAAATAATAAAAAAGATCGTGTGTTGCTTTTGAGCAAACGCGATCTTTTTATTTTTCTAACAGTATCGCCCGAGTAGGACACTTTTTATATGCAGCTAAGACTTTTTCTTGCTGATCTTCTATGATAAACTGTTGCCGAGCGGCTGGTTCTTGAGCAAATAAGACGATACCATCTTCATCATAATCAAAAATATCAGGGGCACAGACCGCGCATAGTCCACAAGCGATACAGCGCTCAGGAATGATTTTGCAGCGTTGAGACATGGAATTGTTTCCTTTCTGGAGGTAAGTATAGACATATGGATGCTTTTATTTTAGCGTTGTTTCATCATTCTGACAAGTTGCGTCCGTCAACCATTTATCAAATACTTTACGGCAAACGAACGAGTTCAGTATTGAGTTATGCTTTTTTTTATGATCGCTTAGGTTACTTTCAAGCAATGCCGAATCTTGAAGAGGATGAATTTAATAAAAGAATCACGGCGCTGATTGCTGCCAAACAACTTGTAGCAGATGAAAAAGGGTTTCTCCAGACAGTTGCACCTGCAACGCTTACTGAAGTAGAGACACTCTGCCGTCATTTAAATTATTTTCAATTCGGTCGCCGGGGGGAACAGATGTGGCGCTTGGTACAGCTGCTTGTTCAAGCGGCTGCTTTTCAAGAAATCAGTAATCGATATATTCCTGTGGAGAACACTCCTATGTTCACAGAACCGGTTCGGCAGCTGATTCGGCAGCATCCAAAATTGAAGCAGGCGTTGTTTACTGAGCTTTGGACAGTCTTCGAGCAGATTCCGGGAGAATTTGCCGACTTTTTGGCAGGGACGTTGACAGGACCTGAGCAAATTGGTCAGACTTTTTTTCAGCTGTTACCAGATAACTACCAAAAAATGCCTTGGAATCAGTTTTTTCCAGCGGCAGCGATCCACTGCTTTTTATCAGTGGCAAAGAAGCAATCTCCTCTTTTAGCAGCAGGGTTAAACCCGTTTTATCAAGAAAACCTCAACCAAAGCATGCTGAAGACCCGTCGCTTATTTCTCAGCGGGAAGTCGATTGAGGAAATCATGGCACTTAGACAGATCAAGCGAGGAACAGTCAACGATCACTTGATCGAATGGGCGATCATCGATGATCAGTTTCCTTATCACTATTTTGCCACAAAGCAGCAGTTCCCTCCATTGTCATGGAAATTGCCTTATCACATTCTTCAAAAAGAAGTGCCGCTGGATTTTTTAAGTATCCGAATCAATCAAATTGCACAAAAGCGAGGGATCCTATGTTAGAACAGGCGCTCAAACACTATTTTGGTCATTCCCATTTTCGGACAGGTCAAAAAGAAGTGATCCAATCGGTTCTGAATCATCAGGATACATTAGCAATCATGCCCACTGGTAACGGCAAAAGCTTATGCTATCAACTGCCGGGTTATTTGCTGGAAGGGTTGGTAGTAATCGTATCACCATTGCTTTCTTTGATGGAAGATCAAGTGTATAGTTTGCAAAAAAATGGTGAGAGACGAGCGATCGCTTTTAACAGTCTCTTATCATTCGCTGAACGAAAATTTGTTCTTAGCCATCTACAGCAGTATAAATTTCTATTTATTAGTCCCGAGATGCTTGTTCAAAAGACGATTCTCCAAGCATTGGCAAATAGTAGAATCGCATTGCTGGTCGTAGATGAGGCACACTGTGTTTCTCAGTGGGGGATCGATTTTCGACCAGAATACCTTCAGCTAGCTGCGGTCAAACAACAATTAAAAGCACCAACGACTCTGGCTTTGACTGCCACGGCAACCGAACAGGTGGCACGAGATATTCAACAAAACCTTTTAGGAAAAACGCATCAAGTTTTTCGCTATGGAATGGATCGCAAAAATATTGGACTGATCGTTGATAAAAGCGGCGAAGAAAAAGACACGCTTTTAATGCATTACTTGCAGCAATTGTCAGGTGCGGGAATTATTTATTGTGCCACTAGAAACAAGGTGGAAGAACTTTATCAAAAATTACGCGGCAAGTATTCTGTGGGGTATTATCACGGTGGATTAGCCAGTGATCAGCGTAAAGTCCTTCAGCAGCAGTTTAGTCGGAACGAGCTGCAGTTATTGATCGCCACAAATGCTTTTGGAATGGGGATCAATAAACAAGATATTCGCTTTGTGATCCATTATGATCTGCCGGATTCGTTAGAAAACTATAGTCAAGAAATTGGCCGAGCAGGTCGAGATGGCAAGCAAAGCTATGCGATCTTACTCTATCGTCCTGGAGACGAAACCATCCATTATTTCTTTCAAAAGGAACTAAGTGCAGAAAGAGAACAGCTGGAAATGACGCCGCAATCTTTGATGCTTTCCCCATTGCAGGAAAAATGGCAAGCAAAAATCAATGAGTATGGTGCCAACAAATGGTTTGCTATTTTAAAGCAAAATGAGTGGGAAAAAAAGCAGCAGCTAAAAACGATGCTCGAATACATTCACTGTACTAGTTGTCGACGGTGTTTTTTATTGGCTCATTTTGACGAAGAAAAACAACCGCTTGACCAGTGTTGTGATATCGATGGTATTGAAATTCGGCTTGACCAAAAGGAATTCAAGCCGCAAAGAAAGAACTCGTGGCAGGAACGTTTACTAAAAATTTTTAAAGAAACAAATTGAATCGTTTTTTAAAAGACAGTTCGATTCAAGCTATGTTATAATACATCGGAAGGATATTAGGAGGTAATACGAGTGAGCAAGAAAGACAAAAACTATAATTCAGAAAATCAAGAGCCGTGGGAACAACCAATTTATGATACAGAATATGAAGATTCTGCCTCACGATCACAACAGCGGAAACAAAAACGCGGGAATTCACTCTTTTTGACGATCGTCTTAGTTTTACTTTTCTTGATCGTTGCAATTCCTGTTGGCGCGGGGATTTGGGTCTTAAACCGCTCAAATGATACAGCGACTGTTGCCTCATCAACAAGTAGCAGTACAGTTGCCAGCACAGAATCATCGACTGTTGAGTCATCGACAAAAGTCAGTGAATCATCTACTTCCAGCAGTAGTTCGTCATCGTCGTCATCATCTTCTTCCTCATCTGAAAGCAGTGAGTCTGAAGAGCCAGCGAACAGTGAAGCAGAAGGAAACAACACCCAGAACAATCAGGGAAATGCAGACCAAGGAACGACGAATCAAGGTGCAGCGAATCAGGGAGAAACCAACCAAGGAACAGAGCAATATACGACTGTTCAAGCTGGTGAAGGTCCAGAACAAGTAGCAGCACGTACAGGTATTTCTGTCGAGACTTTGTATCAATTAAACGGGATCGATCCAAGTAATTTCATGCTTTACCCAGGCGATACATTACGAATTAAATAAAAAACCGCTTTGGCGGTTTTTTTTCTTGAAAGTTAAAAGGCCGTTGATCGGTAGTTGTTGAGAAGGAGTAACAAATGAAAAAAATCAATATTGCCATCGATGGTCCAGCTTCATCGGGCAAAAGTACAGTGGCAAAAATTTTAGCTCAGCATTATGGATATGTTTATACGGATACAGGGGCAATGTACCGTAGTATCACTTATTTAGCTCTTAAAACAGGGTGTTCATTAGAAGATGAAAGCGGGCTTGTGGCATTGATCGATACTTATCCAATCACTTTTGCGCCAACTGAGACAGGACAAGATGTTTTTGTAGATGGAACAAAAGTGACAGAAGAGATTCGCCAGCCCGAGGTAACCAACGCTGTTTCCAAAGTTTCTGCTTATCAAAAAGTTCGGGAAAAACTGGTCCAACAGCAACAAAAAATTGCTGAAAATGGCGGTGTTGTAATGGACGGCCGCGACATTGGCACCGCAGTCTTACCTCAAGCGGAAGTAAAGGTTTTTCTCGTGGCGAGTGTAGAAGAACGAGCAGAAAGAAGATACAAAGAGAACCAGCAAAAAGGAATCACCACCTCCTTTGACACATTAAAAAAAGAAATCGAGCAAAGGGATTATTTAGATTCTCATCGAGAAATCTCTCCCTTGAAACAAGCCGATGATGCAGTTCGCATTGATACGACAGGAATGTCCATTACAGAAGTCGTTGCAGCGATTCAGCAAATCGTTGATCAAAAAATGGAATAATCAACCACTGGCGCTAGTCGACCTAAAAAAACAGAACCGAACGATTCTCATGAGAAATTTCATTAAATATCGGAATTTTCGCGTAGAAATATTGTTCGAACTCTGGGGTTTTTAGGTCGGAGGGGCCAGTTTTTTTTGTATGAAACAGTGATTTTGAAGCAAAATAGTGAAGGAAACGTTTTTTGAGAACAATTATTGACAGTTTTTTGTGAAAATAAGCGAAATCGCTTTATTTTTTTGGCATTCTAATTTAAACTAAGGGATGTAGTGCATTTACGTACAATTGTTGGTTAGGAGGACACAAGACATGACAGAATTTGAAAATAATCAAGTGGAAAATGGGAATGAATCAATGGAAGCTGCTTTGGATAACTTCCAAGAAGTGAACGTTGGCGATATTGTCAAAGGTGAAGTTTTAGCCATCGAAGACAAACAAGCGATCGTTGGCATCGAAGGAGCAGGTGTAGAAGGAGTCGTTCCAGCAAAAGAATTGTCTACATTGCCTGTTGAGGATATCAATGAAGTAGTCAAAGTGGGCGATGTTTTAGAGTTAGTTGTTATTTCTGCAATCGGTAAAGATAAAGAAAACGGCAGCTATCTACTTTCAAAACGTCGTTTAGACGCGAAGAAAGTTTGGGAAGATATCGAAAAAGATTTCCAAGCAGGTAAGATCATTGAAGCGCCTGTAACAAATGTAGTCAAAGGTGGCTTAGTTGTTGATGTTGGCGTACGCGGATTTGTGCCAGCTTCGATGGTTGAGGACCACTTTGTAGCTGATTTTGAAGATTATAAAGGCAAGACACTCACCTTTAAGATTGTTGAGATCGAACCTTCTGAGAACCGCTTGATTTTATCCCATAAAGCAGTGGTTGAGGCTGAAAAAGAGAAACAAAAAGAAGCCTTGCTAGCTGATCTTTATGAAGGTCAAGAAATCGAAGGGAAAGTTGCACGATTGACCGATTTTGGGGCTTTTGTTGACTTGGGTGGAATTGATGGTTTAGTACACGTTTCAGAAATTTCTCATGCCCATGTAGGCAAACCGAGTGATGTTTTATCTGTTGGTGATACTGTCAATGTCCGTGTCTTATCCGTTGATCCAAATAAAGAACGCGTATCGTTATCGATCAAAGATACATTGCCTGGACCTTGGAGCAATATCGAAGAACAAGCACCCGTTGGTAGTGTTTTAGATGGTGTAGTAAAACGACTAACTAGTTTTGGTGCTTTTGTGGAAGTCTTCCCTGGTGTAGAAGGATTGATCCACATTTCGCAAATCTCACATAAACATATTGCAACGCCTCATGAAGTGTTGCATGAAGGTGATCAAGTGCAAGTGAAAGTTCTTGAAGTGAATCCAACCGATCATCGGATTGCTTTGAGCATCAAAGCACTAGAAAAAGCCGAGGAAGCGGAAGAAGCGCCTGCAGAAGATGACTATGAATTACCAGAAGAATCCACTGGTTTTACCATGGGTGATATCTTGGGCGATGCGTTGAAAGATAACGACGAAGAATAATCTAGCCTAGCAGCTTATAACGATTCGTTTTTTGAATTTGTTATAAGCTGCTTTTTTGTTTGTCATCAAGACTTGCAAGTTAGTGATGCATTAGGTAAACTAAGAAAGATTGAAAAGCAGAAGCAGCTGTATTCAGCAGTTCGCTTCTTATAAATGGAGGGTAAAAAATGTCAAATCCAACAATTGCGATCGTCGGACGTCCGAATGTCGGGAAATCGACTATTTTCAACCGGATTGCCGGAGAACGAATCTCGATCGTTGAGGATACTCCGGGTGTGACGAGAGACCGAATTTATGCAACAGGTGAATGGTTAGGTCGAGAGTTCAGTATTATCGATACAGGTGGAATCGACTTAGGCGATGAGCCGTTTATGGATCAAATCAAACATCAAGCAGAAATTGCGATCGATGAAGCAGATGTGATCGTCTTCATTACGAGTGCCAGAGAAGGTGTGACGGATGCAGATGAACTTGTTGCTCGCCTTTTGTATAAGAGCAATAAGCCTGTGATTCTAGCGGTCAATAAAGTCGACAATCCAGAAATGCGTGCAGATATTTATGAATTCTATACATTAGGATTAGGTGATCCGTATCCAATATCCGGCAGTCATGGATTAGGGATCGGAGATGTGCTTGATGAAGCCGTTAAGCATTTTACAGAAGAAGCAGAGGAAGAGGATGAATCGATCATCAAATTTAGTTTGATTGGGCGACCAAATGTCGGGAAATCTTCGTTAATCAATGCGATTTTAGGTGAAGAACGTGTCATCGTTTCGGATATCGAAGGAACGACCCGGGATGCGATCGATACTCATTTTACAAGTGAAAATGGGCAAGAGTTCACTATGATTGATACTGCAGGAATGCGTAAAAAAGGAAAAGTTTACGAATCAACAGAGAAATACAGTGTCATGCGAGCGATGCGTGCCATCGAACGTTCCGATGTGGTTCTAATGGTCTTGAATGCGGAAGAAGGAATTCGTGAACAGGACAAACGAATCGCTGGCTATGCTCATGAAGCTGGCCGTGGGATCATCCTAGTTGTCAATAAATGGGATCTGCTAAAAAAAGAAACCAATACCATGCGAGACTTTGAAGCGGAGATTCGTGATGAGTTTCAATACTTAGATTATGCCCCGATCATCTTTGTATCAGCGGCAACGAAACAGCGGTTGAATCAGTTACCAGCTTTGATCGAAGAAGTCAGCATGAATCAAAACATGCGTATCCCTTCTGCATTATTGAATGATGTGATCATGGATGCAGTAGCCATCAATCCAACGCCAACGGATAAAGGAAAACGATTGAAGATTTTTTATGCGACACAAGTTGCGGTCAAGCCACCAACATTTGTTATTTTTGTTAATGAAGAAGAGTTGATGCATTTTTCTTATGCGCGCTTTTTAGAGAATCAGATCCGGAAAGCATTTACTTTTGAAGGAACTCCGATTCGAATCATTCCAAGAAGACGAAAGTAGCGATTTTATCATACTTTGCTGCTTTTGACAAAGAATTCTATTCTTTTGACAGAAAAACGATAAATCCTAAAAAAAACAGTAGTAAAAACGTTAAAATCCTTGATATTACAACGTTCTTATGATAACGTTATATCAGAATATTGATGGATATCAATATTTGACAAAAAACTTGGACCACTCAAGATTTTTGTTGATGTATGACATCAAAAAAATAATCAGGAGGTGAAACCATCCATGGCAAATAAAGCAGAATTAATCGAAAAAGTTGCAGCAGCTACTGACTTGACAAAGAAAGACGCTACAGCAGCAGTAGACGCTGTCTTCTCAACAATTCAAGACGCTTTAGCTAACGGTGAAAAAGTTCAATTGATCGGCTTTGGTAACTTTGAAGTTCGTTCTCGTGCAGAACGCAAAGGACGCAACCCACAAACTGGTGAAGAAATCAAGATCCCTGCTAGCAAAGTACCTGCATTCAAACCAGGTAAAGCTCTTAAAGACGCAGTGAAATAATTTCGCAAAAAACCCGTTGGGGCTCTAGGGCTCTAACGGGTTTTGTCTTTTACATATAGTGTAAAGGGGCAGAAAAGGGGCAAAATATTGTATATTAAAGTCCATCCTTTTCCAAATCTTCAAGTATGTTAGCACGCATGTTTTTAGTTACGTGTGTATATATTTGATTTGTTATTTTAGAATCTTCATGTCCAACTCGATCCATGATCGCTTTCAGAGGATAGCCCTTTTCAGCGAGCCAAGAAATATGAGTGTGACGAAAAATGTGAGAAGACAAATTTTTATGTTCTAGTCCAATTCTAGCTCCAGCTTTTTTTAATCCAAGGTTGAAAGAGTTTATTTGAACTGGGACACCATTCTTTGTTACGAATAAATAGTTTAATTTTTTGAATTTTGGGTTATCAATAGCATCTAAACTCACTTCATCTATTGTTCGCTGCACAAGATCAATTGTTCTTTGGGTAATATCTATAGTTCTGTAAGAGGCGTTTGTTTTAACTGGTCCTTTGACACCTTTTCGGTATCCTTCGGTTCGGTCGATTGATCCATTTACAAACGCTCGCTGATTCTTTATATCAAAATCATTGGGTTGCATTGCTGTAGCCTCACCAACACGCATACCTGTTAAAAACATAAATTCAGCGAGTCTACCTAAACGATATGTCGATGGTCGACGATATAGTTCTTCAATAAGTTTCTCAGCTTCTTCACGCTCCAAGTATTTGTTCTCGAGCTTCTTGAAGTCTTCACGAGTCTTTGGTCTTTTCTTAATGATAATATCAGTCATTGGATTAAAATCAATGTAGCTCATTCTACGAGCGTATTCAAATACCATATTGAAGATTGATTTTATTGTAGACATATACTCATCCGAATAATCAAGCTTGTTAAATGCCGCTTGTAAAAGTGGGGCATCGATGTTATCCATCCAAACATCAGAATTAATCATTTCTTTTACCGTTTTTATAGTAGCCGAATATGCCATCTTAGAGCTATTTCTAAGAGGCTTTTTATGACTCTCATACCATTGATCTATCGCATCGTGAAACATGATTCTTTCTTTTTTCTTCTCGTTAACCGCTTCGTTAATCCTTTTATCTAATATTTTACGTGCTTTGTTAGAAGCTTGAGCGGAGTTACTTGTAAGAATAACGCTCTTTTTCTTATACTTCTCAGAGTACGGATCTTTGTATCTTTCTATGAATTTATATCTTCCGTTACCTAAATCTTCGACCCACATTGTGTCTACCTCGATTCTTTGATACAATAGGCATGACTAAATAAGCCTATCGTTTATTTTGTTTCACACGCCTTCTGACCGCCAAGAAAGAGGGGCGTGTTTTTTAGTGTTCTAATGGAACCTTGAAAACTAATGATCCTTCAAAATTTAATGAAAAATCATTGATGTACTCAATTTCAATTTCTGATTTGTTTGTCATCGGTTCATTCATAACGATGTATATTGTTGACTGAGCTGTTTTGCCTTTAGAAACTTCAGTTTGTCCTTGCATGATAGAGAGCGTTTCTCCTGCCAGCCCGGTTGAATCATATCCATTGATAAATTGAGATCTTACAATTAAAGGATTATCATAATTATAGTTTTTATACTCGTAAGTGACTTGAACTGTGTTTTCAGGTTTACCATTAGTATAAAAATCATCTGTGTTATCAAGCTTGGTTGTAGCTTTCACTATTTTAAGAGAATATACAGGTTCTGTAGCAGAGGTTCCAACAAATGCCTCTTCATTTAAACCATATGTTTGATTAGTAGATACTGATTCTTCTGTACTGTCATTTAAAAAGGGACTTGAATACGACTCCCCAGAACTCCAAGATGTAATATCTTTTGACGAAGAATTAGTTTTTGATGTTTCTTTCGTCTGGCTAGAACTGTTTGAAGAAGTACATCCCGATAGAAAGATACCAATGAAGACAATCCCAAAAACCACTTTTTTCATTCAATTACCTCATTTCTTTGATATAATAATTTTGTAATCACTCAGAAATGAGTAGCCCTTATCGAAGCTGTAACTTCGGTAGGGGTATTTTTATGCGTAATTCCTCATGCTTTCTCGAACGTATCCCTCTAAAGTCCACGGAATATTGTAGTACTCCATAAATTTAACCGCATTCAATTGCTCTTTGTCAAAGTCGTATTCATTTGCCCATATATACAATAGGATTTCAATCGCAATTCTATTGGCTTCGAATTCTAACTTACGTCTACCATAATCAGTTGCATTATAGTAATCTGATAATTCTTCGTGTTTCTTAATACAGTGCCCCAGCTCATGAGATATTTCAAAATCAGAATTTTTTTCAAGTAATCTATCGCTTAGAAAAATCGTTTTTTCTTCAGCGTAATATATACCGCTTCGATCCATATCCGTAAAGATCAGATCCAAACCCATATCATTTACTATTTTTAGCAAATGATGATTAACCTCGCACATATACACATCACATCGCTTTACTCTTTTTATCTGCAGCTCTTTTGGCAGCTAGAACTGATTTCAAGAACTCTACTTCTTCATCTGTTACTGGTTCTCCGTCAAACGCAAATACGTCATGTTTCTCTGCCAAAGAAGTCTTTTCTTCTCTTCCCAATAAATAATCTACACTTACTCCAAAATAATCAGCCAAACGGGCCAATTCAATTGAGTTAGGCGTTTGTCTTTTCCAACTGCCCAAATATCCATTTGAATATCCAAAGTTTATTTCTAGCTGTCTAATAGATAGTCCTTTTTCTTTCGCTAATTCTTTTATTGTTTCGTAAGTATTCATTGATAATTCAACCTTTCTGAATGCTTACAAAAAAAGTTTAGATAAATAATGTAAAAATGTTTGACTTATATACATTAATAATCTATACTATGTTTTGTAAACAAGTTTAACAACTAAGAAGACAACAAAAACGCCGTTGATTAATAAATGCCAACCGCCAAGAAAGCCTTTAAATCAATGTTTATATGTCTTATTTAACTATGCACTTAGTATAGATTATTAATCTATCTATGTCAACATAATTTCTAAAACGGTTGTTAAACTTGTTTCAAAATTTGACAAGTGAGGTGAATAGAATGGCAATTTCAAAGGAAACAGTTCAAAAGATTTTAGACTATTTCAATGCACAAGGATGGCTAATCCCAGATGTTGCAAGTGCGTTAAACGTGTCCGAGCAATATCTTCGAAGAGTTTTAAACAACCCTGAACAACATCCGAAACAAATCACCAACATTATTGCTCATTACAAAATCAGATAGGAGGGATCAAATTGAAAAAGCCGACATTAAAAGAATTGATCATATCTGCTGAAAAAGAAGTAAATCCAGATGATTGGTATCGGCAAGGGCTTATCCTAGAAAAATTTCATGGAATGTCAAAATCGGCTTTGCTGCAATATTGCAAGGAGATGGACGAAATTCCTGAATTTGCAGAAGGCTTGCTTCGTCCGGGACCTTCGACCACATTTATTCATTACCAAACATTCTTATGGTTTCTAAAGTGGAAAGACACTAACAAGTATCTAACCAATAAATTGTCGCCACACGAGGTGCTTGGTGGTGTTACAGCATGAACTACAACTTGCAACAAGAGCTACTAATCGACACCCTAGCCAAAGAAAAAGTTAGAAGTTTGCATGAGCAGTTACACGATCGGAAAGTACCACTGACTGATACACAACGAGATTTATCGATTCGGGAATTAAGGAGTTATCAAGAACTACTTTATCAAAACCGATTGAATCGGCAAATAGAAGTGAGGTGAGAGAAATGAAAATCACAATCGAGGCAACACCAAACGAAGTAAAAGAATTGCTCCAAGCTATTAGGAGTAGCGAGGAGCAACAAATATTATACAATCCGACTACTGGTTATGGAACGGTTATTCCTCAAAAGAAATAATAACCTTCTTACTTCTTACCGGAATTGTCTGATTAAACTTCTTATTCGAATGAATCGAAAGTTGATAATCGTCTCTTGTAATGCATAACACTGTATCATCTTCAAATTCTTGAACAATCATGTTTGAGTCGATATTGAAGTAAGTGCGTGTTTCAGCAGGAATATCAACCTTGAACATATCAACGAATTCAATTGGCAATTCAGAATGATATTCAAATTTATATTCTTTCATATTAATACCTCCTTATCAATTATTTCAGCCGACCACTGACTGATAAGGAAATTATACCAAAGAAAGGAGAATGACATTGAATGAAGTTTCAACAAATTTTGACTATTCAATAGTAGATGATACCACTGCTCAATTTTTAAAACTAAAAGAACAGGAACTACAATCAATCGTTCTAAACAGCTCAATTCAATTAGGCGAGAAGTTAATTGAAGCACAAGAAAAACTTGCTAGTTTCAAAACAGGCACATTCGAGAAATGGTTCAATTCAATTGGATTGAAAAAACAAACTGTTTATAACTACATCAACCAAGCTAAATTTGTCCATCAGATGGACGAATACAAACAAATCGAAATGTTCCAAGAACTACCAACCACACTCAAAACAGAAATATCCAAACCGTCAGCTAAACCAGAAGCGGTAGAAATGGTGCTCTCAGGCGATATAAAAACCACCAAAGAATATCGAGAGCTTGAGAAACAGCTAAAAGCAAAGGATGAGCAAATTAAACTACAAGCACAGATGATTGATGATCTGAATGAGCAAGAAACGGAAGTAGTTGAAAAAGAAGTCATTGTCGAGAAGGTTCCAGACGACTATCAGCAGCTTAAGCAATCTACAAAGATTATTGATGAAATCACCAAAGAAAATCAATCGCTTAAAGCTGAACAGGAAGCTTTGAAACAACGGATAGCGGATTCCGAAAAAGCGTTGCAAGAAAAAGCGAAGGTTGAAAATGATGAACTAGAACAAGCACACCTAAAACGTCTACAACGTGATGCCGATATCAGTGTTCATAAACTCATTATCAATATGAATCAATTTGTTAAAGAACAAGCGGTAACGGTATACGATTCGCAAGCAATCGCTGGTGCGAACGATGAGACAAAGCAAAAACTCACGGATTCAATTTCCAGAGTTGAAAAACTATTAAAACAAATCAAACAAGAAATCGGAGGAGAAGTAGCATGGGTAATCAATTAACTAAAAACAACACGATCGCATTGATCCACACATTGGAAACACAAGGCAAACAAAGTGAAGCGCTGGTAAGTTTGTTGCGTGAAATGGGAAATGTCAAAGAAGAAATGATTGAGCTGAAAGACGAAGTAAAAGAGCACGTCAGTGAAAGCCGCTCATTATATGAAAAAATGTCTGAGCAAGTCACTATCACCTATGAAGAGCAAAAGGAATTGCGTTCAATTGTCAGCAAACTTGCCATTAGCTTAACCGAAGAACATCAAAAGCGCCAAGGTAAAACATACAGTGGCAATCTATTTAAAGCTTGGAAAGGTATGTTCATGAGCCGTATTCACTCTAAGTTAAAGAAACGCATGAACGTTGTCCGTTATACGTCGATTAAGCGAGTAGATTTTGATGAAGCCTTAGCTTATTTAAACGTACTAACCTATGAACACTTTAGTCTGGCAGATTTGCAAGCAACGCCTGCAGTATTGAACGTTTTGGAATTGGAGGAGAAATAATGGAATTTGAGAACGTCAAAGATGCGCTAAAAAGTGCAATGGAGTATGCCGAATCATCGAATTTACAAGTAGACGGAAAGCCAGCAACTTACGAGGACTTTCAAGAGCTGATGAAAGAGCATATCTATGCTATTGCAGATTTGTTGGGTATTGATGAAGTGGCCGATCGCAACTGGAGTATTGGATGAAAAATAACCCCACGCGGAAGGAGGGGCTAGGGTGGAACAAATACTATGCTTGATAGTCTATTCTGTAGCTTTCATTTGTAATGAGCTAATGAAAAAACTATTTCCCGAAAATTCTTTTTATAAGTGGTACGCTCTCGGGATTTGCATTGGTTTCACTATTTTCATAGCTTTTTATAATTGAACGCGTGATAGGAAGGATTCTTAACGTGAAGAATTCAACCGTAACTTCATCGTTTGAACTTTTATAAATATCATAGAATTCAACAAAGGTTTCATAATCTTTCTTAGGAACATAGTTCAGGCAACTGAAATAATACTTGCCGAATCTTTTCTGATTGTTCGCTTGAGGATATTCCATAACTTCTCCAAAAGATTGAACAAAGTTATCAAACATTCTTTTAACATATAGATCGTTTTGCTCGTATTTCTTTTGTTTAAACTTTATTTCATTGACTTTTAGATCGTGTTTGTTACTTAGATAAGTCGTAATCATCGGAGATATCAGTGAAATAACGGCAACAATAAGCGCGAAGGTAACAGTTGAATCCAATTGCATTAATAACACCACCAGTTTTTAAACAATTATACCAAAGGAGGAACCACATGATAACAGTAACATTCACAGACGGACACACGACTCATACAGTCCACACAAAAGAAGAAGCGCTCGCTTTGATCGATCGATACTTCAAGGAGGAGAAACTATGATTAAGAAGTTTTGTATTTGGTATCTACGAATCACTGAAACACCAGTATTCCTAAATTTGGAAACAACGGACGGAGATATCAAACTTGCTGCAAAAAAAGGACCAGTATTCATGAGCTCCGACACAGGACCATATGGAGTCAGTCTTAACTACAAGAGCAAAAGGAAGGTGAGACGGTATGAATAGAGCTGAAGCGCTACGCATCGGCAAAATCATTGCTGATCGTTGGTACAAGCATAACAAGCCGTTGATTCAGTCAAGGCAGAATATTGAACGGATGAAGAAACGGAAGGGGATTGTATGAGTGAAATCTTACGTGTATCGGACAAAGTGCAAAGAAACGAATCACAGCTTTCGCTTCATGACATGCACGGAGAGTTAGTGTTGATCGCACAAAATAAACAGGACAAAGAAACCGTGGCTATCTATCTTGACGACGGAAAAATATTTAAACTCATGCAACATCTAACAAAATACCTTATTCAACAAAAAAAGACCGACTAGCCGGCAAGCTTTAGTCAGTCAATTATGAAAAAATATTTACCTAAGTTTACCACAAATCGAGAGGAGTGGGAAGATGTCAGATTATATCGCAACAAACTACGACAACCTGATGCAAGACGAAACCAGTCATGTGATGCCTAATATCCACCAATTTAAAGGGTTTGATGAATACAAGGAAGAACGCATCATGACAAGCTACAAACCTCGTGCAGTCAACGCTGACGATGAATTGTTTATCGTTTTTGTGAAACTCAATCCAAATACAATCATCTTTTCATTGGATGAGGTTTACGAAAAAACAAAACAATATCTTGTCCATGCTGAAGACATCTGCGAATTCATATTTGACGAAAAAGACAAAGATTTGGTTTGGAGCGCTGAACCAGTTTTAGGAAAGGATTTGATTTAATGGCAGAGAAAAACATTATTCAGAAATTAATCACTCTCAGAAAAAAGATTCCGTATATCAAAAAGGAACAAAAACAGTATATGAAATTTGCTGTTGTGAGTTCTGAAACGGTTCTAACGGAATTTAACCGTCATATGAATAGTTTAAACCTCTATTTGAAAACCGAAGTTCTTCATAAAGAAATCGAACGACAAAAAGTAGGTATAAACGAAAAGACAAAAAAAGATATTTTCAACTATTTAGTGACATTGGACATGAAATATACATGGATCAACGCTGATAATCCTTCAGAAAGAGAAGAAGTTTTGTTTGCTGCTATGGCGGATGATGAGAATGCTTCATACGCATACGGGCAAGCACTAACTTATGCCGAAAAAACATTCTTTCTTAAAGAATTTAACATTCCGACTGATGAAGTTGATCCAGATGTTTTTCAAAAAGAAATTCTTAAACGCATTCCAGCAGAACCAGAGCAGAAAGAAGCAATTGAAATTCAGTTACAAAAACTACATGACTTGAAAGGCCAGCCGAAAGAAGCCTTTTTCGAACAAGCGAAGATGTCAAACGGGATCTCTCAAGCTAAAGCACTTGATGATTTCAGCGGCTATGATTTCGGTTTGGTTATGAATACTTTGACTAAATGGGTCAACGGGTATGAAAAAGAAGCCAAAAAGAAGAAGTGATGTAAATGAACAACCTTTCGTATCTCGCAAAAATAATAAAAGTTGAAGGCAATCGCCTGACGCTAGAACTCAAAGATGAACTAAATATCGCGCGTCTCAAAACAATCTTTGATGGATATGACGGCGAGCGACAGGCGGAAATATTCATCAAAGACCCACGAGGGTTCACAGTCGAACAGAGGGCGTTTGTGTTTTCTCTCATGAATGATATTTACAGATACACCGGACAACCATTCGACGACTTAAAAAATATATTTTACTGGCAATTTCGGTTTTTAACAGGAAAAAATATTAGTTTGAAAAATATTTCCACGAATACAGTGGATGATGTATCTTTGCTGGCTGATTTGATACTCGACTTTATCTTCGATGGAGATATCCCTTTCAAAGATGGATACGAGGTTCCGCCACAAAACATTCAGTATTTCTTTTATAAATGTGTAATGAATCGAACCTGCTGCATTTGCGGTAAAAAGAACGCTGACATCGATCACTTTGACAAAGCCCTAGGCAGACGAAAGCGGAAAGAAGTAGATCACACAGAATTTACTTTTGCAGCACTTTGTAGAACCCATCATATCGAGAAGCATCAAATGGGGATTACGGAGTTTAAAAACAAGTATCACGTAATCGGCGTGAAGCTGAATCAAGACGAGATTAAAAAATTGAGGATAGGAGGTTGATTTCTTGGAAAAATTAGAATTTTCGACCATTGATTTGAAACACCTTATTTTCTTCAACCAGAATGATATAGCTTGTGGCAATGAAGATAAGGAATTGTTTCTAGTCGGCAATAAACTGATCGTTGAACTAACAAGATTAATACTAAATTTCAGATATTGTAGTAAAGAATGGTGCCCATGCTCCCCTGAATCTGGGATATGCAGCATATTGGATACACAAAAAGGACAAGATTATCTGAAAGAAATGGAATACTTTTCTGAGTGTAAGAAGATTTCGGAAAAGCTTAAAGGGCTGCTATCGGAAAAAGTCAAGCTATCAGAGGAGGGATAACGTGGCAGAAGTAAGAACTCAAATATTCCGCCAGTCCAAAACGAACAATTACTCAATTATCCATAACGAGATACTTCGTCGAAACGATATTAGTTGGAAGGCTAAAGGAATAATGTGTTACATCCTTAGTCTTCCTGATGATTGGGTAATTTATTTGGAAGAATTGATTGAACATGCTACCGACAAGAAAGCAAGTTTCAGAAGTGGTTGGAACGAATTAACAGAAAAAGGGTATGTACGTAGGTTTCCGATTAGAAATGAATCAGGAAAAATAGTTGAGTGGAGGACGGAAATTAGAGAAAACGTTGATTTAACAACAAGTTCACCACTTACCGATTTTCAAGAAGTAGAAAACCAAGAAGTAGAAAACCAAGAAGTAGAAAATCGGAAGCTACTAAGTACTTATTCTTTTACTAATGACTTATCTATACCAAGTACTAATTTATATATAGCTCGATTCGAACAATTTTGGGAAAGGTACCCTAAAAAGACACAAAAAAAGAAGGCTAAAGAACAATTTAGCAAGAAGGTTACTAACCAGACAGAGTTTGAAAGGTTTAAGACAGGTTTTGACAACTACATGGCTTATATCGAATTAAACAGTTGGTACAACGCACAGGAGTTTTTTAGATGGATAAGAGACAAACGATATCTAGATCAGTATGATTTGACTCCCAAAAAATCATTCTCAAATTCTACTAGGCAAGAACAACTTCCGGATTGGGCAAAGGAGCCAGTCGATTATTCTAGCAACAAGCCAAAAGTGACTGATGAAGATTTAAGGAGGTTCTTAGAAGATGTCGGAGACACAGAGGGATTTTAGTAAGCCTGTGAAATTGATATTCAACCTTTTGCCTGCTGAACATCAAGAATCGATGAGGTTTCCACTAGAGTCTATGACTGCTTATGTGAAAGAGACAGGTGATACAGAATCTACTGGAGCAGAAGCTAAATTCAGAGTGTTCATGCTTATGTATCGACATTTGCTTATATCAAAGCGGTTAGTAGACAGCAATCACTTTGGAAAGAATTTCATGGATGTCACGACAGATGAACTATGGAAAGAGGCGCAGCAGCTATACATGAGTTTGAAAAATGGAGGCGGATGATATGGAGAAAGTGATTTGCTTAGACGGATGGCGGTTTGATTTTCCTAAAAGATTACTCGTGAGAGCGGCGGCACTCTTAGATTCTGGTATGAAGCCAACAGAGGTTGCAAAGAAATTGAATCTAACGGAAAGGGATATAGCGGTCATAACTTTGGACCTCTTGGACAAACGAAATGCCTTATAACAAAAAGATTGTAATTCCTGGTGAATTGATTGACTTGAACAAGTTCATCAATAGCCAGCGGACGAACCGCTATGCAGGCGCTAAGTTGAAAAAGGAGAACACAGAAAAATGTTGCTATGCATTCTTGATGGCGAAAGCGGCAGGGCTAAGAGTGACAACGCCAATCAACTTGAAAATCACTTGGTACTGCAAAAACAAGCGCAAGGATCCCGACAATGTTGCTTTTGGTGTCAAATTTATATTAGATGGCATGCAAGAAGCTAGGATGATTGAAAACGATGGATTCAATGAAATTAAAGAAATTCATCATTATTTTGTGGTTGATAAAGATTGCCCAAGAATTGAAATTGAGATATTGGAGGAAGAAAAATGAATACAGTAAATTTAATCGGCAGATTGGTAAGAGACAACGAATTGAAGTACACGAAGTCTGGAAAAGCGGTGGCAACGAATACGCTGGCTTTAGACGATGGATGGGGCGACAACAAGAAATCATATTTCATTCCGATCGTAGTGTGGGAGAAACAAGCCGAATCACTAGCCAACTACACAAACAAGGGATCAAAAATTGCTGTCAACGGTAAGCTGACTAGCAGAAGTTATGAAACGCAAGACGGACAGAAAAGAACGGTTATCGAGGTTGTAGCGAACCAATACGGCGGAATTGAGTTTTTAGACACCAAAAACAGCGGTGGTGGCGTTTCAAACAACCAAACGAGTAATAATGCCAACGCACAGCAAAACCGCAACAACGCGCAATCAGACCCATTTGGTAATTCGTCTATCGAGATCGATAGTCAAGATCTTCCATTTTGAGAGGTGAGCAGATGACACCAACACAAATCCAAATCAGAAACATGTCGGATAAGGACCTAGTATGGAGAAAGAAAGTAATCGACAGCCATGTCGAGAGATTGCTCAAGCAACAAGAATGGCTAGCCGAGGAAATGGAACGGAGGAGCAAAGATGAACAAACAAGAATTGATTGATGACATAGAAAAAAATAAAAATGAATTTTATAAATTATGTACCGACATGAAAAGCACTGGAATTTCCAGAGGCATAGGCACAGGAATATATATGGGACTTTTAATTTCACAGAAAAAGATTGAGCAACTTGACGAACAACCAAAAGTAACTGTGCCAAAGTTTGCGGCTGATTGGATTGAACGATGCAAAGAAAAAGCTACACTTGCTGATTGCCTAGATGGATATTATGAAATCTCCAATGGCGAAGATGTTGGCTCGGAAGATTTTCAAAATTGGGTTGTAGACAACGAAAATGATGAACTGACTGCTAAAGCGTGGATGTTTGGATATGAAGTGGAGAAAGAACCACTATTTCTAATGCCGGTGCCTTATGTACCGTATCCTGTTCATTATTGTGTAGATGAGGATGGTAAAGTCTCGTACCGCCAAGGAAATGCTCAGAAGTTTACTCAAGAAGAACTAGATAAGCATTTTCCAGAAATCAAACAGTTTGCAGTACCAGTGCCGGTGGAGGAAGTCAAATGAAACTAGCAGACACAGTAACAGGCGTGCAAGACGGTAAGTATAGCCCACCGCCACGAGTAGTCAGAAAGCAACGTAGAGTAAAAGCAGGCATCGAGTATTGGTGTGTGACCGAACGTTTTAAAACACCTTTCAAAGCAGTGTGTGTCAAAGTGCTTGAGAACTCAGCTATTGTGACGTTTGGCAGCGATCGGACAGTAGTTAAATTGCGAAATATGAAGAGGGTGGAATGATGACTAATAAAGAAGATTTGTATCGGTTGGAAAAGTTAGTTAATACGCCAGGTGCTGATGAAGACGAAATCAGAGTTTTGAGAAAGGCTTTGTGGGGAAAGAGTTACGATCGACCAAAGCAGAATAGATACAACTCAACGCCAGTCAGATTTACTTTTCCAGATGGTGAAGTCAAAGAATTCAGCACACAGCGTGAAGCCGCAGAGATGTCAGGGCTGAACAAATGGACATTGGATCGAGCATGCAGATTGCAGATACCTTTGAAGAAAGGCAATTTTGCAGGTGCAACGGTCGAGATATTGAGTTAGTAGTCGACAGAAATAGCGGAATGGAGGAAGTCATGGAAGATGAACGAATTGCTGTTATTGATTCTGGTGCAAGAAGGGTGAATCTATCTGAAATGATGCGTTTATCAAAGACGTTAGACACCATTAGCGGAAGAAACTATCGAAAAGGTAGGGTTATTAAATGCTTTAAGTGCAACTGCGTTGGACAACTACGGAAGATAGATAATTCATATATTTGCATTCAATGCTTTAAAGAGGATAGTAGATGATTCCACTATCCACCAAAATAACCAACTGGAAAGGGGAAGAAAATGGCAAAACAAGCAATAACTTATTACTACGACATGATGCGTGGTGGTGTGATGGACGTTGAGATCCACAATTCAGGAAGAGAAGCAGTTGACTATCTTGTTAAGAATTGTGGCAGGTATTTCACTACCGATCTGATTTGGAAAACCAAACCGAAGCTAACAGGCAAAGGCGCAGTATCAGCTGGCTTTGCACATCGAAAGATGGTTGCTAGATTCCTAAGCGAAGAAGAAGTGGCAATCTATCAAAATTTCGGAGATGAGACATGGGTCGACTATAAAACACAGACTTTGATCGAGCCACCAGTTTGTAATCCGACGAAATAGCAGAAAGCGAGGAATGATTATGAGTGAAATTAAAGCAGGCGATAAAGTTTATTTCCAAGGGTATCAGGGAGAAGTTATGAGAGTAACACAAGATGAAAACGAGCCGCTACTTGAAGTGGCACTTACTCAATCACGAGTGACCTACTTAAACCCTAGTCAATTAGATTTACATCCTGTTACAGAGAAACTTAACGAGAATCAGCAGATTGTGCTAGGGCAACTGAAAATCAACGCAGGCTCAAATGGATCACTAATCAAAGCAATTCATTCTCTTTTTAATTTGCTAACTATTTCTTCTAATCAGCTAGAAAAAGATTGTACGGAGGGGTTATTGAAGTCTAAAAATGCTCTTGCAAGATTGACTAGGAAGCAAGCAGCAGAAGTCCTATCAGCATTCGCTCAATGGTCTTTGGAACAGGAGGAAGAATGATGAATGCTCGGCAAAGAAAGAAAAAACGTAAACAGTGGATTGCTATGATTGGCGAACAAGCTGAACATCAACTGTATTGTGGATACTGCTTAAAAAAGCTTGATTTAAAGAGAAACAAATATGGCAGTAAGTATGGATATTGCAACGCTGCATGTTATTTCAGGGATGTTCTTTAATTCCGCAATCGTCAGCGATAGCAAACTGAAGGAGTGATCAATTGAAGACAGATTTGACCAGACAAGCAGAGAAATGCTTATGGAACTATACAAATAAAATGGGTGTTTTCGGATGTTTTGAAGTCACTATCGGTTGGTACGGCAAAGAGCGAGTGGACTATATCACGTATTCAACAGATAACACGATTCGCTGTTATGAGATCAAAGTCACGCTAGCTGATTTGAAATCAAGGGCAAGTCAAACGTTTATCGGTGATTATAACTATCTCGTGGTAACTAACGAACTATGGGAAGTGATCCAAGCCAATCAAGATTTAGGTTGGAAATACTATTATGAGGGCATTTTGATTTTTGATGAACTCAGCCACAACATCGGCATAACAAGCGTTAAAAAAGCCAAAAAGCGAAATGTCACGATCGGAACAAGGGCGACTGTACTAGAAAGTATGGTTCGTTCGCTGAATAGAGAAGTCGGAAAACTATATAAATTGGCACCATTTTGGGAGTTGAAAGCCAATGAAAATTAATCACTATACAGTACTAGCTATTGTATCAATACTGCTGACAATCGCAGGTCTAAGTTGGCTATCCTATACAATAGTGGACCAACAGAAGCAGATTGAGCAGTTACAAGAACAGCTGCAGCATGAGCAGATGAAGTACAAGATTATTATCAACGATCCGTTAGTGCGAGATGCGATGGAAGCAGGGGGATGAAAATGGCATCGGATGAAACTAACCAAAGGTTGCTTACTTGGTCCCGCGGATCAATTGAAGAAATAGTAAACAGTATATCGAATGCTTTTAGGCTATTCGGTGCATCAATGGATGAAGCTGTTCTAAATATTCAAATCAAACAATCAAGAGATCCAAGGGTCAAGAAATATCATCAAATTTATCGTAGGACAAAGAAATCAAGAATCAAGAGAAAGCAACTGAAGAAAATCAAATCTATCTTATAAACGGAGGATAATCAATGAATTTACCGAAGAAATCAAATCATGTTCGTGAAGTTAAAATGATGGAAGTTATTCATGTGGTTTCGTTTGAAGGTGAGGGAACCAAAGAAAATCCAGCAAGGTTGATCAATGAATATTACTCCAAAGAAGGTGCCTTGCTAGCAACGAAAGATGAATGGCTAGAGCGGGAAATTGAGAAGGCACAAAAATGACAGAAGCGGTTTTGATATTTGTAGCGGTAATAGCGGCAGTAGTTGCAAGCGTGATATTCGGTAAGGAAGACAATGAGGAGGGCAAGTGATTGGATTTGAAAGCTGCTGGCTCGTATGCTTATGATTTCTCTCACGGAATGCTGCTAGAATACGTATGGCAGCGACTGATCGAGAGTGAATTTGGAACAAGAAAAAAATACAGCGAAGAAGAAATTGAAGAGTTCGTCAGAGATTATATGGAGGTCGAGTAAATGTGTGAGTACTGTAAACCCGATCCAAGGAGTAGGGAAACTTTGTATAGATCTGATTATCTGTGGTCAGGACGTACCGACTGTGTGGAAGTTGGAGTGAATGGCAATACAATGCATGTTACAGCTGAAGTTGATAATGCGGGTTACACAGCAGAGTTTGAGATTACCTTTTGTCCTATGTGTGGGGCAAAATTAACCGAGGAGGGCAAGTGATTGGAGAAATGGCGTGTTGAACGAGTCAAGGCAGTGTTGAAAGATTACCGAGATACGGATAAGTACGTCAGGAAGCTTGAAGAAGAGATACGTGTTCCGTATCGGGAAGAGGATATAAATGGAGATATCAAGGGGTCCAGAAGTGACAGTGATACAATGTTTGGTACATTGTGGACCATTGAAACAGACAAGCAGATCCGGCGTTTGAAACGCAATAAGCAGATTGTGGAAGAGCTTCTCGATGAGTGCGGCAGTGACACTGAGACGATCATACGAGAGTTGTATATCAAACGATTTCCGCAATATACAATGCAAGGTTTAGTTGATAATCTAGTTATCAAGTGCGGTAGGAATAAAGCATTCACTTTAAGAGACAAATTCTTTGAAGAATTGGATAGAAGCCTTGATATTTAAACGATTTTCAAACTTTCGAGGTCTAAAAACGTGGTAAATTAGTATTATCAGATATCGCCCACAAGCACAACGGCATTCAACCTCCTTTTGATACGTAAAAATTATTCTGTGGGCGATAGTCACTGTGGCGGAAGTAGAAGACGCTTGATTGTATCAATATTGTTAGGGGCGATCAACAAAGGAACTAGCCAATCTTTTGTGGTATTGATACGTGAGTGGGGCAGTGCCACTCCAGTGACATTGAGATTGAACAAAAGCACGTGGCAATCAGCTCTTGAGTTATCCCAAGGCTTTTGTCGGATAAACAATCTCAAAACACGGGACTTAGATCCCAGAAAAAAAGCGCGCAGAGGGTAGCTCCCTCAAGTTGGTGGATATGGTTGTACGGAGGACCGGAAGAACCGGCAACGTCACAGGTTCGAATCCTGTGTCACCAATAGGGTTTATAGTTATCCCGTTAAAACTTGGTGTTTCGCTACCTTGATGCGAACGAACAGAGAAAGCAACCGAGGATTGTGGCATAGTGGGATATGGTGGCTCGAGATCGCGAGCGTGTAGGTTGCTTTAAATTTAAGTCAATACTCTCATTCCCTTGTGGCAGACGTGTATCTGATATGAGAGTTTTATTAGTCACTCATTGCGAGTGGCTTTTTATTTTGCAGAAAAGCGAGGTGGCAGACATTACTAAGTGGACGGAACAGCAGGTCAAACGATTGTCGGAGTTGGCAAATGAAGGACTAACAAATATAGAGATAGCGCCTATGCTGTCAGAGGAGTTCGGAGAAGAGTTCTCGTGGCCAAGTGTTAGAAGTAAACGTACCAGGTTGGGTTTGCCACCGAGCGAAAAGAATATGCGTGTTAAGCAACCGAGTGACCATTCAATCAAAGTAAATGAGCGTCATAATCCTGATGGAACAATCTCTCAAGCCGAGTTTGAAGTAAAGATGGCATTCTATCAGAAACGAAGTAAGACGCCAAAAGATATTCTTCTTTATAAGGGATATGATCCAGATAAGTGGGAGATATCTCAAGTAACTACTAACGAGTGGACCACAACAACTGCTGATATTCAGAAATGGAATCAGCAGTTGAAGTTTGTGGTGAAGCCGAAAACGAACACTAGTATTAAGGATTTGGCAACAAAGCTATTACAATCTGTTGAACCAGCCTTTGTTAAACCAACTATAAAAGGGGAGTGCAATCTAGTCATACCTTTGGCTGATTTGCACTTCCCTATTTTGTCGGAACGAAAGTTTGAAACCTATCTATCCGATGTATTAGCAATCATAAATAAAGGCTATAAGATAATCGTCATAGAAGTGTTGGGGGACATCTTTCACTCAAACGCTATGAAGTCAAGTCAAACGATCAAAGGCACCCAACTTGAAGATGTGGATATGGTCGAAGCAATTGAGTTGGCTAAAACATTCTTCATTACGCTGATCGATGAATCATTAAGAAAAAGCTCAGAAGTGCGGATTGAATTTGCCAGTGGTAATCACAGTGACTTTGAGTATTTGTTCTTAATGTACTTAGAGACACTCTATCCACAGGTATTGGTAAACAAACACAACCTACCAAGAATCGCATATCAGCTAGACAATGTAGGCATTATGCTCACTCATGGACACTTCGGTAAGAAGGGCGATTACCCTATGTTATTCGCTACCGAGTTTCGAGACGTATGGAGCAAGAGTAGTTGGCTTGAGATTCACCAAGGGCATTATCACTCAATGGAAGCTCAAAACCTTAAAGGTGTTATTCACCGACAGCTAGGAACAATAAAGCCTAACGATCAGTATGAGTCGGAGAATGGTTACACGATGAACTACAAGAGTACACAGGCCTTTGAGTATTCAGCAGACAAGCTTAAAGTAATCTATGAGTTGGGGTGACTGATATGCATTACTATTATATCCAACTGTCAGTAGGAATACTAAGGCATAAGAACATCCGACAAGCGGAGTTGAAACCTAAACATGCACTGCTTGAATGCTATCAGCAGTTTAGTGACGAATATATCGATCGGCATAGGTTGATATACATTGGGCATGGTTGGAAGAGCGATCTGCATATTGTGGAGAGATTAAGGAGGTATGGAATGTGAAACTAAACTGTAACCTAAATTGTGATGATATTAAATGAATCGCTATGCAAGACCAAGAGATGACATTGATAAGCTTTATAAAACTACTAGGTGGAGGAAGCTAAGAAATACGATCATCCAACGTGACTTTGGGTTATGCCAAGAGTGTAAGAGACGTAAGAGATACACAAAAGGTACAGTGGTCCATCACGTTGTAGAAGCAAGGGAAGATATTACACTCTTCTGGTGTGAGAACAACTTAGAGTTAGTGTGCGATGCTTGCCATAACCGAGAACACCCAGAACGAAGTGGAGGAAAGGCTAAAGCAAAGATTAAAAGCAATGTGGTTAAATTCTTTGCAAATAATGAAAGATGACTAGAAATCTTGATAAATCAACAATAGCCCCCCTACTGTCGAAAGTTTTTAGGAGGGCCAGGGAAGAACGGTGCAGTCCTTCCTTCGCAAAATTACCGCTTTTCAAGTTTTTGTGTACAAGGGGAGGGAACGAAATGATGGGAAGCAAAAGAATCGACATTACTATAAAGCCAAAATTGTTCTATAAATTTATGATTTTTAAAATTCAGTTTCAATATTTATTTAACTCAGATATCGCAGATCAAACTATTCAATGGATGTTAGGCGATATTGAAGCGCATACAGACAAGTATTTCAAAATTATTCAAGAATAAAAAGTAAAAGTGTTGAAAGAAGGTGATAAGATGCCACAACCAGCAAAAAGCGCAAAATTACAATTGTTAAACGGTAATCCAAACAAAAAGAATACCAAGGATTTAAAAAAGCGCGCTGAAGCGGAAGAGAAGCTTCAAATGCGCACTGATAAAATAAAGGCTCCTAACTGGTTAGATAATACAGCAGTTAGGGCCTTTAAATTTTTGTCAGAAGAATTGCTCCATATTGAATTGATCACCAATGGAGACGTTTATCCCTTAGCGATGTATTGCTATTGGTACTCAGAACATATGAAACTCCAAGCACAAGCAAGTTTAGTTCAGGCTGAGAATCCTGAGTCTATCGGTAATCCTTTGATTAAGCAACTTGATACTTGTTCAAAAAATATGCGTTCTTTTGGTAGTGACTTAGGACTATCACCTTCTGCAAGAGCAAAACTAGCAATAAAAATGGCTCAAGATGAAGATGATGACGATGACTTCTAAAAAAATACTTGAAATGTCGTACACGGAACGCGTTTCTTGGTGGACTGATTACTTGAGCGAGCAGTCCTCGTGGGGCGCTTATCTCGTGCAACCTTATCCAGAATTATTAACAACATGGTATGCGGAAAGGTTAGTTGACAGGAGCATTCCAGCTAGTAAAGAGAATATTCAAGCAGCAAAAAGACACTTGAGGGATTTGGAGCGTCAAGGAACTAGTGATTTCCCATGGATATTTGATGAAGAAAGAGGACATAGACCAATTCGATACATCGAAAAGAAATGCAAGCCGACAGAAGGCGATTTTGATAGTTTCGTCCTTCAACCTTGGCAACACTTTATCATAGGGAATATGTACGGATGGGTACATAAAGATACTGGTGAGAGACGTTTCCGAGAAGCGCTAATATTTGTAGGACGTAAAAATGGGAAAACCTCTCTGATTTCTGGTTTATCAACTTATATGGTTGGTTACGATGGAGAACAAGGAGCAAATGTTTATGTATTAGCCAATGCTAGAGATCAAGCTAGTTTGCTATTTGATAAGGCAGCAGAGATGGTTAAACAGTCGCCAGCTTTGATGAAAAAGTTTGGAAAACCCAAACGAGCTTCTATTAATTATGAACCGGCATTTTCCAAAATGGAGCCACGGGCATCCGATAGTAGGAAGTTAGACGGTTTAAATACTCACTTTGGCATTTTTGATGAAATACATGAGTTTACAAATTATAAGTTAATTAATGTAATAAAAAAATCGAGAGGGACTCGAAAACAACCTTTGATCGTTTATATAACAACTGCTGGATATATTTTAGAAGGCCCGTTGATGTCTTATTATGAGCAAGGTTTAGATTGTTTGGAACATCTAGAAGATGATCTTGACGAACGGACATTTTACTATATTGCTAAATTAGATGCACCAGAAGAAGCTTCTGATCCTAGAAATTGGATTAAAGCGAACCCAAACATTTGCTTAATGAATTTCGTCGGCATGGTGGATGACTTTATAAAAGATAAAAAAGACCCAAAAGAATACGCAGACTGGATAACCAAACAGTTTAATCTTTTTTCTGACATTGACGAATTGTCTTTTGTTGATATGCCAACAATAAAAAAGAATAACAAAATAATAGATCTTGAATCGCTAAAAGGAAAACAATGCGTTGGCGGATTTGATTTATCAGAAACCGAAGACTTTACCTCTGCGGTGCTAGAATTTCCGCTTTATAATGGAGAGGTTTTTGTTTTACAGCATACGTGGATTCCTCAAGCAAGATACGAGCGCGATCAAAACAAAGAGCGAATAAATACTTGGGAAAAACAAGGTGATTTAACTATCATTCCTGGCGATTATGTTAACTACGAATATGTGCTTGAATGGTTTGTAGAAAAGTCTAAATCATTTGACATAATTCAGATTAATTATGATAGAGCCAAAGCTTTAAGGCTAAATAAAGAACTTATTAGCTTTGGATTTGTTACCGAGGAGACGAGGCAAGGATTTTTAACATTAGGTGGCCCCATGCAAAACTTTAAAGAAATGTTACTGGATGGAAAAGTTATTTTTAATAACTCAAAACTTTATTCGTGGTATCTATCTAATGTGAAATTAGTTAAAGATAGGAATTCCAATTATTTACCTTCAAAACAAAATAAAAATCGGAAAATTGATGGTTTTGCTGCTACTTTAAACAGTCATACGAAAGTGATTGATTTGCTTGTGAAGCCTCAAGGTAATGCAAATGTTGGTTTTATATCTGTTAGAGACATGTTGAAGCGATGAAGGGAGGTGGAACGGTGAATACATTTCAAAAGGTAGTAAATAAATTGATTCCTGGTTTTGTAAGACAATCGATTATCAATGATTATTCAACTAAGAGCGATTTTACAAAATGGTTCGGGCGAACCTTTTTTGGAATTGAAAATGGAACACTTGAAACAAATGAAAATATCTTCTCTATTGTTTCAAGGCTATCTAATACATTATCAAGTCTACCATTTAAAAAGTACAAAAACTATGATCAGCAATTTGATGAACAAATGGATAAACTTGTTTATTATCCAAACCCTAATCAAACTTTAGATATGGTAATAAATGTTTTAGAAGTTAGCAGGAACACTAACGGAAATGGATATGCATTGATTTTCAGAGATATTCGGGGACAATTTGATAAATTAGTTCCTTTCAATCCAAATTATGTGGAGCCAGTAATTGAACAACAATCAAAGGAACTGTGGTACCAAGTAAATAGTGATGGTAAAACCTTCTATTTGCATAATTCTGACGTTATACATGTAAGACATATTGCTGGAAATGGAAATTGGAAGGGGATAAGCCCGATTGCAGTTTTGAAGAACTCAAATGAGTTCGATAAAGCAGTTAGGCAGTTTTCTTTAAAAGAAATGCAGTCTTTGAGAGATTCTTTCATATTGACTTATTCGGCGAACGTAGATCATGAGAAAAGGGCAGCGGTAGTCGAAGATTTCAAGCGATTCTATGAAGAAAATGGTGGAGTGCTATTTCAAGAACCTGGTGTTGAAATCAAGGAAATGGCAAGAAGTTTTGTCGCAGGAGATATGGAGATATCTGAGAATATCACAAGAGATAGAATAGCAAATGTCTATAACGTACCTGGAGTATTCCTGAATAAATCGAGCGATAGTTTTTCTTCGAACGAGCAGCTAATGCAACTGTTTGTTAATATGACTCTCTCCCCAATTGTTAAACAGTATGAACGAGAGTTTAATAAGAAGATTTTAACTTCAAAAGAGCGTATTAATGGAATCTATTTTAAATTCAATCTCAATGCTCTTTTAAGAGGTGATTCAACTGCACGACAGGCATTCTATCATGGAGCAATTAGAGACGGCTGGATGGCCCAAGATGAGGTCAGGATGCTTGAAGAGTTACCACCAAAGGGTGGCAAAGCTTCTGAATTATGGATATCCGGCGATATGTATCCATTGGAAATGGATCCTACACTACGAAAATCAAATAAAAGCAATCAAGACGTAACTGAAAAAAGTTAGGTCTTTTTATTTTGCCTTGAAGGGAGGTGGAAAAGTGAAAAAGTTTTGGGAAGTAAAGCAGTCAGCCAATACAAAAGAGGCTGACATCTCGATTTATGGAGAAATCGTCTCATATAAATGGAATGACACCGATACGACAGCGGCTAGTTTCCAAAAAGATTTAAAGGCGTTAGGTGATATTGAGCAGATTAATTTACATGTAAATTCCCCTGGTGGGTCTGTTTTCGAAGGAATTGCAATTGGAAACATTCTGAAACAACACAAAGCAACGGTCGTAGCGCATGTAGATGCTTTGGCTGCCTCAATTGCAAGTGTGATAGTCGCTAGTGCTGACAAGGTAGTAATGCCTGAGAATAGCATGTTAATGATTCATAACCCTTGGACCTACAGCGTAGGCAATGCTAAAGCGTTACGCAAACAAGCAGATGACTTAGACAAAATCGCAGAGTCTTCAGTAATCACTTACTTATCTAAAGGCGGCGACAAGCTAAGCGAAGCAAAGATCAAGCAAATCATGGATGAGGAAACATGGCTATCAGCAGTTGAAGCTTTAGAAATTGGGCTGTGTGACGAAGTTACAGAAACAGTACAAATTGCTGCTTGTGTCAGCAAGGAATTATTTCAAAAGTATAACAACGTTCCTAAAGAGTTTGAGTCAACGACTCAATCGCTAAACGAAGAAAAAGCTAGACAAAAAATGATCGAAGAAGCAAAACAAAACAACGCCTTGATTGGCGCAATTATAGGAGGACTTTAATAAATGAAAACAATTTTCGAATTAAAACAAGATATGGCTACAATTGGTAACCAAATTCAAAAAACAAATGACGATATTACTCAAAAAGCTGCTGATCCGAAAACATCTATGGATGAATTGAATCAATTGAATCAAACAAAGGGAGATTTACAGCAACGATTTGAAATTATCAAAAATCAGCATGACCAATTAGAAGCCGAGCAGAAAGCTAGCTTAGCAAAAGGGAGCTTCTCAGACTCAACCGATCCGAAACAAAAAGTAATTGATGCTAAAGCTGAATTAATCCGCAAGACAATGGCAAAAGAAGCAGTGCCGACTGATGTATACCAAGTATTAGGTGACGACAGTACAGGTGGAGGTAAGTTCTTGCCTAAAACTGTTGCAAATGATGTTATCTCTGATCCTGTGGTTAAAAATCAGCTACGCGGTTTGTCAACTATTACAAGCATTCCAAATTTAGAGATTCCAAAAGTAACTTTCACGCTCGATGACGATGACTTTATTGAGGACGAAGAAACAGCTAAAGAACTTAAAGCAACAGGGGACACAGTTTCGTTTACACGCAATAAATTCAAAGTATTTACAGGTATTTCTGAAACTATTCTTTTGGGAACAAATACTAATCTTGTTACTACTGTAGAAGCTAATTTGCAATCTGGAGTGGCAGCTAAAGAACGAAAAGTAGCCTTCGCAACAACGCCAAAAACTGGTGAAGAACATATGAGCTTTTATGATACGACTGTCGTTAACATTAAAAAAATCGAAGCGGCTGACATGTATAAAGCTATCAAAGGAGCAGTTGCAGATTTGCATGAAGACTACCGAGAAAATGCAAAAATTGTTATGCGTTATGCTGACTATCTTGAAATTATTGAAACGTTAGCGAATGGAAATGCTACATTATACACTGCACAACCAGAGCAAATTTTAGGTAAACCGGTTGTATTCAGTGATGCAGCAGTGACTCCAGTCATTGGTGACTTTTCATATTCTCATTTCAACTATGATATCAATGTGTTATACGAACAGGACAAAGACGTTAAGACTGGTATCAATTTGTTTGTTGTAACGGCATGGTTTGACCATCGTATCAAACTAGCATCTGCGTTCCGTCTGGCTGCAGTGTCAAAATAACAGCCCCTGAAGTTCTATCGGTCGATCCTACCACTGATGGAGCTGTTATAGAGCTTCAATAAGGGGGCTCATAGTATGTTAGATCCCAAAAAAGATTTAGAAGAAATCAAAGCTGCAATGAAAATTGATACGGATGATGACGACAAAGAAGTGATTAGAGCATTTACAACAGCAATCGGAACAATTAAGGGGGCGCTCGGAAGAGACAAGCCCTCTTTCTATGTTCGAGAAAACGAGATTGTGGAATTGCTTAACACTGCTGCCATAATGCTTGCTGACCATTATTACAAAGCTAGATCGGCAACGATTGAATCAAGTAATATGAATGGCACCTTGCGAGAATTCGATTTGGGATATACAAGCTTGATTTCATTATTAAAAGCGGAATATAAGGTGTTTAAGGAAGGTGATCCTATTGGCGGTTAGTCGTACAGGAAAACTTACTAAACGCGCGCAGTTTTTGAAACAAGATGGTTTTAAAACAGGACCTAATGGGACAAAAATACCGAATTACGTTCAGGTGATGAGGCCTTGGTTTGGATACAAACAGAAATATCTAACCGAAGTTAAAAGTGAAGATACTTCATATAAAAACACTGTTAACATTGTGATTCGGCAAAAGCAAAAACAAACAGTCACTCCCGATATGATAGTTAGTATAAAGGGAGTTCAATATAACATTGTTGACATCAATCCAGATGTTGAAAACGAGGATTTCATGCTTTTAATACTAAAGGCGGTGGAATGATGAGTGTAACAATCGATCTTGGCGACTTAGAAAGAAACGTCGCACAAACCATTGCCGATGTGGAAGGCAAGATCCGTCGCAAGGCAGGAAAATCGGCAGGCTTCAAACTTGGAGAAGCTTTAGAAGCGAATACTCCAGTTGATGCATCAACTGGAAAGATCTTACTTGAAGAGACAGTAACAGTAGGCGCGGTTCAAGATAATGGTGATGTTGATGTTGGATATGGTCGAGGTGCTTACTTCCGTGCTCACGTTGTAAATATGGGTTCTGAATTCCAAAGTGGACAGCATTTTATCGAAAAAACTGCTGATACCGAAGCAGAAACTGTAATGCAAGAGTATATGGAACAATTAAAAGGAGGATTAGGATTATGACGCCAGTTGCGGAAGTAGCGGTAAATATATTGCCGAAAATATTTCCGGAGATTGATTCGAATCTTTTCTTTCCCTATACAGTACCTGAAAAATACCAAAGCTTAGATCAAGTACCATATTTCAAGATTGAAAATGTAGGAGAAACAAACGGATCTCACGGATCAGACAAATACCATTCAAGAAGCTATCGCATTCAGGTAATGGCTTTTATTGATCTAGGGAAAACAGATATTGAAGAACTGAACGACAAATTAGATCGAGGGATGGAAGAAGCGGATTTCTTTCAAATATATGGGGAAGATAGACCGCATTCAGAAAACGAAAATATACACGTACTGATTAGACAGTACACTCATACAAGGAGGAAATAAAATGACATTAGTAGGTTTCAAAAGAGCGACAATTCAAATCTTGGATGAAAGTTTAAATCCAGTTCCTACAAAAAAATATGTAATTGAAGGAAAGACAAATGAAGGTGCGACAAGTGCTTTCGAAATTACAGGCCTCTCTCCAGAAGCAGTCAAAGCATACGGATCAGATATCCCTTATTTTATCATTCAAGAGGGAACTGGTGAGGTTGCTGCTACCTTTAGCGCTCTAGACTTGCCCTTTGAGGTTGAAAACGAAGTATTAGGGCGCACAAAGGCAACAAATGGCGTTTATCATGCTGGAGAGAAAACAAAACCGCCTTATTGTGCAGTTCTGTTTGAATCATCAACGTTACGTGGTGAAAAGATGGGAACAGGATTATATGCTGGAAAATTTGGACGTGAATCTATCACTGCGAATACAAAAGAAGGGACAAATCCGACACCTGAAGCGGATCAGTTTACGTTTGCGCCAGTTCCGAAAAAAATTGATGACACAAATGAGACTGTAGGCTTTGCAGTTGGAGACGAGTCGTTTGCTGCTTTAGTCACTGAACTGTTCGGAGAAACTTCGGGGGAGTAGCAGTCCCCGTAATTGGAGAAATATCGCCAACAACTGACGGGGCAGTTATCAATTTATCATAAGAAAGGAAATTAATATGGTAGAGACATTTAGAATTTATAAAGGTGATTCAATTGTAAAAGAAGGTCCTTCACCTTTAACAATTACTGGAGAAGAAGCAAATAAAAGCGTAGTTGCCGGTGAGTACAAAGCGACACGTGTTGTAGGAGATAGCGAATCTGTGAAAGTGGATATTCCTTCTTTTAAAACACTACCGATTCCAGTTGCAAGTGTAAGCTTAGATAAGTCGACCGCAGATGTTGCGGTTGGAGGGTCAGTTAAGTTGACACCGACTGTATTACCCGAAAACGCAAGTGATAAAACTGGATCATGGTCCAGTTCTGATACTGCTGTAGCAACAGTGAGTGGTGGAACAGTCACAGTTAAAGCTGATGCAACAGTTGGTGCGACTACTGATGTTACTTTTACTACAAAAGATGGTGCAAAAACAGCTACATGCACAATTACTGTTATTGAAGGTTAGTCATTTGACTAGCCTTTTTTGATTTATTTTAGGAGGAAAGAACATGACAGAAATTAAACTATCTCTTCGTATGAAAGATGGCAAAACCAAGACCTTTACTCAAGACTTCGTACCATTCAAAAAAAGGCTTGATTACGTTCGAGAAGAAACGGAATTGGTGGAGAGAACTGATAAAGATGGAAAGCCATTACCTGCTACACCTGAAGAATTGACAGAATTTAGAGCAAATTTTGTAGCAGGTCTTTTTGACGATAAACAAGTAACTGGTAATGCAATTTTAAATGGCATTGACGTGGAAGACCCTGTAATCATGGATATCATTTTATATCGTGTTCTAGGTTTGCGAAAAGAAGAAATCTCTGAGGAGAACGACGAAAAAAAGGAAGTGTAAAGGGAAGCGAGCTTTATTCTTCTCTTATTAATTTTATGAAGCAAACAATCATAGCTTTCCCAGGCTGGAATATTAATACGATTCTAGAAACTGACGTTCGCTACTTAGACGAAATTATGTTCTCGGATGTTGAAAGCCCCGAAGCAGTGAATATACAAAGAGAAGTTGTTTCGATGGAAGATTGGTTCAAAGAAATAAATAAGTGAAGAAAGGAGGTAAATAAGTGGTACAAAATGGCAAGCCTTTAGGTCAAATGCTGATAACGCTAGGGTTAGATACTACGGCATTTTCAAGTAGTCTAACAGGAGCGACTCGAGCAACAAAAACTGCAGCAAAAGAAATGCAAGCAGGGCTAAAAATAGTCGATTCTGGCGGAAAGAAAATCGATACATTAGCTTTCAAACAGCAAGCATTAAACAAGGTTATTGAAGCACAAAAGAATGAGTTGGGATACCTAAAACAGGCTTATGATAAAACTCTGGATTCTCAAGGAAATGCTACTTCGACAACTGCTAAAGCAGCTCAAAAATATAACGATGCTCAAGCTAAACTAGCTGGCTACGAGCAGCAATTAAAATCTACTGTTGGCCAATTAGCTCGTCTTGATATTGAAATGAATGGAGTTACTGGATGGCTTAACAAACAGGGCGATGCTTTCATCAAACAAGGCGAGAAAATCCAAAAGTTTGGCAGTGTGGTATCTAGTGTAGGATCATCATTAACAACAGGAATTACTCTTCCATTAGTTGCTGGAGCAACAGCAGTTACAAAAGCAGCTATTGATTGGGAGTCTGCTTTCGCTGGTGTCAAGAAAACTTCTGACGAAGTTGTGGACAGTAACGGAAATGTAGTGTATTCATACGATGATTTAGAGAGCAGTTTGAGAGATTTAGCTAAGCAACTACCTTCAACGCACTCAGAAATAGCCTCTGTAGCAGAGGCTGCAGGACAATTAGGCATTCAAACGCAAAATGTTTCGGCATTTACTAAAGTAATGATCGATTTAGGTGAGTCAACAAACATGAGCGCTGAAACAGCTGCTACTGAGTTGGCTCGTTTTGCTAACATAACACAAATGTCACAAGATAAATTTAGCAATCTTGGTTCAGCTATTGTAGATTTGGGAAATAACTTTGCAACGACCGAATCAGAAATATCCGAAATGGCATTACGTTTAGCTGGAGCAGGACACCAAGTAGGAATGAGTGAAGGGGACATTTTAGGTTTTGCTGCTGCGTTAAGTTCGGTTGGTGTTGAAGCAGAAGCTGGTGGATCTGCCTTTTCTAAAGTCATGGTTCAAATGCAACTGGCTGTTGAAAAAGGGACCGGAGCCTTTGAAGAGTTAAAGGGACATGCTGAGGATCAAGGTGTGTCATGGGAACGATTGGTTTCTGCTGTTCGAAACGGTGGCAAGGAACTAACTGGTGTTTCTAAAGAAATGGGCTTCACTTCGTCTGAATTGAAGAAGATGTACAAAGAAGCTGATAAATCAAAAACCTCATTGGAGCAGTTTGCTGATGTAGCTGGACTAACTGGCGAGCAATTTTCAAAAATGTTCAAAGATGATCCAAGCACGGCAATCATGAAATTTGTTGAAGGTCTTGGTAAAGCTGAAGAAAACGGAACATCTGCTATTAAAGTCTTAGATGACATGGATATCAAAGAAGTTCGATTGCGAGATAGCTTGTTAAGAGCTGCTAATGCTAGTGGTGTTTTCTCTGGTGCAGTTGAGATGGGTAATAAAGCATTTGGCGAAAATACGGCTCTTGCTGAAGAAGCAGGCAAAAGGTATGAAACAACAGAATCCAAATTGAAGATGTTGAAAAATGAAGTAGTAGATGCAGCTATTGAATTTGGGGGTCCACTTGTTGATGCATTAAGAGATGGTCTTGAAGCTTCTAAGCCTTTGATTAAAAGTCTGGGTAATCTAGCAAAGTCTTTCAGCTCTTTAGATAAAGAGCAACAAAGAAACATTATCAAATGGGGACTAATAGCTGCCGCAGCTGGTCCAACTCTCAAACTACTTGGGAGTGGTATTTCCATAGTTGGATCTGTCACTAAAGGTGTTGGAAAACTTTCAAAGGGTATTGTCAAACTTGCAGCTGATGCAGCTGAAAAGAAAGCGTTGGGTGGCCTAGCAACTTCAATTTCGGGTGTTGGAACAGCCGCAACAACAGCAGTTGGTGCTGGAACAGCCGGTGCAACAACTGGAGGAATTGCCGGTATGGGCACAGCAATTGCAGGTTTGGCTGGACCAGTCGCCATAGGTATTGCTGCATTAGGTGCAGTTGCTGGAGCAGTTTATCTTGGTAAAAAAGCATATGACGAACACCAACTTGCAGGAGCTAAGTGGGGAACTAAAGTAACCGAAGAACAAGATAAAGTGATTACTAAGTCCTATGAATTACGGGAAAAAGCAGTCAAGTACATTGATGAATATGCAGATGGAGTTAAAGGATCGGCTGATAAAGCTATTAAAGCAAATAACGCAATTATTGACTCTATACAAGCAACTATTGACAAAGAGTATGAACGAAAAATGAAAAATGCTGAGGATGTTGATAACCAAGGCATTCAAGATAGTTTAAAGCAACAAGCTGAAAATGATAAAAAATATGGTGAGCAGTTAGCGGATCAAGCAAAAAAAAGAGTTGACCGTATCAACAAAATTTTATCTGATGCAAGTAAAAATAGCCGAAAACTATCTGATCAGGAACGAGCATATATAGAAGCAAACTATAATCAGTTATCAGATAAGCAGCTAAAACTTGCTGGCTTTACATCTGAACAACGAATTGCAATTGAATCTGCGTATCAAGACAAATTAAGCAAGCTTACTGACAGACAACTTGAGGAACGAGCAAATAGTGTTGGAAAAGCTTTAAATACAGAACAAGAGAAGTATGAACAGAATAGAAAAGCGATTATCGAAGGCACTAAGGATAATGTACAAAGACAAAAAGCTTTGCTTGAAGAATTGGATAAGGAACATAAAAATAGTTCTGAATCTATGATATTAGGTTTAGCAAAACTACGGTTGGAACAAGGCTACAGTTTGGAACAAATGTCATCTGTTTGGCAACAGTATGGATGGACCGTTGATGAAGTCGCTGATTTAGTGAATTCCAGTGTCGATGATACAACTAAAAATCTTGATATGTTAGCTAAAGGCACCGAAGAAGCCGATATTCAGTGGAATCAGATGGCTCTCGATCCGAAAACTGGCGAAGTCAGAACAAACATGGCTGATGTATTGAAAGATATGGCTTCAACAGATGAAGGATGGCAACAGCTAAAATTTATTGCTAAAAATGCTGATATTAGCACAAATGCAAAAGAAGAAATTGCTATTGCCATGGGAGAATCTGGTAAATGGAACAATCTTTATCTTACTGATAAAAAGCTTCTTGTGGGCAATGATGAAGCAATGCTCAACTTATATGACACAATAGAAGAGATGGAATTATGGAATGCCTATAATTCCGATAGGAAAACTTTAGGTGTAGATAATGCAGATGCTCTTTACAAGTTGCTTGATACTAAAGGGAAACTGTCTGATTGGAATGCTTTACCTCCAGAAGTTAAAACCCTAATTGCTGATAACCCAGCAAAGCTGACGGTTGAGCAGACTCAGTCTGCATTAGAGAAGTACAACAAAATAAGTCCCGAATTGAAGAAGTTGTTTGGCGATAATACAAGTGTTGTCAATAATATCAATACAGCGCAATCCAAAATCAGAAACTACAATGAAACTAGTGTTGGAGCGAAACATTTACACGCTACAGCGGATTATTCAGAGGTTGAAAGAGCTAGAGCAGCAATAGCAGAAGTATATAGTAAAAATGTCGTTATTGATGTTGAATATCGTGGTAGAAGAACTGGGCAACAAGCAATTCCGAATGCTAAAGGAACAAATTACCATCCGGGCGGAGATATGATCGTAAACGACCAAGTCGGTCCGCTATATAAAGAGCTAGTTCAATTCCCTGGTCAAGAACCATTTATTCCTCAAGGTAGAAATGTCTATATTCCAAATGCACCGGTAGGAACTAAGGTTGCTAAAGCTAGTGTTACAAAAACGATTCTAAGTCGTTTGAAAATACCGAAATATGCTGATGGCGTCGGTGTTCCGGAAAACTCATCGATGGTAAGAAATTTAAGAAGTATGGCTTCTCCTAAGGAAACTAGCTCTATTAATATACGCACACAAGATTATTCTAAACATTTTGAGATGTTAATCGATATAATGTCTAACTTTAGCGAAGATTTGAGAAATATGAAAGTAATACTCGATGGAAGAAATGTTACAAAATCAGTTGAAACAAGACAAATAAACCAGCAAATAAAAAATGATATAAAAGCAGGGAGGAGAACGAGATGATTAGTGATCTAGAGATTAAATTAAATGATTTTAGTTTGTCAGATTACTTTGATTTAACTGATGAGCCAGATCGTGGTCTCTTCCCTGAAGTGCAACACGAATTAGTTCAAATGGCACAATCAAACGGATCAAGTATCGTCAATAAAAGATTGGGACACAGAATTATTACATTACCTTTATTTGCTTTAAGTGGCAATTTTAGACAAACAAAAGACGACCTTGCCAATATACTGTTTAAAAATGGAAAACAAAAACTTTGGTTTTCGGATGAACCTGACCGTTATTGGTTTGTTGAACTTACAGGTGAATCAAGTTGGAAGCGATCGCTCGAAAATAAAGGAGAAGCATTCGGGGAGTTGAAATTTCTCTGTGATGATGGTTTAGCGTATGCAACTGAGTCGAGATCATTCCCGTTTTCCAACTCGAATGACGGAATATTGACTACAATCAAAAATAATGGAACTTTTAACACAACTGTAGATTTCAATGTGAACTTTTTGTCAGATGCTAATTCAATTGCGTTTGTGTCTGGTGAAAAAGTGTTGCAGTTGGGATCTGCAGAGGCACCTGATTCTAGCGGAGAAGTACCCAAAACAGAGCTTGTTTTAAAAGATCAGATGACTAGTTCCACTAGCGCTCAATGGAACATTAATCAAGCTAGAATTCGTCGTAATGAAAGTGCAGGGGATCATACTTCAAAACGGATGGGAAGTTTAAAGTATGATTCAACTGGTACATGGGTCAATAGTACAGGCAGTGTTACTGATGAAGACAAGTTTTGGCATGGCCCATCAATAAGTCGAGATATTATTGAAATGGAAAACTGGGAAGTTTGGAGCGCAGTTACCTTTAAATCTACAGGGGGAGGAAAATCGGAAGCTGCTCAAGAAGGTTTAATGGAAATTAATGTACTGGATGAGGATAACAACTTCTTAATGGGGTTGCAATTGATGGATGGATATCCTTCTCTCGATAAAGTTAGTTGGACATTCTTCATTGGAGACAACGTAGTTGATTGGGGTTATTTTCCAAGCAGTGTAATGAAATCTGGGGGTGGATTTTACGGACAAGTTATCTTCAAAAAAGTAGACAACAAATTTAGTTTTAAAATTGCACGAGTGTCAAACAACAAGGAGACCTGGAGAGTAACTAGAGAAACTGTAAACAACACAATTGCTACGCTCTCAGCTAAGCGAGTGTCATATTATATGGCCACCTACGGAAAGCAACCTGCTTATAATATGGGGGTTAGTTTCTGCCAAATCAAAAAGATTAATTCTTTAGACCCGTTAAATGTGCCTTTAACGTTTTACGAAGGCGACTATCTGCAGGTTATTGATAACAAGATTTACTTGAATAGTGTTTTATCTGGAGACTATAGGGTTGTCGGCAGTAGCAATGTATTTACGGTGGATGCTAGTTCAACAACACCAATCTATTGCATGACAGATGGAGATGTGACTGCTACTGCAGAAATTAGGGAGCGATTCGTATGATATTACACTTTTTGGACAAACAAATGAATCATATAGAAACAGTGGACACTTCCTATCAGATGGATACAATTATTTCTGAGCTTTTTATTGAAAAAGAATTAGTTAATGGTACTGCTATTCATACTGCGAGCTTTGATATTTATAAAACGAGTGATCTTAGTGAGAAGTTAAATCTTGGAAAATTTTTAATCATTGATGACTTAAAAATTTTAATGGTCATCATGGCAGAATCAGAAGAAACTGAATATGTTAGACCAGTGACTTGTTATGATTTAGGTGTGTCACTTAGAAACGGTAGTGCAGTAATGATTGATTCAAGAGATGCACAATATATTGATTATTATGTCAATCGAGAAATTGCTCAGACGGACTGGGAGATAGGTAGAAATGAGCTTGGAACAGATATTAAGAAGATAGGAAACTTTTCTGAAGAATCACCACTTTCTCGTTTGCAATCGATATGTGAGTTATTTAACTGCGAGATGTCCTTTAGATATGAGTTTTCAAATCTAAAAGTGACAAAAAAATACATTGATATCTCGTATAGCATCGGTGTCGATCGATCAAATGATATTCATTATTCTGGAGAAGATGTAGTTTCAATTAGTAAATCATCAGATATCTATAATTTCTTTTCAGCGATTAGAGACCAAAATCAGGGATTCAATGACTTGGTACTAGACGATGGTAGATTTTTTACTATGAAAGGTGAGTCAATTATTTATGATCGCCAATCAAATACAGAATATGGGTATTCTAATACATCTAAAGACGTGTTTACTAGTTATACATTTGGTAATTTTTCTTCAAGTGATGAATTGAGTCCACAAGAAAGATATAACCAGGGATTGGATTTATTAAAAGCAAGCAACAGTCCGACCTTAGAAGTTACGGTAAACCATCTTTTTGAGATGGGTGATTTAGATGTTGGAGATACAGTCATCTATATTGACGAAGAATTCAAACCAGCATTAAGGGTAAAAGCAAGGGTCAAAAAGATTACTATGAATGATGATCAAACAAAAAATGAGGTGGAATTAAGCAACTATGAACTTCTGCAAAGTCAGATTTCATCTGATGTCATTGCCCTTCAACAACAACTTGCACCGCCAAAAGATATCTATCTAGTTAAGATATCGTCAGATAGTCCAACATCGATTAAAGATAATGTAGGAAGCATTACACTTACAGCGACGGTCTATCACAATGGTAGAGATATTACATCTAAAGTGAATAAGGATACTTTTGTATGGACGAAGCAAAATGAACAAGGCATTCACGACGAGCAGTGGGAAGCGAATGCTAAGGGAAGTCAAGTTGTCATTCCCAAAAATAGTATCTCAGAAAAAACAGATATCATAAAATGCCAAGCTGTTGTATTCGAAACACCTGGTGTACAAGCAATCTACTTTATAAATGGGTTAAAGTCAGTCACTAACGATGTTTTGCGGTATATCAATAAGGAAATGATTGTAAGTGCATTTATCACTGATATACATTTCGCAACTGACACAGCTATCCGTGATGATTTATCAAATTATGGTATTTCTCATCGACATGTAGATAATGTGGTTGCTTTTAGTAAAAATATTGCTCTAGATTATATTGTTGGTGGAGGAGACTTGATTGACGGTAGCACTTACAATAAAACATTAGCTAAGAGAGACTTAACAAATATTGTATCAAGAATGGGAAACGCAGATTGTCCTTATTTTTCGATTATTGGAAACCATGAATTTAATTCATGGGGAGATGGAAGATCAGGTGGGATTCTTAAAAAAGTGAATGCTTATCAAATGAAAGACCCAAGCAGCACCTTGTTTGTTGGAAAGTTAAAAAATGTTCTAACGATGAGTGAGTTATATCAGGCAATGATTCGTCCATCAACAATATTCTCAATAAATGATAGTGGAAAAGGCTATTACTATTATGATGTTCCTGATAAGAATTTTCGTGCGATATTTCTTAACTCAAGCGATATTCCGTTAACCCTCGATGTGGATGGATATGCAAAGTACAACCCTATTGGTGTTTCTGGTTATCGCCAAGAACAAATTGACTGGTTGAAAAATGTTTTATTAAATACACCAACATCAATGACAGTTGGCGTGTACCAGCATTTTCCATTCGGAAGAAGATATGATGCAAACGATAATAGTTATCCATATAATTATGAAATGATTGATGGTTTGTTATCGGCTTTTAAAACTGGAGGCAGTTTTACTAGAACCTATTCAGATAATGTAGATTTTCAAGCAAGTGTTTCCGTCAATTTTAATGGGCGAAAGGGAACAGTTGCTTTTTTGATGCACGGACACACTCATAAAGATCGAATTTCGCTTGGAGAAGATGGTATCCATAATGTGTCGACTGGATGTTCAGTTAGTCGACCAAAACACGATATGCTAGATCGTTCAATCGGAACATTGAGTGAAGATTTATGGGATGTTGTAGCTGTTGATACAAAGAATAGAAAAGTAAAAATGTTTCGGTTTGGTAGTGGAGAGGATCGAGAGTTCTCGTATTAAGGAGGGAATATTTTGGCTATAGTTGAAGATCAAATTAGTTTCGCACGTGTAGAAGATGGCGAAGATGGAAGAGGAATCAAAGGGACACCTGTCTCAACTTATGCACAATCAACAAGTGGTACGACTCCGCCAACTACATGGTCAGATACTAGACCAAATGTGCCAGCTGGACAGTATCTTTGGACAAGAGTTGTCACAACATATACAGACGACACAACATCAGAAACCCAGACACCTACATTAATGGGAAAAGAAGGAACACCCGGCCTAGGTATTAAATCTAAGTCTATTAGCTATGCAATCGGTACAAGCGGAAACACACCACCAACTAGCGGTTGGCAAGAGTCGATTCCTAATGTATCAGCAAATCAATATCTTTGGACAAAAACTACACTTGTTTATACTGATGACTCAAAAACAGAGTCCTATTCAGTTGGGAAGATGGGGGCTAATGGCGCAGATGCCAAACTTCTTTATTTAACTGCATCAGCAGAGAATATGGTATTTAATGCTGACGATACACCAAAAACAACACAGACGATCAATATAACAGCAAAGCTCCAAAACGTTACTGGAACAGCGACGTTCGCTGCTATTCCCTATATCGGCAATACAGCACAAGCTGCTATTACGTTAGGCGGAAGTGGAAATACAAGAACCTTAACAAGTGCACAATGGACGAACAAAAACTGGACCTTAATTGCCATCACTGCCACTTTAGATAATCTAAGCGATACGTTAAGTATTGTAAAAGTAAAGGATGGAAAAGAAGGCGAGGATGGGCAAGATGCTCATATCTATCAAGCATACTCATGGAGTCAAGAAGGTACTGATCGATTTACGACAACATACCCGAATGAAAATCTTTTCTCTGGTGATGTTGCGGTTCAAACATATTCAAGTGTTTCTTCAAATAATGCATCGACGTATCCAATAACAAAAGAAATAAGAACAGAATCCAATTTTTATTTTTCTAGAATAAGGCGCTCAAATCCAACGCAAAATCCAAAAGTGTTTTCGATTTTTAATGGAATTAACTTGCCAGAAGATTTTGCTGCAAAATTAGCCGGAAAAAAAGTCACACTTAGTTTGTTAGCTAGAGGTACTTCGAATGTCAAAATGAATTTAATGGCTAGATGCGTTTCAGCCACAGGGACTTCTGCTTTGCCAGGAGATTATCAAGTTGTCAATATCGGTACTGGTTGGACTGTAGTAAGTCTAATAGTTAACAGCTTTCCTACTGATGTTCAAACCCTAAGATTTATTCCGTATTCAATTATCGATCCGATTCCAGATCTTTCTCAATTCTTTTTAGATCTTTCTAGATGGAAAATTGAATTCGGAGATGGCACTATTTACACTCCGGCTCCTAGCGACGACTTTATCAATGCATATCCTTCATATGTAGGAACTTACACAACATTTGACGATGTCCAATCAACAAATCCTGCTGATTATACCTGGCAACGATTCATGGGGAATCAGGGGAAAGATGGCGAGGATGGGATAAGTATTATAGGCGTTGAAGTACAGTATGCTCAAACTACAACATCTACTGAACCCACTTCGGGCTGGTCTTATACACGTCCTACACCTATACCTGGTCAATATTTATGGACAAGAACACGAAATAAATTTTCTGATGGTACATTTGGTTCGTGGGCAACATTTCCGACTATGATTGGCAGAGATGCAATCGTTGTTTCAGAAACCGCACCTGCCAATCCATCAATCGGCACGCTGTGGCAAAAGCCTAGCGATCCAAACGTACAAAAATGGAACGGTACGAAATGGGAGAATTGGGGAATCGCTCCAGAAAATATTGTAGCGGATAATCTGGTGGTTAAAGATGGTAGGTTTGAAAAACTTGTAGGGGCTGAATTAGAAAGTGGTACGATTACCAATTCTTTTGATTTTTGGGATGGGAGTTTAGTACCGAATACTAGTGCTCAGATGTGGCGAAGAGGAAAAACCACTATAAAAAATGCGGAAGTCACTACTCTTTGGGAAGACTACAACAAAAGCACGGGGGCAAAAGTCAAAGAAGGTGGCGTTATACATGATTCTGATGGAACATCTGTATACATTAATGATCCATCTAACTTCAATCAAACAGCTTCGTATAGGTCCTCAGGGATTCTTTTGAGGGATTCTCGTGTTCCTAGCAATGTATCAGGTTCTTTCCTGTCTTATAATGATTTGTTGATTTATCCTGCTACTCCAATTCCAGCTGCTTCCGGGTGGTCAGCATATGCAACTTCCGGAGCTAACCAGCCGATGGCAGTTAGATATGGAAGAAGTGTTAGATTAACCGGTGCGTTCAAGAATAATACAACTTTGCCGAATACTAACGAAACTTACAAGATAGGTACCCTCCCTGTAGGTCTACGACCTTCAACTCAAGAAAAGTGGTTGGCAAAAGGCGCGGGAACAACGATATTCCAAATAACCGTCGATACAAATGGGGATATACTTGTCAATTATCGTCTCGGTTGGACAGGCAGTACATTTGGTTATCTTACAAACAATTCTGGAGACATTTTCAATATAGCGGGTGGTTTTGCTGCAGCTGATATATAGGAGGAATCGTGATGTTAGAAGAATTTAAAAAACAATATATTGAGAAATGTATTCATGGAGACGGCTTTGACAACGAATTAAATAGCTTGTTTGAACAGGTCTTAATCGAGGTTTTTAAGGATGATAGCGAAAAAATGAGCGCATTTATCCAATCAATCAATGATGAGATATTACCTGAAGAATTATCTGAGGTTGAGCTATTGAAACAAGAGAACACAAAGTTACAGGCAGCAATCAAATCCATGCAAGATGAATCTGAAATGGTTCAAACTGCCTTCATGGAAATATCAGATTATGTTTTCTCAAAGTAAAGGAGGAGTGACAAATGGAGTTTTCAGCATTGAAAATGTTGTACGCAACACACGTAATTGAAGGAAAACGCACAATCGAAAGTGTGCCAGATATTTTACGAGAAGATGTTGCAAAAATTGTTGACGAAGCAAAAAAGCCAGAAGGAACAAAATAATCGGATATGTAGTATCAGGAGCGATCGGCTTTCTAGCCGGTTGCTTTTTTAATAAAAGAAAAGGTGGTTAATATGGTGATTATTAATAATGGAATGTTACTGAACGAATTTCGTGGATTGTTAACAAATGGATATATTCAACTTTTTTTGTGGGTTGTAGTAGGTGATATTGTTACAGGACTGTGTAAAGGGATTTTTGTGAAAGAGGCAAATAGCACAAAAGGGCTGTTAGGAATTGTTAAACACATGCTAGTTGTCTGCTTAGTAATTATTGCTTACCCATATTTAAAGATTATGAACCTTGAGACGTTTGCGACTGCATTCGTCTTTTTTTATATCGCAGTTTATGGGATTTCAATTACTGAGAACTTAGGTCAATTAGGTGTACCGATTCCAAATTGGGTCAAAGAAAGATTGTCGAAGTTACAAGATACAAATACTAATCCAAGTGTTAAGAATACTAATTCAGAGAAAGATTATGGCGATGGACAGGAGTTCACTGAGCGAAAGGATGATTAAAATGAGTAATCCAACACCAGTTATTCTTGATATTAGTGAATGGCAAACACCAAACACTATCAATTATGATAAGTTGGCCAGTGCTATTGACGGTGTAATTGTTCGTATACAGTATGGATCAAGGTATATCGACAAGCACTACAAAACTCACATTGTAGAATTTCAAAAACGTGGCGTTCCAGTAGCGGTTTACGCTTGGGTTCGAGGAGTTTCAAATTCAGATATGGAGAAAGAAGCGACAGACTTCTACAACCGTGCGAAAGCATATAATCCAACATTCTGGTGGCTTGACGTAGAAGAAAAGTCAATGAGCGATATGAGAACTGGGATTGAAAAGTACCGAGCAAAATTGAAATCACTAGGTGCTAAAAAAGTGGGGGCATATATTGCAAACCACTTGTATTCAAGCTTTAATTTGGATACTTCAAAATTTGATGGTATCTGGATTCCCACATACGGTTCAAACAATGGTCAGTATAATGGTTCGAATCCCACAGCAACTTCTAACTATGATATCCATCAGTACACATCAAATGGAAAACTAAGTGGCTATTCCGGACCGCTCGACTTGAATCGGATTGTACGTAAAGGATTTGAATATTTTTTCGGTAATAGTTCCACTGGAGCAAACGCAGATAATGGATCTTCTAGCAACTCAACAACAGGAGGAAAAATTAAAATGAAAACTATTACTTTAAAAGACAATGTTAACTTACGTGTTAGCGCAAATACTAACAGTAAGATTATTGCAACCTTGAAAAAAGGTAGTAAAGTTGAATTCAATGATATTGTAACTGGTTCGGGCTATATTTGGGGAGTCCAGCCTCGAACGGACAGTTACAAAAAAGGCTATATAGCCATTGGAAAGATTTCTGATTGGGGAAATATTCTATAAAAAATAGCCCGCTTATGCGGGCTTATACATAAAGAAATTAATATATACGTGATTCAAATAAGTCGGAAAAAAGGTATTTGCCTTTTTCAATTAAAAAATATATTGTGTTAGAATAGATTTTAATAGTATCAGAACTATATTTTATAGTAAACTTAATCGTGACGAGGGGGGATTTTCTTGAATAAAACGCAAGTTTTGACAGTTCTTGAAACTAGCATAGATTTTCTAGAGTTTAAGAAAACATACCAAGATGGGTTAAATGGTATTACAAAAATTCCAGTGAATGGAAAGTTGTACTGGAATCGCGGGGCAACTTTAACGACTGATGTTACATTGTTTATATCATTGATTGTTTATGATGGGATAGATAAAAGTGTTAAATTCGAAAGTAGATTTTATACTGAAATACCTATTGAGGCCTCCAATAATATAATTGAATTTCAAAGAGAGATTGTTCTTGAAAAAAACATTCCGGAACTTATAGATTTTGTTGAGTTGCGATTTTCCTATGTTGCAAAAATATACAAAGAAAATATAGGAGAAGTTTCTCTAAATGAGACAGTTTTTTTTAAAACCGAATTTCCTGTAAATATCATTTCTTTATTTGGAGACAAAGATTATGAATGAAACGAAAATTTTTAAATTAAATGATTTCAAAAAAGACAACTCAAATTTACAACTAAAAAAAGACTTACCAAGCTATCAAGGGGATGAGAATGACATGTCTCAATATGCAACTAAAGAAGAGTTGAATGGATCAATTAAAGAATTAAATCATAAAATTGAGATTTCTCATATAGAAACTAAACATGATCTAGACTTAATTGTCCAGAAGATTGAAGCTAATGAGAAATTAAATTCAGAACGATTAACAAATATGAAAGAGAATATAGATAAAATTGATTCCAAAATTAACACTATTGTATTGTTGGTAGTTGGGTCAATTATGATTCCTATAATTTTAAAATTTTTTGGCTTATAATAAAACTATACCCCCTTACTCAATTTGAGTAGGGGGGCTTTTATTAATCAATTTTTTCTACCTTATTATTTTCATTTAATTGATATGATATAACGACAGGTGTAGTATCTTCTTCCTCTGAATCTGAAGAATATAATGCAGTTAATGTATATAAATCAATGTCTGGATTTATTGGATTCCGGGAAACTAACTCTTCGAAATTATTAGAAAGAGTCTCCATCGTTTTTTTATCGGGCACACTCATAATAGTAAACATTATGGAATAGAAGTCTTTATTATCGCCTTCAGCAGTTAGTTCAATTTTATCTTTATTAGAGTCTATAATAAAATACTTAAACAAAGATAGATTAATAACCATGTTAGCATCTTCAATAGCTTTCTCTTGATTTCCGGATGAAGCATTAATCAATCCAGGAATATCCATTTTTCCTAGAGACCAGTCTTCATTATCATCGTAAATATCTAAAACAGATTGATCAACAACTGACGAGTCCTCAGTTAAGCTTGTTTCACTTGCTGCATTATGATCATTTAAGGTATTGGCCGAGCTTGAGTTCTCAGAACCGCATGCGGATATAAAAAGTAATGAAAAACAAAACGATAAAGATAATATGACTTTTTTCATAAAACCATCCTCTATAAGTTATATATTAATTATAAGCCATTAAATTTTCAAATACCATCATAATCTTCGTTTTGCCAAGTACACTATACTTCTTCACAACAAACTGCTTACGATCATTAAACTCACCAGCCACAACGATTTGCATTCCTTCGTCTACGTCGGCTAGAAAGCTCAAACTATGTGCTGCAATCAGACAGTTTACATTATCCAGCGAGAAACGCACTAAAGGGGTCCTCGACATTTTCAACACTCGTATCTTCGAAACTACACCTTTCAATGATTTCATTATGATTGCCTCCGTATGGTTGTATAAAATACCTAGTGTTTGTTTTCCCTAAAGTCATGCCTACATAAAACTCTACGCAACGAGTTCCAAAAACGCACTCCTGCGATTCAGATATACTATCAGGAAATTCCTGTTCAAACTCTGAATAAGAAATATAGCCCTGTTCATACTGACTAATTAAGTTCATATTAAGATACCTTTCCAGTGTATGGATTTATAGGACGTTTTGCTTTTTTAAAATCTGTTAGACGATAATTTTCTCCGCTGTGAGAGAGAGGTAGACGAGCTTGAAAATCTCTTTCAAATAATAAAACATGATCAATGTCCTTGGTCGGGAATGCCATGCAATAGCGATCACTATTATAAATCCACCAATTATAATCTATTCCTTCTATGATAATAATTTCGTGGGATGCTTTTTCAAATCCATAAAGTTTATTCTTTAAACAAAATTTTGCTGGTCGAATATAATCACCGAAATTCTCACGTTTAATGAATCTCACTGTAATCACTCCTTAAAAGAATTATACGAACGAATGTTCGTTTTGTAAAGCGAACACCAGATTAATTATTTAGATATTTATGCTGTTTAAAGGGGCAAAAAAGGGGCAAAAACTGTTTACTAGTCCATACCAGTCAAATATTTTTAAGGATATGAGATGCTAAATACGCCTTATTTGATGCGGAAAAGTACCAGTATATGGCAGCAGGAAAATGATTTAATTAAAAGACGCAGTGAAATAATTGAGTCTTCCAAACCCTTGAGTAATCAAGGGTTTTTTTGTACATAAATTTACTTATCCCTATTTTCATCAAAAATCCAATGTAGATCCGTCTACTAAAAGTACATTTATCGGATCAATTGCAAAAAAATTCAGAAAATTCATTGACAAGAATTTTTTTTCGCGCTATATTATTAAACAATTACAAGAAAACAGCAAATATTTTAATGAAGGAGCCATTTTTTATGCGCAATTTTAATCAATATTTATTAGTCATTATTATTGAGACCAGGACTTAGAACACGGAAGCAAAATTTATCCGTTTGTTTGAGTCCTATTTGCGTAAGTAAAATGGGATTCTGGCAAAGCATCCCAGTTTATTATAAACCGGGGTGCTTTTTTTTATGAAATAGGCGGGAGATGATGGAATTGAGAAGTGATCAGATAAAAAAAGGCATTGACGCAGCTCCAGCAAGGAGTTTGCTTTATGCAACAGGACAAGTAAAAAATATCCAAGATATGAATAAGCCTTTTATTGCCATTTGCAACTCGTATATCGATATCGTACCTGGTCACGTCCATCTGCGAGAACTGGCAGATATTGCCAAAGAAGCCATTCGAGAAGCCGGGGGGATCCCTTTTGAATTCAATACAATTGGGGTAGATGATGGAATCGCCATGGGACATATCGGGATGCGTTACTCATTGCCAAGTCGTGAACTGATTGCTGACTCAGCTGAAACAGTCATCAATGCCCATTGGTTCGATGGTGTTTTTTACATCCCCAACTGCGATAAAATTACGCCTGGGATGATCTTGGCAGCTATGCGTACCAATGTGCCAGCAATTTTCTGCTCTGGGGGACCTATGAAAGCCGGGATTGATCCTAGGGGCCATCAGACGACATTATCTTCCATGTTCGAAGCAGTAGGCGCCTTTAAAGAGGGCAAAATGTCACAGGCAGATTTTGAATTCATGGAAAAAAATGCCTGTCCCACCTGTGGTTCCTGTGCCGGCATGTTCACAGCCAATTCCATGAACTGTCTTTTGGAGATTTTAGGGTTGGCATTACCAGGAAATGGGACGATTCTGGCAGTTTCGCAAGAACGACGGGAACTTGTTCGCAAAGCGGCATTCCATCTGATGGATCTAGTGAAGAATCAAGTCAAGCCCCGGGATATCGTAACAGAAGAAGCCATCGATGATGCGTTTGCTCTTGATATGGCTATGGGGGGCTCTACCAATACCGTCTTGCATACATTAGCTATTGCGAACGAAGGGGAGATCGATTATGACTTGAGGCGGGTCAATGAGATTGCCGAACGAGTTCCTTATCTCTCAAAAATTGCGCCATCTTCCGCTTATTCCATGCACGATGTCCATACGGCTGGCGGCGTCTCTGCCATTATACGGCAATTGGTCGATATCAAGGGGGCGATCCATCCAGATCGGCTGACAGTCACAGGCAGAACTTTGCGGGAAAATGTCGCTCAGGCGACAATCAAAAATGAAGAAGTGATTCATCCAAAGGAGAATCCGTACAGCCCTGTCGGCGGCTTATCGATCCTTTACGGCAATCTTGCGCCTCAGGGAAGTGTCATCAAAGTGGGGGGTGTTGACCCAAGCATTCAGCTTTTTAAAGGAAAAGCAATTTGTTTCGATTCTCATGATGAGGCAGTAGCCGCGATCGACAATCATACGGTCCAAAAAGGGCATGTCGTGGTGATCCGCTATGAAGGACCTAAAGGAGGTCCCGGGATGCCGGAAATGTTGGCGCCGACTTCGAGTATTGTTGGACGAGGGTTAGGCAAAGAGGTTGCACTGATCACAGATGGACGCTTTTCAGGAGCCACGAGAGGGATCGCAGTTGGGCATATCTCTCCTGAGGCGGCAGCCGGTGGACCGATCTCTTTGATCCGTGATGGAGATGACATCGTGATTGATCTGCAAAATCGCTCATTGGAAGTATTAGTCTCAGAGGAAGAATTAATGCTGCGCGCACAAACACGTCCGAAGTTTCGGGCTAAAGTGAAGAAAGGCTGGCTGGCACGTTATACGGCATTAGTCACATCAGCAAATACCGGGGCGATCATGAAAATCAGCGAGGAGGAAGTTTAATGGAGAATATCCAGTTGAATGAAGTAACTAGGACCGGTGCAGAAGTGTTAGTCGATAGTTTGCAGAAACAAGCAGTAGAACTGATTTTCGGATACCCTGGCGGTGCTGTCTTGCCTTTATATGACCAACTCTACGATGCTGCGATTCCGAATATTTTAGCGCGTCACGAACAAGGTGCTGTCCACGCTGCAGAAGGGTATGCCAAAGCCACCGGGAAAGCCGGCGTTGTCCTAGTGACTAGTGGACCAGGAGCAACCAATGTGGTAACAGGCATCGCTGATGCCATGAGTGATTCCGTTCCATTAGTGGTGATCACCGGTCAAGTAGCAACAGCCGGTATTGGCAAAGATGCTTTTCAAGAGGCGGATATTCTAGGGATCACATTACCGATCACTAAACATAATTACCAAGTTAGACATGTCGATGATTTGCCGCGAGTGATCGCAGAAGCTTTTCATATCGCTACCACGGGTAGAAAAGGTCCAGTGGTGATCGACTTGCCAAAAGATGTCACGCTTCAGCGGACAGCCGCAGTCATTGAACTGCCAATTGAGCGAAAAAGCTATCAACCCACCGTCTTTCCATCTATTTTGCAAATCGAGAAATTGAAGAATTGTTTAAAACAAGCAAAACGTCCAGTTGTCTTGGCGGGAGCAGGGGTATGTGCCGCCAATGCAGCCGAAGAATTGCGTCTGTTTGTCGAAACCCATCATTTGCCGATCGTAACCACGCTCTTAGGTCTTGGATTGGTGCCAGCAGATCATCCCTTATTCTTAGGAATGGGGGGCATGCATGGCACGTATGCTGCGAATATGGCATTATCTGAAGCGGATTTGATCATCAATATTGGCTCACGTTTTGATGACCGATTAGCAACAGCCGGCAGTCAATTTGGACAACAGGCAATCATTGCTCATATCGATATTGATCCTGCAGAAATCGGAAAAGTCGTTCAAACAGCCATTCCGATCGTGGCGGATGCGAAAGCAGCTTTGACCCAGTTGCTGCGCTATCCTGCGGAGGAATTAGATTGCAAGGAATGGCTCAATCGTTGTCAAAAACGGAAAAAAGAACATCCTTATCGGTATGACCGCGAGGAAACAAAGGAAATCAAGCCGCAAAAATTGATTGAAGAAGTGGGACGCTTGACGAAAGGGGAAGCCGTTATTGTTACCGATGTTGGTCAACACCAAATGTGGGTCGCTCAATATTATCCTTTCCGATTTCCCAAACAGCTGATCACTAGCGGAGGTTTAGGGACAATGGGGTATGGCATCCCCGCAGGCATAGGGGCAAAATTTGCTTGTCCTGAAAAAACGATAGTCGTTTTTGTAGGCGATGGCGGTTTCCAAATGACCAATCAAGAGTTTGCTCTGCTAAATGATTATGGTCTGGATGTCAAATTCATTTTGATGAATAACCGCTCTCTCGGGATGGTACGGCAATGGCAAGAAACGTTTCATAATGAACGCCGTTCTGCTTCTGTATTTGCTAAACAGCCAAATTTTGGCCAATTAGCAGAAGCATATGGCATCAATAGTGTGCGGATCGAAACCCCAGATCAATTGACCAACGATTTGGCCAATGCATTGCTAGAACCTGGTGCACGACTAATCGAGGTACTGATCTCGCCAACGGAACATGTGCTGCCAATGATTCCACCAGGAAAAGCCAATCATGAGATGATAGGAGTTTAAAAGACTATGAAACGTATCCTTGCTGCCATCGTGCATAACGAAGCTGGTGTTTTAAGCCGCGTCACCAGTGTGTTGAATCGTCGTCAGGTGAATATCGAAAGTATTTCAGTTGGGACCACCGAACAGCCGGAATTTTCGCGAATGACGATCATTATCAACGCAGAAAACCCACTGGAGACAGAACAAGTGATAAAGCAATTGAATAAGCAAATCGATGTCTTAAAAGTTTCAGATATTACAGAAGACCCCCATATTGAACGGGAATTAGTGCTGATCAAAGTGAACGCGCCAACGACTACACGTTCGGAGATCCAAGCTGTGATCGAACCATTTCGAGCCCACATCGTTGATGTTGCATTGAAGACTATCGTGGTTCAAGTAGCGGGAGACTCAGAGAAAGTAGCAGCCTGTATTGACGTGTTGCGGCCTTATGGAATCAAGCAAATGGCTCGTACCGGTGTGACAGGTTTCACTAGAGGTTAAATGCAAGAACAGTTGCTTTTAATAAAAAAAGATTTCGGAGGGAAGCATACATGGTAAAAGTATATTATAACGAAGTGACAGACAATTTAGGAGATAAGACTATTGCAATCATTGGTTACGGTTCTCAAGGACATGCCCATGCACAGAATTTACGGGATACAGGGCACGACGTCGTGATCGGGATTCGTGCAGGAAAATCAGCTGAGAACGCAAAGAATGATGGATTTACCGTGCTTCCAGTTTCTGAAGCTGTACAACAAGCAAATGTTGTGATGATCTTAGCTCCTGATGAGATCCAAGGAGAACTTTACGAGAAGGAAATTGCGCCTAATCTTTCTGCAGGGGATGCATTAGCCTTTGCTCATGGCTTTAATATTCATTTTGAGGTCATCACGCCTCCAAAAGAGGTGGATGTCTTCCTGGTGGCACCTAAAGGACCAGGCCATTTGGTGCGCCGGACCTTTAGCGAAGGATTTGCTGTCCCTGCGTTGTTTGCTGTTTATCAAGATGCTACTGGCAATGCACAAGAGACAGCCTTGTCCTATGCCAAAGGAATCGGGGCTACAAGAGTCGGTGTACTAGAAACAACGTTCAAGGAAGAGACGGAAACAGACTTGTTTGGGGAACAAGCCGTATTATGTGGCGGACTGACAAGTATGATCGAGGCTGGGTTTGAAACGCTGGTAGAAGCCGGCTATCAGCCAGAACTAGCCTATTTTGAAGTTTGTCACGAAATGAAACTGATTGTTGACTTGATTTATGAAGGAGGATTCGCCAAGATGCGTGATTCAATCTCCAATACAGCAGAATATGGGGATTATGTCTCTGGTTCACGAATCATTACCGAACAAACAAAAGCCAATATGAAGAATGTCTTGAAAGATATTCAAAACGGCACGTTTGCCAAAGGTTTTATTGCGGATAATCAAGCTGGTTTTCCGGAATTCAAAAAAATGCGGGAACAAAACGGGAATCATCCAATCGAAAAAGTTGGGTCAGAATTAAGAAAAATGATGCCTTTTGTTACGAAAGATTAAGGAGGAACAGTGATTGCTGGTATCTGTCGATCAAATAGAACAAGCACATGAAAGCTTGCAATCAGTCGTTTCAAAGACTCCTTTACAGCATGATCGGTTTTTATCCGAGAAGTATCAAGCGACTGTCTTACTGAAACGGGAGGATCTTCAGAAGGTCCGATCGTTTAAATTGCGGGGGGCATATTATGCAATCGCACAGCAAGATCCGGCTATACTGAAGCGGGGGGTTGTCTGTGCAAGTGCCGGCAATCATGCCCAAGGGGTCGCCTATACCTGTCATGAATTGAAAGTGTCGGCGGTTATCTTTATGCCGACGACGACACCGCAACAAAAAGTAGCGCAAGTTTTGTTTTTTGGCGGTGATTTTGTCCGTATCGAACTTGTCGGTGATACCTTCGATGCTTCCGCCGAGGCAGCCCAACACTATGCCGAAGACCATCAAATGGCGTTTATTGATCCCTTTGATGATCCCGCCATTATTGCAGGCCAAGGAACATTGGCAGTTGAACTGATGGCAGAAGCAAAGCAGCGCAATTATTCTATCGATTATGTTGTGACAGCAATTGGCGGTGGCGGGTTGATCAGTGGTGTTGCAACTTATTTGAAAGCAAAACAGCCTACAATCTCAATGGTTGGTGCTGAACCTCTAGGCGCCGCTTCGATGCAGGCGGCTTTTGATAATCATGGTCCGACCACATTAGAGCAGATCGATAAATTTGTAGATGGAGCAGCTGTCAAAAAAGTCGGTCAATTGACTTACCAGCATGCATCCCAGTACGTCGATCGATTAGTAGCGGTAGATGAGGGTTTAATTTGCCAAACTATCTTGGACTTATACAGTAAACAAGCAGTTGTGGCAGAACCAGCGGGAGCACTGAGTGTCGCCGCTCTGGAATTGATCAAAGAAGAGATTAAAGGGAAAACCGTTGTTTGTATTATCAGCGGCGGCAATAACGATAGTACTCGAATGGCAGAGATTGAGGAAAAGTCCTTGATTTATCAAGGCTTAAAACATTATTTTGTGGTCAATTTTCCTCAAAGACCTGGGGCGTTGAAAGAATTTGTTAGCAATATTTTGGGTCCTACGGATGATATCACTCGATTTGAATACACCAAAAAAATCAATCGCGGAACAGGACCAGTACTGTTAGGGATTCTGCTAAAAAGGCAGGAAGATCTGCCCCCACTACTGGCGCGAATGTCAAGATTTGATCCACAATATATTGATTTGCGGGACAATCAATCTCTCTATACTCTTCTTGTTTGATTTTATGAACCAAGCGTTACGAAACAAACGACCTTTTTAAAAAAAAGAGGTCGTTTGTTTTTTGATTTCAAATCCATGACTTTCCCTCATCCTTTCGCTAGTTAGTAGGTGAAATGGTTGATTCTTGTTATAATAGAAGTAACAAATCGTAGATGGGGGGCGGATGTATGGAATTTGTCTTTTCTAGAAAAGAACAGCAGACGCAAATCTTGTATGGGGAAACATTGAATGCTGTTTTACGGACGCAGGAAATTTCCAATGATCAAGTCATCATTCTCACAAACCAGCGGTATTATGATCGTTTCTCTGAAAAACTGACCCGTTTGTTTTTACCCAAAGAAGTCAGCTGGTATATTTGTACCAATCAAATGTATTGCAATAATTTTACGGAATTTCAGGCCTTTATGTCCTTCCTAAGCCGCTTTTCGAAACAGGAGAACTATTTGATCGTGGGTTTCGGCAATGAAGGTGTGCTGGCGTTAAGCAGTTTTATTCACTACACGTCGATTCTGACTAGCGATCTTTGGTTGATCCCGGTGTCTTTACGGGCGTTAGCTAAAAGTGTCAAAGAATCTGCGATCATTGTTAAGAAACCAGATATTCCTGTTTTGCAAAGTCCCAATGTACCGCAAGTGGTCGTATACGATCAAACGATTGCTGAAAAACAAAAAGATGGGAAGTTGGTGGACTTACTTGTATTGATTCGTTGCGGACTGCTCACGGATCAAGCTTTTCTGCGGGAACTCTTTCGCACGTTTCTGACAGAAAAACAAGTAAACAATCGTTCGTTTGCAGCGTATACAGATCGGGTGATCCAAGCCTATCAAGCAAACGGTGCAGCACTTGAAGAATATGGACAAGTCTTTACAGATGCTTTTTATAAGACTGAAAATGGACATTTGCTGTCTGATGCAATGAAACTTTTTTATGGCCTACTCTTTCACTTAATCTGGAATGTTCAACAACAGCAGTTAGCAGTCAAATTAGATAAGCTTTGCTTGTGGCTTGACCAACTAGGGTTTCCTTTAGTATTGCCTGACCAACTATCTTTAAGCGACTATTTTCAGCAAGTTCTGCTGTTACAGAAAAAAGAGAAAAAACTGCTTTTTTTATCAGAAATTGGTACAATAGGGGGCAGAACCAGCGCATTAGAAGAGGATCTCGTCCAGACAATGAGCGCTTACCAAACAATAATCAATCAGATAAGAGGAACTTAGATGGAAACATACAGTGAAAAAATGTTACAGGCATTAGCAGCCGAGAATTTAGCTGATGCGCAATTGAATTTTGCAAAAGCCCTGCAATCAGATCAAAATGAAGTCTTAGCCGAATTAGGAGAAGAATTGATCCAAATCGGCTTTTTAGAAGAAGCAAGAGAAGTATTTGATACACTGCAAGAACGTGACCCCGAAAATGAAGAATGGTTGCTATCGTTAGCAGAAATTGCTATGGAAAATGATCAAATCGACGAAGCTTTTGATTATCTAGATCGGATCACACCGCAAAGCTCTTTTTATCCACGAGCGTTATTGATCAGTGCTGATCTCTATCAATTGATTGGGATCCCCGAAGTCAGTGAAGCAAAATTATTGGAAGCCCAAAAGCTGCTGCCCAAAGAATCGCTGATTCGTTTTGCACTAGCGGAATTGTATTTTTCAACCGACCGTTATCAAGAAGCGGCAGAGTTTTATCAAGGATTACTAAAGGAAAATATCCAGGAAATCACAGGTATTTCCTTATTGGAACGGACCGGAGCCGCATTGAGTATGGCTGGGAAATTTGAAGAAGCCATCGAATATCTGGAAGCAAGTCTAGCTGAGGAGCAAACAGATGACCGTCTATTCCAAACCGCTTTAGTTTACTTACAATTAAAAGAAAATGAGCATGCGATTCGATATTTGCAGCAGTTGCGGGCACTGAATCCGCAATACCGTTCCTTGTATCTCTATTTAGCAGAGGCATTACAAGAAGAAGAGCAACTGGAAGAGGCACAAACTGTCATTGAAGAAGGAATCCATGAAGATCCATTTCAAGTGGATTTTTATCATTTTGCATCAGAAAATGCGTATCGGTTGCATGACAGCGAAGCAGCCGAATCCTTCTTATTAAAAGCCCTTGAGACGGGGGAAAAAGAAGATGAAACCCTGCTTACACTGAGTAATCTTTATTTGAATGAAGAGCGTTGGCAAGAAGCTGTGTTGGCTATCGAGAAGATGGAAGACAATGAACAACCCCATGCTCTATGGAATTTAGCACAGGCTTATAACGCGTTAGAAGAGTTTGACCAAGCAGCGAAGTTCTATGAACAAGCGAATGAAGGATTGCAGCATGAACCAGCTTTTATGAAAGAATATGGATTGTTCTTAAGAGAAGAAGGACGATTATCAGAAGCTCTACCTTTACTGAGACATTATCTGGCTCACGAACCTGGTGATCTGGAAGTGCAATCGATCGTGGAGGATCTATTAGAAAGATAGGTGAGGGAAATGAACATCAATGTACAAGAAAAGAAAAAATTTCTCAATTGGTTAGTTTCTACTGTATCATTCAGCCGACGAGAAGTTTCTTGGGTTCTGAACTACCTAGCAAATCATGAAGCCATTTTGACAAATGTTCATATTGTTGAAGGGGCGATGCAGACAGATCGGGGGTTGAGTGTTCGCAGTACAGAGATTGGCGGCGAGCCATTTGTGTTGACGATCCAGAATCAAACCTTTTATGATATCGATCAAATTTTTCACGAAATCAGGATGAATTGGAAACAGCCGCTTTATTTAGAATGTATCTTTCCAAATCCTTGGGAAAAACCACTTTATTTAGCTGTTCTGGAGGACAATCCTTTTGAACGGTGGAATGACCATGTTGACGAAGAAGTACAAAAAAATGTGACAGAATATCTTGACAAAGAAGCTATGCAGCTAAAAATTGAGAAATTATACCGCCAAATCGATCTTGCTTTGGAAAATGGGGATCGGGATGCTTTTTTGGAATTATCGGATGAAGTCAACCGCTTCAAACTCGATCAAAAAGAAAAAAGTCATTAATAAAGCTATTAAAAAGCGCTATGTGAAGTAATAAAAACTAGTGGAACAGAAAAGAACCGCAAGAAAGAAGAGGACTCCCAGCACCGAGCGTTCGTCGTTTGCAACAGTGTGCGGGAGAAATCAAGTTTCTTGCGGTTTTTTCTTTATAATTAGATAGGATGGAAGAATGGGGTTATCCTTTTGATTTTGCTGCCTTGCGTTGCAAAAATCGTGATTTAGGACGTAAATAAGTGAAGCCTTCCCCTTCGACTTCATGGACATTGATCACCGATACGAACGCTTGTTGATCGAAGTCGGCAACGATCCGTTTGACCTCTGAAATTTCCCGGCCGCTTACTACCATATAAATGATCCGTTTGTTACCACCGGAATAGGCTCCTTCCCCATTTAAAAAGGTGACGCCTCGTTCCAATTCATTCATTAAGACAGGGGCAATTTCTTCACTATGATTACTGATAACAATGATCCCTTTTGCTGAATAGCCGCCATCTAGGATCGAATCAATCACGCGAGCGAAAACATAGGAAAAGATTAGCGTGTACATCATGCGTTTCAAATCGATATAGGTTAAGGAAAGCAATAGAACGAAAACATCAAAGATCAAGAGAGAACGACCAATCGTGATCCCAAAGTTCTTTTCTAGGATCCGGGCTAATACATCCACGCCACCTGTTGTCCCACCAACTTTATAAACAACACCACTGCCGATCCCTGCAATTAGTCCTGCGAGTAACGCAACGATCAGTAAGTCATGCTGCAGATCGATCAATAATGGAACCGTCTGCCAGAAACCTAACCAAAATGAAAGACCAAAGGTTCCAATCACTGTATAGACTAGCGAACGTCTGCCAAGAATCTTACCTCCTAGCAAAATGATTGGGATATTCAAAATCAGTGTACTGTAAGCGGGATTGATGCCCCACAATGCGCGCATGATCAACGTGATTCCGGTGACGCCGCCTTCAGCTAAATCATTAGGTATATTTAAATAGACGAGACCAAAACCATAGACACTCGTTCCTAGAACAATTAAGGCAATATCGCGGACTGTCCGCCACGAAAAAAAAGATCGCATCCTGTTTCCCCCATTTCTAAATCTCACAAGTACCAATTTAGCACGAAATTTGGCATTAAACAATATGAGCAAGTCGATCCTCTATCTAGGCAGGTGCGTTTTCTTTTGCTAAAATGTGAAAGAAAGGGTGAAGAGGATGACAGAAAAACGTTCACTATATGAGATGCAAGAAGAAGTCGATGCCTATATCCAACAATTCAAGGCGGGGTATTTCAGCCCTTTAGCACAGATGGCCCGACTTACTGAAGAAGTCGGCGAGTTGGCAAGGGAAGTCAATCATCACTATGGGGAAAAGGCCAAGAAGAAGACGGAAGTCGAGAAAACAGTTGCTGAAGAACTAGGTGATGTCCTTTTTGTCACCATGATCATGGCAAATTCCATGGGTATCGATTTGACGGAAGTTTTTGAATCCAATATGAAAAAGTTCAACCGCAGAGATGCGTATCGCTTTGAAAGAAAAGATGGGAAAATGAATGAAGCTGACTAAGTTACCACAAGAATTTGAACAAGCAATCCCTGTATTGCAAAGAATCGAAGCAGCCGGGTTTGATGCCTACTTTGTGGGAGGAAGTGTCAGAGATACAATCTTAGGACAGCCAATCCATGATGTAGATATTGCAACAAGTGCCTTTCCAGCTGAGATCAAAGAACTTTTTTCTCGTACCATCGATTTAGGTATCGAGCACGGAACAGTCCTTGTTTTATGGGAAAATGAACAATATGAGATCACGACTTTTCGGACAGAAGAAGCCTATCAAGATTTCCGTCGGCCAGACAAAGTTGCTTTTGTGCGCTCTTTGGCTGAAGATTTGAAGCGCAGAGATTTTACAATCAACGCTTTTGCTCTGAAAAAAGATGGTGAAATCATTGATTTGTTTGATGGACTGGCAGACTTGCAACAGAAAATTCTGCGAGCAGTGGGTCAGCCGCACGAACGATTTCATGAAGATGCACTACGTATGATGCGGGGCTTACGCTTTGTCAGTCAACTGGGCTTTACATTGGAACCACGAACATTTGAGGCAATTTATGACAATCATCAGCTATTGGCAAAAATATCCGTGGAGAGAATCACCATTGAGTTCGTCAAATTGCTGTTAGGGGCACATCGCAATTCAGCTTTAAAGGCTTTTGTAGCGACTGAATGTTATCTCTATTGTCCAGGACTGAAACAAGCCGGTGAAGCTCTGTTGCGAATGGCTGATTTACCGGAGAGACCATTGAACAATGAAGCTTCTGCCTGGACACTATTGATTGACCAGATTGGACTTTCTACAGCAGAAGTTCGTCCTTTTTTGAAGCAATGGAAGTGTTCCAATGAATTGATTCGGATGGTCCAATCGTTATTCGAGGGAGTATTGCTGCGGAAAGCAGGGCCGTTTAGTGATGAAGCATTGTACCATCTGGGCAGCGAGGCCGCTCGACTATCAGAAGAATTGCTGTACTATTATGGACAAGAGGTAGATCCCTCTGTTAGTCAAGCTCGCTACCAGGCGTTGCCAATCCATTCACTTAAAGACTTGGCCATCAATGGGCGCGACTTGCTGAGCCACTTTGACCAATCCGGCGGTCCTTGGATGAAAGAAGTGCTAGCAGCTGCCGAAAAAGCGGTGATTGAGAAACGAGTCGCAAATGAAGAGAAAGCATTATTGGCTTTTGCCAAAACAATCGTATTAAATAACCTATAAATAAGCAGGTGAGAAAACAATGATCGAAAAAGAATTTTTGGTTACCGAGGAAGATACAGCTCTTGCAGTTGGATCGGGAGGACTGCCTGTCTTAGCGACCCCTCGTTTGGCTGCCATGGTAGAAGCTGTCTGTTTTGAAGCATTGGAATCGCGTATAGCGTCTGGTAAGACAACAGTAGGAACACAATTTACGATCGAGCACCGGGCGGCTTCAGGAATCGGTGCAACCGTTCAGGTATGCTGTGAAGAGATCTCGAATGAAAAGACGTATGAGTTTACTTTTCGTGTCTATGAAAACGATCAACTGCTAGCGACAGGTACGCATCATCGAGCGGCGGTCGATATCGAAGTTTTTTTAAAAAAAGTGAGCGAGAAAGAAAGTTAATTTGTGCTCCTTAGCAGACAATGTGTTAAAATTGAAATGTATTATTAAAAAAAAGGAGCGTTATGTCATGGCAAGAGAAATGAAAGCATTGAAATTTTATTTCCGTAATGGAGAAACATGGACGATTGAGCGCCGTTATATTGGAGATTTGTGGATCAAGCAAATCACTACTAGTTTTGGCCGCATCCACGGAAGCGAATTTGTTGAGATCCATCCATGTGCAGGATTCAAAATTGAAATCTTCCAAGAAGGGGATCATGTTGCAACACATGATATCAATTTAGGCGGATTGGAATTAGGCATGTTCGCCCGCGCTTTGAAATACGAAGATATTGAACGAATGGAAATTCTTTACCGTAATGGAACACCTGATCTTGTGTACTTCCCATACAAAGACAAAGATACTGAAGGATTAGATAACGTTTATCAATCAACAAAAATCAGTGAAAAAACAAAAAGCCTGTATATTGTGATTGATCCAAACCAAACAGTCGAAGACGTTTACCAAGAACATTTTGAAGAATAAAAAAAAGCAGAACTGAGAGCTTCTCTCTGGTTCTGCTTTTTCATTACAATCACTGATAAGTGCGAAAAAAGTCGGTATATTTTTTTAATAAAAGATAGTCTTGACTGATGGCATCTTTAAGTATGATTTTGTCTCCAAGCAAGCTTTTACGAGCATTTTGGATGATGCGGTGTTGAATATCATGATCGATCAAGTAATCGATCTCAGTACGTTTGATTTCCGGAGAAGCACTCTCGCGATTTTTTTCAAGATACTGCAAAAGATCATATTCAAGATGTCCGGCATCATTGATTACTCGTTTGTATTCGATTTTGTCTACCTTCACACGATCACGCTCCTTTATATGATAAGTTACCTTATTTCCGGAGTAATGTAAAAAAAATCTATATGAATTAGTAAATTTTTAAACACCTGTTTGGTATTGCATCAAAACTACTTTACGCTTAGAAGAAACAGCTAGATGTGTCGCAAGACTTAAACAGAAAATGAAAACAAAGGAGAAACAGATGAAAAAAGCAAGAGTTATCGTTGTTAGTGGAGTGACTGCTTCAGGGAAAACCACCTTTATCCAAAAGGTCGCCAATCTATGTCCCGGTACAGCAGTTTTATCTTTTGATGATTATAGTATCGATGCATTGCCTTCTGCACCATCCTCTGAGGCTCTGTTAAAAGAACCCTACGAAGCAATCAATCAATTTGATATTCAACCATTGATAAATGACCTAAAACAAATCATTCACCACTGTGCGCTGATCTTGATCGATTTTCCGTTTGGGTATGTCCATCAGCAACTCGCACCTGCTATCGACAAGGTCATTTATTTAAGAACACCTCTGGATATTGTCTTGGGTAGACTAATCATTAGAGACTTTCAACAACAGCCAGAGAAAATTATTAATTGGGTCACGGGGTATCTAGAGGAAGCGCGACCGCTTTTTTTGATGCACGAAGAAATTGTTTCTCCACAAGCAGATTATATTCGAGATGGGACGATTAATTTTCAAGACCAAATGACTTGGTTCAAAGAAGAAGTTCTAGCGGAAAAAACGATTTTCGCAGAATGATTGTTGGAATTGGGAAAAATACTTGTCACGTAAAGAATAAGGTCATCTTTTGAGAGATAAAAAAAGGGGATCTTAATTTTCTAGGTAATCAAAGGGAATATTGGGGTAAGCAAAACTTTCTTTGATTCTATACTTTCCCTTGCTGTATTATTATTTATACGCATATTTAGTCTGTAGTTAAAAAATAGCATTATTAACAATTAAAAACAAGTTACGATTTTGTCATCTATCTATTTTAAAGTGAACATATGGGTATAGCACAAAAATAAAAAGCCGACTGCAATGCTTATTTATCAGCAAGCGCAGTCGACTTAAAATGAATTATTTTGTTTCACGGTGTAAAGTAACTTTTCTTTCACGTGGGCAATATTTTTTCTTTTCCAAACGATCAGGATTGTTACGTTTGTTTTTGTTTGTTAAGTAGTTGCGTTCTTTACAAGAAGTGCACTCTAATGTGATGTTTACGCGCATGTTTTTCCCTCCCATATATTCAAGAATCCTCTAAGATTTCTCTCAGACTAAAATATAATAGCATGTTTGGCAAAGGAATGCTAGTAGTTTAATGAAATTTGTTAAGTAATTTTACTTGACGATTTTTTGAATGAAATCAACCATTTTCATCCAATTTATTTTTCACGTCTTCGATCATTTTTGTATAAGCAATCGGTCCGTTATACAGCCAGCTGGATTCAGGTCCAAACTCCCAAAGATTTCCTTCTTTGACCGCTTTAAGATTTTGCCAAACTTGGTCTTTAAAAAAGTCGGCTCCTTGATCGCTATTTACTAGAATCAGGTAATCAGCATCTAATTCAGCTAATTTCTCCAAAGAAACGGCAGACCAGTCAGCTGTCGCTGTTTTGCTGATCTCAGAAACAAGTGGCGGTACGGAGAATCCTAGTTCATGATAGAGGAGCTGACCGCTGGAACGATCGTCAGCAACCATAAAAGCAGAATTGTTGGTGACCCAGAGAACAGCCACCGACTTCCCATTGATTTTACCTGAAAATTCTTGCTTAGTTGTTTTTACTAAGTCATCATAGTCTTTTTCTACTGTTTTTGCTTGATCTTCTTTATGAAGAACTTTTGCGATATCTGTCAAACGGTCTCGCCAAGAGACATTTTCACCATTTTTGACTACATAAGTAGGGGCGATTTTGCTGTATTGTGCATATTTATCCCCTTCAACCATCGTATTGCTGTCGATCAGCAACAAGTCTGGTTCATAACTTAAGACGTCCTCATAGGGCAAGTCGTAGCTGATCCTTGGTACATCACTTAGTTTCTCTTGCAAATAGCCTTGATCACTGTTATTACCAACAGTCCATTGTGCTACTGGTGTGACGTTCAAGGCTACTAAGTAATCTTCTAAATAACTGCCGATGATTCGCTTTGGATTATCGGGGATTGTTACTTCATGTCCAGCCGCATCTTTCAGCGTTGCCGTCTCAGCTGAGGAAGATGACTTGGTATTATTGGAATTAGCTGAACAAGCACTCAATGCTGTTAAGCTGACTAGGGTACAAGACAGCCAAAAAAGTGTTTTTAGGGTTCGTTTTTTCATTAGGTTCCTCCTTATGGGATAAATGAGAATCATTCTCACTTTCTTTTTGTCATTATCACGAAGAAAAAGTGATTTGTCAATCCCTGGTTTTTTGCTTTGAAGCATTGACGGATAGAAGGAAAACCGTCATAATTGATAATCATTATCAATAGAATTTTGAGGGAAAGATATGGCAAACTTACGCACGGTCGATTTGACTGTCGGCTATCAAAAACAAAAAATTGTGCAAAAGATAACAATCGACATCCCAGAAGGGAAGATCATTGGTTTGATTGGACCTAATGGGAGTGGCAAGTCGACTTTTCTAAAAGCATTAGCCCGAATCCTGCTACCTATGGAAGGGGAAGTTTATCTAAATGAACAGAATCTACAAACGATCAAAACGAAGGAAGTCGCAAGCCAGATTGCTTTGTTGTCACAAGTCAGTGATTCTTCCATCGGATTAACCATTCGAGAGATCGTTTCTTATGGTCGTTTTCCTTATCAAAAAGGGCTAGGTCGGTTGACCGCAAAAGATTATCAAGCCATTGAATGGGCATTAGCTGCGACAGATTTGACCGAACTAGCGGATGCTAGTATCCATACGCTTTCAGGAGGTCAGAAACAGCGGGTTTGGATCGCTATGGCTTTGGCACAAGATACAGAGATTGTTATCTTAGATGAACCGACGACTTTTTTAGATCCGGCACATCAATTAGAAGTGCTGTTATTGTTAAAACGAATCAATGAAAAATATGGGAAAACGATCATTATGTCGATTCACGATCTGAATCATGCATCTCGATTTTCTGATTATATTTTTGCCTTAAAAGAAGGTCAATTAATGACTTGGGGGACACCAGAAGAAGTTTTGACCCATTCATGGCTCCAACAATTGTTCGCTATCGAAGCTGTTTTAGGTACGTTTCCCAATAGTTCGAAACCGTTGCTTTTGACCTATGAATTAGGAGCCAACACATGAAAAAATTTACGATTCTTTTGCTTGTTCTAAGCGGATTATTGGTCGCTGTGTTTTTTCTGGCATTGACGCAAGGAGCAGCTGATATTCCCTTAATAACTATTAAAGAGGCCTTTTACGCATTTGATCCAGAAAATCAAACCCATCAAGTGCTTAGAAATATTCGTTTGCCGCGGATCTGTGCTTCGTTTATTGTTGGCAGCAGTTTTGCTGTAACTGGTGCCATCATGCAAGGAGTCACCAAAAATTCGCTAGCAGATAGCGGTTTACTAGGAATCAATAGTGGGGCTGCAGTCGGATTAGCCGTTGCATTTATCTTGTTTCCCTCACTACAACCGAATCAGGCAGCGTTGTTTTCTTTCTTAGGCGCTTTTCTAGCTACTTCTTTTTTATTTTTGTTGACGAAGTATTCAAGGATCGGTATGACGCCGACTGGATTGATTCTAGCAGGTGTTGCATTGAGTTCTTTTTTTTCTGCGATTAGTCAAGTATTTTCTTTACAATTTGATTTGAATCAAGACTTGGCCTTTTGGTTTATTGGCGGTGCAGCAAATGTAACGTGGACACAATTACAAGTGATCACCCCTATTTATCTGGTGGCGCTCTTCATCATCCTAGGACTCGGAAAATCTTTGAATTTGCTGGCTATGGGAGATGAGACGGCAATCTCTTTAGGCAAACATCCTGAACGGATTCGACTTGTTTCTTTAGCCGTAGTTGTTCTATTAGCTGGGATGGCTGTTTCACTGGTGGGACCGGTCAGCTTTATTGGATTGATGGTCCCTCATGTGATTCGCGGACTGATTGGCAAAAATTATCAAATGATCTTACCTTTGACGATAGTGGCGGGGGGAATATTGGTAATCTTGGCAGATTGGGTAGGACGAATCATTCAGCCACCTTTTGAAACGCCTTTTGGAATCATGATGGCTTTGATTGGGGTTCCTTTCTTATTAGTGAAGATTCGGAGGGAACAGCTATGAAGAAAAAAATCGGTTTCCTTTTTGTTTTGGTTCTTCTGGCGTTTTGTGGCAGTATCATGGTGGGAAAGACGTTCTTTTCTTTTGATCTCTGGCTCGCTCTTTGGCAGCAAACTCTAACAGCTAGCCAGTCATTGATATTCTTCGATTTCCGACTTCCTCGAGCAGTGCTGGCACTGATTGCTGGAAGTGCGTTTGGCTTCTCAGGTTTTTTGTTACAGGGAGTAACCAGAAATGAGTTGGCGGATGCAAGTATTTTAGGAATCAATAATGGAGCTGGCTTATGTGTCATGCTCTACTTAGGCTTTTATGCCCAGGGCTCCCAGCTGTTACCACTAATTGGTATGATTGGCGGACTTTTAGCTGCACTGCTAGTCTATGCTATCGCTTATAAACAGCGACAGCTGCTTTCAATGGAGCGAATTTTATTATCTGGAATTGCTGTTAATGCTGGACTTGCTTCTGCGTCGTTATTATTGACTGTTCAATTGTCAAAAGAACGATATAGTTTTGTTACGGCATGGCTTTCGGGGGCTATCTGGGGAACTTCGTGGACGCAAGTGCTAAGTTTGTTGCCTTGGTTCTTGATTCTAGGATTGTTGGCATTCATGATTACACCTTTGATCAATTTACTGGGTTTTGGAGAAGAACAGGCGATCAGTTTAGGTGTTCCCCTAAATCTTTTGCGTACCGGTTTGTTGTTCGTAGCGATTGGCCTGGCCGCAAGCAGTGTTGGCTATACTGGAAACTTATCTTTTATTGGTTTATTGGCGCCCCATATCGCTAAACGATTGATTGGCAAAGAATCTCGTTGGGCATTGATAGCAGCGGGAATGATTGGCGCTATTTTGGTGCTAGTCAGCGACACAGTCGGCCGTCTTTTACTTCAAAGTGGCGAAATTCCTGCTGGTATCGTGATTGCGATCATTGGTGCTCCGTACTTTTTGTTTTTGCTGATTCGTCAAAAAACGCAGTCGTGAGAATTTTTTCACGATTGCGTTTGCTATTTGAGTCCGGTTTTTGGTACTATTCGGAGTAGGAGTTGGTTAATTATGGATAAAAAAATTTTGCGTGAACAAGGGCTAACCCGACTCAAGCAACTGGATCCACGAACAAAGCAAACCAAAGAGCAGATCATTCAGTCTTTGTTGTTTGCTTCCAAAGAGTGGCTCGAAGCAGAATCCATTGGCGTGATTCGGTCATTGCCGTTTGAATTTGATACAAAGCCGATTTTTGAGCGCGGATTTCACTCTGGCAAACAAATTGCCGTGCCACGTTCTGTGAGAAAGAAACTTCACTTTTATCAAGTGGAACCACAGACTGAATATCAGCTTTCCAGTTTTGGGGTAGAAGAGCCTCTTTCTCAAAAAAAAATCGATGCATTGGACCTGGATCTTTTGATCGTTCCTGGTTTGATTTTTTCTCATGAGGGATATCGGATTGGTTTTGGCGGCGGTTATTATGATCGGTTTCTGGCAGATTTCCAAGGGAAAACTGTGTCATTGGTTTTTGCAGAACAATTTGATGTCCGGTGGCAACCTGATTCTTTTGATATTCCGGTCCAGAAAATAATCACTGATAAAGTTTCTTTCGGAGAAAAAGGAGTAGACAATGAATAAACAAATGAAACGCTGGCTTAATCGTCCAATCTTTACTTATACGTTTTTAGCCATCCAGACGTTAGTCTTTATTATCGGCTATATTAGTCCGATGACTCAAGTGATGGGGGTGATGTTTGGCCCTTATGTTGCTTATATGAACGAGTATTGGCGTTTTGTAACGCCGATTTTCATTCACTTTGGTCTCGCTCATTTTGCAGTGAATTCTGTTATTCTTTATTTTATGGGTCAACAGGTGGAAGCGATCTACGGTCATGCTCGTTTCTTCATTTTGTATTTGATGAGTGGGATTATGGGGAACGCGATGAGTTTTGCCTTTAATCAGGCCGGTGTCCAATCTGCAGGTGCGAGCACGTCATTGTTTGGTCTGTTTGGTGCTTTTCTGATTCTGGGACTCCACTTTAAGAATGATTACCAGATCCAAGCGATGGTTCGTCAATTTGCATTGTTCGTTGTCTTGAATTTCGTATTTGGTCTATTTGATCAATCGATTGATATTTGGGGACATGTCGGAGGAATCTTAGGAGGATTCATCTTAGGCAATGCATTGGCTTTACCAAAGAACTTCGGGAAATATTCGATTCATACCCGCATTCTTTCCGCCATTGTTTTTCTTTTTTTACTGGCAGTTTTTGTGATATATGGTTTAAAAAAGTATCAAATACTTGTATAATAAGCAGGAAGTGTGTTTATGGAAACGTTATATGACGTACAACAACTATTGAAACAATTTGGTGTCTATATTTATGTTGGCAAGCGAATCTATGATATCGAGTTGATCCAGATGGAAGTCAAAAATCTTTATGACAGCCGTTTGATCGATCGAGATACCTATTTGACCGCTTGGCGCATTTTAAAGCGTGAACATCGGATTGAAGAAAGCCGGGAGGAAAATAAGTGATGGACAAAAAAATCATCGGGATTGATCTAGGAGGAACAACAGTCAAGTTTGCTGTGTTGACTTCTGAAGGAGAGATTCAACAAAAATGGAGCATCGATACCAATATTCTTGATGAGGGTTCTCACATCGTACCAGAGATCATTGCATCAATCAATCATCGTCTGGATTTGTATGGCATGAAAGCAGAAGACTTCATTGGGATCGGTATGGGGACTCCAGGAAGTGTCGATCGCAAAAAAGGAACAGTTATCGGTGCTTACAATTTGAATTGGAAAACGTTGCAACCTGTCAAAGAAGCGATTGAAAAAGGGACAGGGATTCCTTTTGCTATCGATAACGATGCCAATGTTGCTGCGTTAGGCGAACGCTGGAAAGGCGCAGGTGACAACAATCCCGATGTGATCTTTATCACACTCGGTACAGGTGTTGGCGGTGGAATCATCATGGAAGGACAACTTTTGCATGGTGTAGCAGGCTGTGCAGGAGAAATCGGGCATATTACAGTAGATCCAGAAGGATTTGAATGTACTTGTGGGAAGCGTGGTTGTTTAGAGACCGTGTCAAGTGCGACGGGTGTCGTTCGGGTAGCAAGACATTTGGCGGAAGAGTATGCTGGCGATTCTGAATTGAAAAAAAATCTGGATAATGGCGAAGATATTTCCAGCAAAGATATTTTTGAAGCGGCCCAAGCGAAAGATCCGTTTGCATTGATGGTAGTAGATAAAGTCTGCTTCTATTTAGGCCTTGCTTGTGGAAACTTGGGCAATACACTGAATCCTTCAAGTATTGTACTGGGTGGCGGTGTCTCAGCAGCAGGTGAATTTTTACGTAGTCGTGTAGCAGCTTACTTTGCAGAATTCACATTCCCGCAAGTAACGGAAAGCACGGAAATCAAATTAGCTGAGTTAGGGAATGATGCTGGTGTGATCGGCGCTGCGTCATTAGCATTACAATTTGCAAAGTAGAGAGGAATAGGTAAGATGTCTGTTTGGAACTGGATTAATATTATTTTAGGATTGATTTTATTGGCAATCGCATTGAATTGGGCGTACTTCCAAATTATGGGAAGACGATCAGCCAAAATCATTTCCGAAGAAGAATTTAAAAATGGCATGAAAAAAGCACAAGTGATTGATGTGCGGGAGAAAAACGAGTTCGATGCCGGTCATATCTTAGGTGCACGAAATATCCCATTTACGGTATTAACCAATTCGTTTAGCGCATTTCGGAAAGATCAGCCCATCTACTTATATGATACCCGTAAATCTCTAAGTATCCGTGCTGCGAATAAACTTCGCAAAGAAGGGTTTAAAGAAATTTACATTCTAAAAGAAGGCTATGAAGGCTGGAGCGGAAAAACGAAAAAGAAAACTAGTTAATCAATCAAAAGACTGAGATCAATGATCAAGCAAGATGTTCCTAAGAGGCGCGAGAATGAATCGTTAGAAACCATTCAGCAGCTGTAACTGAGAATCTTGTCATCATGGACTCGGTCTTTTTTTTGAAAGAATGTGTTAAGGTAGATTCAAAGGAGTGAAAGGAAATGATTAAAGTAAAACGTGTATACGAGGCTGCAGCACCCACAGATGGTTTTCGGGTCCTTGTTGATCGAATCTGGCCAAGAGGCGTCAAAAAAGAAGTGGCGGCGATTGATTCTTGGTTGAAAGAAGTTGCACCTAGTACGGAATTGCGTAAATGGTTTGGTCATGATCCAGAGCGCTTTGATGCGTTTTGTCAAAGATACCTAGCAGAACTAAAAAAGAAGCCAGCCGATGATGCCTTTAGTGCATTGCAACAAATAGTAAAAGACCATAAAACCGTGACATTGGTTTATGGTGCAAAAGATGAAACACATAATCAAGCGGTTGTATTAGCTGAAGAATTGAAAAAACTGCCATTGAAGTAAAATCTTCAATGGCAGTTTTTGTATTAACGAGAGACGCTTTTACGCATAGCTCGTTTCCTTTTTTCTTCATTTAGTGCTTGTTGTTCGTCAATTGGATCGATCACTTGTTTTTTGACAGTCATAACTACGCTAGCAGCTGCTGCGATAGTTGCTACTGTACCAACTAAGAAACCTGAAAGAAATCGTTTCATTCTTCTCCACCTCGCCTTTATCTATTTATTTCTATTATGAAACAAAAGTACAAAAATATCAAAAATAAGCCCTTGTATCGCGAATAAAGGATTGATAAAATTTAGTAAATATTTTATAATAAATTTACTAAATGAAATGAAGGAGCGAAAAAGATGGAACAGCTACAACAAATTTTTGCAGAAAAATTCGGTGAAAAAGGCACAGGATCGTATTTTGCACCAGGACGAATCAACTTGATCGGGGAACATACAGATTATAATGGCGGGTATGTCTTTCCAGCCTCTATCACGATAGGAACGTATGGTGTAGCACGAAAACGGGCAGATAAGCAAATACGTCTTTATTCGGAAAACTTCCCTGAAAAGGGGATCATCACTTTTTCCTTAGACGATTTGGAGTACCGCAAAGAAGACGACTGGACCAATTATCCTAAAGGTGTGATTCGCTATTTGAAAGCAGCGGGTCATGCAATCGACTCTGGTATTGAAATCGCTTTTTATGGCAATATTCCTAATGGTGCCGGCTTGTCTTCTTCTGCCTCCATTGAATTATTGACAGGAGTGATTCTTGATGATTTGTTCGGATTGGCGATCGAACGTTTAGAGTTGATTTTGACAGGGAAAAAAGTTGAGAATGAATTTATTGGGGTTAATTCAGGTATCATGGATCAATTTGCTATAGGAATGGGAAAAAAAGACCATGCATTACTGCTAGATACCAACACTTTAGCTTATGACCTTGTACCTGCAGAATTTGGGGACTATGTCGTAGCTATCATGAATACAAACAAGCGGCGGGAATTGGCAGATTCAAAATACAACGAGCGCCGTGGGGAGTGTGAAGAAGCATTAAAACGACTTCAAACGAAACTGAAAATCCAATCGCTTGGTGAATTGGACGAAGCAACATTCTTTGCACATACTTCACTGATTGAAGATCCAACCTTGATCAAGCGCGCAAAACATGCTGTAACTGAGAATCAGCGTACCTTAAAAGCTAAAGCGGCATTAGAAGCGGGAGATTTAGAATCTTTTGGTCATCTGTTAGATGCTTCTCATGCTTCTTTAAGAGATGATTATGAAGTTACGGGTATCGAGTTAGACACTTTGGTGGCAGCGGCACAAGAACAGCCAGCAGTTTTGGGAGCTCGAATGACAGGGGCTGGATTTGGTGGTTGTGCAATCGCTTTGGTGAAAAAAAGCGAGTGGGAAGCTTTTGCAACGGCTGTCAAAGAAAGCTATCGTGAAAAAATCGGCTATGAGACAGATATTTACCAAGCAAGCATTGATGATGGCGCGCGAAAACTGTAGAATGTAAGACGGATTCATTGAATAAATGAAAGAAAAGGATGATTAAGAATGGCTATTTTAGTATTAGGTGGCGCCGGATATATCGGCTCTCATGCAGTTGATCAATTGATTACGAAAGGATACCAAGCCGTTGTCGTGGATAACCTTTTAACAGGTCATCGTCAAGCAATCCATCCAGAGGCTGTTTTCTACGAAGGAGATATTCGAGACAAAGCATTTTTGCAAAGCGTTTTTGAGAAAGAAACGATTGATGGCGTGATCCATTTTGCCGCAAGCTCTCTTGTCGGTGAATCAGTTGAGAAACCGTTGAAATACTTCAACAACAATGTGTATGGGATGCAGGTATTATTAGAAGTAATGAAAGACAACAACGTTGATCATATTGTCTTTTCTTCTACTGCAGCGACTTATGGCGAGCCAGAACAAAGCCCAATCACAGAAGAAACACCTACAAATCCCAAAAATCCTTATGGGGAAAGCAAACTCATGATGGAAAAAATGATGCGTTGGTGTGATGAAGCTTACGGCATGAAATACGTCGCTTTACGCTACTTTAATGTTGCAGGAGCTAAATCAGATGCTTCAATCGGGGAAGACCATGATCCTGAGACTCACTTAGTTCCAATCATCTTGCAAGTCGCTTTAGGTCAGCGTCAGGAGCTAGCAATTTTCGGTGATGACTATGATACGCCAGATGGAACTTGTATCAGAGACTACGTACACGTAGAAGATCTATGCAATGCCCACATTTTAGCATTAGAATATTTGAAAAAAGGCAATCCTAGCAATGTTTTCAATCTTGGCAGCAACAATGGCTACTCAGTCAAAGAAATGTTGGATGCAGCGCGTACTGTTACGCAAAAAGATATTCCAGCGAAAGTAGCACCGCGACGTGCCGGAGATCCGGGAACATTGGTCGCTTCTAGTGATAAAGCAAAAGCGGTGTTAGGTTGGGAACCTAGTTACACCGATGTGAAACAAATAATTGAAACAGCTTGGAATTGGCACGTTAGCCATCCAGAAGGTTATCAAGACTAGGAGGCAACAAAATGACGCTCAGTCAAACAATCTGTGATTTCGTGACATTAGCGATCCAGGCTGGTGGATGGATGGAAATGGATCGTATTTATTTACAAAATAGGATTCTTGGTATGATTGGTGAAGAAGCCTTTGAATCAGCTACTGTACGACCGGTCGAAGAATCAGCCGTGGTATTGATGGATCAATTGGTCACTCAAGCAAAAAAAAATCAGGTGATCGGCGAGGCACTTGCTGATACCGAAATCCTTGAAGCGCAATTGATGGATTTCTTGACGCCACCGCCTTCTGTGGTCAATGCTTTCTTTGCCCAGCACTATGCAAAAGATCCACAAGAGGCAACGGATTATTTTTACCATTTATGTCAGCAAAATGATTACATCAAGACTCGAGCCATCAAGAAAAATATTGTTTTTCCGGTAATGACCGAGTATGGAGAATTAGAGATCACGATCAATCTATCCAAACCCGAAAAAGATCCGAAAGAAATCGCTGCGCAGCGAGCAGCAGCAGCGATCGATTATCCTAAATGTCTCCTTTGTTTGGAAAATGAAGGTTATAAAGGGCGGCTGAATTACCCGGCTCGAACAAATCATCGCATTATTCGGATGAATCTGGACGGCGAAGCGTGGGGGCTTCAGTACTCTCCGTACGCTTATTACAATGAGCATTCCATCTTTTTGTCTTTAGAGCATCGTCCGATGAAGATCACGCGCAAAACCTTTGATCGTCTATTGCAAATCATTGAGGTTCTGCCTCACTATTTTGTCGGTTCAAATGCTGATTTGCCAATCGTAGGCGGATCGATCTTGTCCCACGATCATTATCAAGGTGGACGGCATACATTTGCGATGGCAAAAGCACCCATTGAGAAAACATTCAAACTAGCTGGTTTTGACGAGCTAACGGTGGGAATCGTTAAATGGCCGCTTTCGGTTATTCGGATTCAAGGTCGAGACAAGCAAAAAGTGGCTGCTGCTTCTGATTATATTTTGGCACAATGGAAAGAGTACTCAGATCCTTCCGTTTCGATCAATGCTTATTCAGAAGATGGCACACCGCACCACACCATCACACCAATTGCTCGAAAACAAGGCGAATACTTTGAAATGGATCTTGTTCTTCGGGATAACAATGTTTCTGACGAACATCCTGATGGTATTTTTCATCCTCATAAAGATGTTCAGCATATCAAAAAAGAAAACATTGGGTTAATCGAGGTGATGGGATTAGCGGTCTTGCCTCCACGTTTAGCAACGGAGTTAGAAGAAGTGAGGGCCTATCTTCTTGATCAGCCAAATCAAATTGCTGCTTATCATATTCCGTGGGCACAAGAGATGAAGGAAACCTACACCATCACTGAGGAGAATGTAACAGAGATTGTTTATCAAGAAGTTGGTGGGATTTTTGCAAAAGTTTTGGAATACGCAGGAGTTTTCAAGCGAGATGCATCCGGTCAGGCTGCATTCATGCGTTTTATCAATAAACTTTGAAGTTATTGAGATGAATTTGAAAGAATGGAGGCGCGGGAATGGCTACAATTAAAGATATTGCTGAACAGGCAGGCGTTTCACCAGCGACTGTTTCTCGTGTCCTCAATTATGACAGTGAGTTAGCCGTCAGTTCAGAAACCAAAGAAAAAATATTCAAAACCGCCGAAGCACTGAACTATACAAAGCATAAAAAGAAAAGCCAAGTCGAAAACGGTCGGATTCGTTTGATTCAGTGGTTTGATACCGAAGAAGAACTGGCAGATCTTTACTATTTAGCTATTCGGCTTGGGATTGAGAACAAGACGGAAGAATTGGGGATTCGCTTGTTAAAAGAATCGTTTGCTTCTATCAGTGAGACCCAAGTAGATGGAACGATTGCTTTAGGAAAATTTGATGCCCAGCAGATCGCACAATTAAAAAAGACGCAGCCTCATCTGCTACTCGTTGATTTTGACGGGCTGTCGGCTGGAGTGGATTCATTGGTAGTCGATTTTCAGCAAGCAGTGGATTTGGTCATTGATCATTTTGTTGCTAAAGGACATCAAAAAATCGGTATCTTATCTGGTATTGAATTTACAAAAGGAAGTCGACAAGAAATTGAAGATCCGCGGCTGACGCTATTCAAGGAACGACTGACACGCTTGCGTCTTTATGACGAAGGGTATCACATTGCAGCACCGTTTACTGTCGAAGATGGATATCAGGCAATGAAACAGTTCTTGCAAGACGCCTTGCCACTGCCTACTGCGTTATTTGCTTCCAGCGATGCTTTAGCCATCGGAGCACTGCGGGCACTGCAAGAAGAAAAGATTCGTGTGCCAGAAGATATCTCCTTGATCGGCTTTAACGATGTCAGTGTTGCCAAGTATGTTTTTCCAACCCTTTCGACAATCAAAGTTCATACGGAGTGGATGGGAGAGTTGGCTGTAACCACACTACTTGAGATCATCAAGAATCCAGCTCCTGTTCCGCGAAAGGTCACTATCGCAACGGAGTTGATTAAACGTCAATCTACGAATCAATGATGGGAAAGTTCATCTGCAACAAATAGAAATGTCCTGAGAATCTATGGGAAAAAGTCTCCAGTAATGGAACAGTTTTCCGTCGCAGTCAGAAACTGTCGCGGCTGCCATAGATTCTTTGGCCATTTTTTTAGTTCACCAGTAACCATGCACCTATGAAAGCAAATAAGCAAAGTTTGGCATTTTATCAGAATATGGTAAAATATGAGTGAGTTTTTTGATTGGGGAGAAAAAGCAATGAAAACATTAGCGATCGATACATCAAATCAAACATTGGCCATTGCAGTCATGGATGGTCAGGAGATCCTAGGACAAAGTCAGACGATGGCTATCAAAAATCACAGCAGTGCATTGATGCCGGCAATCGATTTATTGATGCAATCTGTGGGGGTATTGCCGCAGCAGTTAGAGCGAATCGCAGTTGCCCAAGGTCCGGGATCTTATACAGGATTGCGGATCGGTGTCACGACCGCTAAAACATTAGCCGATACATTACATATCCCATTGGTGGGCGTGTCGAGTTTGAAGAACATAGCTGCGAATTGTGTTGGGGTTTTGAAAGTGATCGTGCCATTATTTGACGCACGTCGCAACAATGTCTATGCTGGTGGCTATCGTTGGCAGGAAGGGAAGCTGCAGTCAGTGATCCCTGACCAGCATGTGGCATTACCGACATTGTTGCATGCATTAGCTGAGTTGCACACAGAGGTACTTTTTGTTGGCGCTGATGCTGCAAAATTTGCCCCGCAAATCACTGAAGCAATGCCGTCTGCACAGATCAATCACGTTTCTTTGTGGAATTATCCGAATGGCGTCGTGTTGGCAGAATTAAGTGAAACAGAGGAACCCGTTTCGTCGATCCATGATTTTGTGCCAGAGTATTTGAAACTTGTTGAAGCGGAAGAAAAGTGGTTGGCATCTCATACTCCAGGAGCGGATACGTATGTTGAAAAAATTTAAATCTTTCAAAGGAAAGCTGACCCTTTTTCGTAAAGTTCAATACCCGGAACAGACGAAAACGATTCAGGATGAAACGTATGTGATTCGTGAAATCGTCGGCGAAGATATCAAAGAGTTACTGCAAGTGGAACGATTGGTGTATGCCGGGGAGCTGCCTTGGACCAAGAGCGCGTTTCTTTCAGAGATTTATTCGCGATTTAAGCATTTGTACTTGTGTATCTTACAAAATGAGCGCATGATCGGTTTTGCGGGCGTTCGTTTGTTGGGAGAAGATGCTCATATTACCAATATTGCTGTTATACCTGAATATCAAGGCCGAGGTGTCGGCTCTTTTTTGTTGACTGAAATCGAACAGTATGCGCGAAAAAACAAATGTGACCGAATTTCGTTAGAAGTGCGTTTAAGTAATCGTGACGCTCAGCGGCTTTATCGACAGCTGGGCTTTGTCTCGCGAGCGATCAAAACTGCCTACTATACAGAAGGAAATGAAGATGCATTGGATATGGTGAAATTTTTAAATGAATAAACTGTTGAATAAAGAAGAGTTGCCTGCAAAAAGTGAAGAGCTGTTATGGCAATTGGCAGAAGCGAGTTACCAAGATGGCTCTCCCTGGACTTGTGAACAATTCAAGCAGGATTTGGCTGCTGTTGACAGTCACTATTTAGTACTCCAGCCAATGGAGGCATTTGTTAGTTACCGTCGGGTTTTAGACGAAGCTGAAATCTTTAATCTCGCAGTCTTACCGGAAAAAAAAGGACAGGGATTGGGGAAACTCTTGCTGCAAGCTGTTATTCAGTCTTGTCAATCTGCTGGCGTCGAAAGGATTTTTCTAGAAGTGCGGGTCCGTAATTTTCCAGCACAAGCCTTATACCTGCGAATGGGTTTTGAAATCATTGGGCGGCGCAAAAATTATTATAGTCATCCTCAAGAGGATGCATTGATCATGGAAAAGAAAGTGAGGCCAGCATCAATCAAATGAATGAATTGATTTTAGCCATTGAAAGCAGCTGCGACGAAACAAGTGTCGCTGTCATAAAGAACGGGGACACGATTTTAAGCAATATCGTGGCTTCTCAAATTAAAAGTCATCAACGTTTTGGTGGCGTTGTCCCAGAAGTAGCTAGTCGACATCATGTGGAGCAGATTACTCTTTGTTTAGAAGAGGCACTGAAACAAGCAGAAGTGACACCAGAAGACTTATCCGCTGTAGCGGTCACGTACGGTCCAGGATTAGTGGGGGCGTTGCTGATCGGTCTTTCGGCAGCCAAAGCGTTTGCCTGGGCGCATGGATTACCCTTGTTGCCAGTCAATCATATGGCGGGGCATATCTATGCGGCCCGTTTTGTCAAACCTCTGACCTTTCCATTGCTTGCCTTGCTAGTGAGCGGTGGTCATACGGAGCTAGTTTATATGACAGAAGATGGTTCCTTTGAGATTATTGGCGAGACACGTGACGATGCTGCAGGAGAAGCATATGACAAGGTGGGACGAGTCTTAGGACTTTCTTATCCTAGCGGAAAAGAAATCGATCGTTTGGCGCATTTAGGTGAGGACACGTACCATTTTCCCAGAGCAATGATTCATGAAGACAATTTTGATTTTAGTTTTAGCGGATTAAAGAGTGCCTTTATTAATTTTGTCCATAATGCGCAGCAACGAGGAGAAACATTGGACGAAGCCAACCTTGCTGCTAGTTTTCAAGCAAGTGTCGTAGAGGTTTTGGTCACTAAGACGATTCGCGCCTGCAAGACTTATCCTGTCAACCAATTGATTGTTGCAGGTGGCGTTGCTGCAAACCAAGGCCTGCGTCAGGCACTAGATGAAGCAATGAGTGACCTGCCTGAGATTGACTTAATTATCCCACCTTTGCGTTTATGTGGCGATAATGCGGCAATGATCGGGGCCTTTGGGCATATTTTGTTAGAAAAAAAACAGTTTGCCCCACTATCTTTGAATGCTGTGCCAAGCCTAAGTTTTGGTCATGAAATGAAATAATCAGGCATTTGCTGCTCAACATTATAGAGAAGACCGTGGCGTCATCGGGATACGAATCCGAATGGCAGCCCACGGTCTTTTGTTTAATTATTTGGATATAATTGATTAAAAATACGTAAAACTTGTATATATTGAATAAAAATTAGAAAAGATGTATACTGGCTAAAAAACATAAGCAAGAAAGGGTGCAAAAGAAATGAAATCCGTTTTTAAAGGTCGCAGTTTTTTAGCAGAAAAAGATTTTACCAGAGATGAATTGCAGTATCTGATCGATTTTTCATTACATGTAAAAGAATTAAAGCAAAAGAATATCCCGCATCGTTATTTGGAAGGAAAAAATGTCGCTCTTTTGTTTGAAAAAAATTCTACTCGGACGCGAGCTGCCTTTACCGTTGCTGCCGTTGATCTAGGAGCGCATCCGGAATTTTTAGGAGCAAACGATATCCAGATGGGATCAAAAGAATCTGTTGAGGACTCTGCAAAAGTATTTGGTCGGATGTTTGATGGGATCGAATATCGAGGATTTAGCCAAAGAATCGTTGAAGACTTGGCGAAATATTCTGGTGTACCTGTCTGGAATGGATTGTCTGACATGTGGCACCCGACACAGATGATTGCAGACTTTATGACGATTCAAGAAAATTTTGGCAGTCTTGAAGGTCTGACGATCGCTTACTGCGGCGATGGAAGAAATAACGTTGCGCAATCCTTACTTGTGACTAGCGGGATTCTCGGTGTTGCTATTCGAATCATAGCACCAAAAGAATTACAGCCGGAACAGCAAGTCATCGAGCTGGCAGAGCAATTTGCCCAAGCATCACAAGCCGAAATTTTGATTACAGATGATGTGGCAGCTGTAGCAGGAGCAGACGTCGTTTATACCGATGTATGGGTTTCAATGGGAGAAGAAGCAAAATTTGAAGAACGAATCGACTTGCTGATGCCTTACCAAGTAAATGCCGAATTAATGAAAAAAACCAATAATGAACAAGCCATTTTCCTCCATTGTTTACCAGCTTTTCATGATACACAAACCAAATATGGGGCCAAAATCGCTGCTGATTTTGGCTTGAAGGAGATGGAAGTGACGAATGACGTTTTTCACAGCAAGCAAGCGCGCCAGTTCGATCAAGCAGAAAATCGCCTTCACTCTATCAAAGCCATTATGGCTGTCACCCTAGGAGATCTTTTTATTCCAAAGGTTTAACTAGCGAAATCCATGCAAAGGCGAAAAACCGGCTAGCCAAACCGATTATTTTTTGTTATACTTTCTGGGAACAAAATAGTAGATAATCGATGAGCAAGAAGAGTAGCTTTTGTTTTTCAGCGAGTTCGGGAAGGTGTGAGCCGAACAATCAAGAAAGTGAAGCGCACTTGTGAGATTTTGCCTAGCAAACGGAATTCTGCCGTTATCAGAAATAAGTAGGTCTTTTAAGAATCATTCCTTAAAGGACAAATAGAGTGGTACCGCGGGAAATCTCGTCTCTAGTGCATGTGATGCACTAGAGGCTTTTTTTAGTTGTTCCGCATGTACATTCGCTGGGCATTGCTTTCGTATCGAAACAAATGGAGGGAAAGAAAATGAATAATAAACAAATCGTTGCACAAGCTATTTATGCCGCTGTCAAAGAAGATTTGACTTTAGAACAAGTCAGTCAATTGTTAGAAAATCCTAAAACTGCTGAACACGGAGACGTTGCTTTTCCTGCCTTTGCTTTAGCCAAAGTCTATCGCAAAGCACCGCAACAGATCGCTAGCGAGCTGGCGGAAAAAATTGATCCAGCTTCTTTTGAAAAAATCGAAGTCGTGGGTCCATACTTGAACTTTTTTATGAATAAAGAAGTGATCAGCGAACACGTCTTACAAACCGTCTTGAAGGAAAAAAATCATTATGGAGATCAATCAATTGGCAATCAGCAGGCGGTTCCGATTGATATGTCTTCACCAAACATTGCGAAACCAATCTCCATGGGCCATTTGCGTTCGACGGTGATCGGTAATTCGATTGGCTTTATTCTTGAAAAAATCGGTTATCAGCCAATTCGGATCAATCATTTAGGAGACTGGGGAACTCAATTTGGGAAATTGATCGTCGCCTATAAAAAATGGGGTTCTGAAGAAGCAGTTAAAAAAGAACCAATCAATGAACTCTTGCGTTTATATGTTGAATTCCATGAACAAGCAGAAAATGATAAAGCGTTGGAAGATGAAGCTCGGGCATGGTTCAAGAAGCTAGAAGACGGTGATCAAGAAGCAACCGAATTATGGCAATGGTTCCGCGATGAGTCATTGCAAGAGTTCAACAAAATCTATGACATGCTGGAAGTAAGTTTTGATTCATTGAATGGGGAAGCCTTCTACAATGATAAAATGACGGAAGTCGTTGAACTTTTGGAAGAAAAACATTTATTACAAGAAGATCAAGGCGCAGAAATCGTTGATTTGACTGCCTATGATCTCAATCCAGCGTTGATCCGCAAATCTGACGGCGCAACATTATATATCACTCGGGATATGGCGGCAGCATTGTACCGCAAACGGACTTATAACTTTGCTAAGTCTCTGTATGTTGTCGGTAACGAACAAAGCTATCATTTTAAGCAATTGAAAGCAGTTCTTAAAGAAATGGGCTTCGATTGGTCAGATGATATGCACCACATCCCATTTGGTTTGATCACCAAAGATGGTAAGAAGCTGTCTACTCGTAAAGGAAAAATCGTTTTATTAGAAGAAGTATTGAATGAAGCCATCGAATCTGCGAAAGAACAAATCACAGAAAAAAATCCAGGCTTAGCCAACAAAGATGAAGTGGCAAAACAAGTGGGTGTCGGTGCGGTCGTCTTTCATGATTTAAAAAATGATCGCCTGAACAACTTCGATTTCACATTGGAAGAAGTCGTTCGTTTTGAAGGAGAAACCGGACCTTACGTCCAATATTCTCATGCACGGGCGATGAGCATTTTAGAAAAAGCACAATTTGATCCTGCCAATGCGCAAGCTCTTGCTTTGAATGATGCAGAGAGCTGGGAAGTGATCAAGTTGATCCAACGCTACCCAGAAACTATCTTACAGGCTGCAGATAAATATGAGCCATCAGTGATTGCTAAACATGCGATCAAATTAGCGCAAGCCTTCAATAAATACTATGCAAATGTCAAGATTTTAGCAGAAGATGCGCAAAAAGATGCTCGATTGGCATTGGTTTACGCTGTAACAGTCTTGTTAAAAGAAGATTTGCGTCTGTTAGGATTACATGCACCTGATAAAATGTAAATAAAAAAAAGATACCAACGGCAGCCTATATGCTTGCCGCTGGTATCTTTTTTTCGATTCTTTAGAGAATAGCATGGGACTTGATATATTCAGTCAGCTTGATGGCATCTTCATTTGTACGGGAAATAACGGCTACTGTATCAAAGCCGGCGAGAGAACAAACTTTCTCAGGCATCGAAACTTCATCTAAAGCCGCTGCCAATAAAGGTGCATTGTCAGGGATCGTATTGATTAGCGTCATAAATTGAACACGATCCACTTTGGTGACGACATCTTCCAGCATGTGAATCAGCCGTTGTTCTTCCGCTTTTTCATTTTCTTGAGTATTCATTCCTTGAAAGAGAACAAATTTTGTTTGTCCAGTCTCATCAGGCTGTTTGACAATTTTTAGATCACGGATATCGCGGGAGATCGTTGCCTGCGTAGCGGTTACTCCTTGTGCTTCGAGCAACTGCAACAGTTCTTCTTGAGTTCCCACACTATGTTCTGCAATAATCTGTTTGATCAATAAATGCCGGTCGGATTTACGCATAAATAGACTCCTTTAATTGAATTCTTCAGCATTATCATAGCAGAAAAAGGATTAAAAACCTAGGCTTTAGTCAGACTGAACACCCGTTGTTTGTAAGAAAAAAATGTAAAAGTAAACAGCTAGGTTTATGAGGAAAAGCAGTTGCAATTCTTTAGTAGCTACTGTATACTGTTTAAGGCGTGAGTTTTTTGACTCCGCAAATCCACATCTTGTTCCATCTGCGAAGCGGTGCTGATAATCAGTTCTTCGAAGAGCTAAAGAGCAAGAGAGGAAATCAAAAACCAAATTGGAGGAAACACATCATGGCAGTAATCTCAATGAAACAATTGCTAGAAGCCGGCGTACACTTTGGACACCAAACACGTCGCTGGAACCCAAAAATGAAGAAATATATCTTCACAGAAAGAAACGGTATCTACATCATCGACTTACAAAAAACTGTTAAGTTAGTAGATGCAGCATACGACTACATGAAAAACGTTGCTGAAGAAGGCGGAGTTGCTTTGTTCGTAGGAACAAAAAAACAAGCCCAAGAAGCAATCAAAGAAGAAGCAATCCGTTCAGGTCAATACTACGTAAACCATCGTTGGTTAGGTGGAACATTGACGAACTGGGAAACTATCCAAAAACGTGTTGCTCGCTTGAAACAAATCAACAAAATGGAAGAAGATGGCACATTTGATGTCCTTCCTAAAAAAGAAGTCGTTGGTTTGAACAAAGAACGCGAACGTCTTGAAAAATTCTTAGGCGGTATCGCTGATATGCCAAGAATTCCAGATGTAATGTACGTTGTTGACCCACGCAAAGAACGCATTGCGATCCAAGAAGCACGTAAATTAAATATCCCAATCGTAGCGATGGTTGATACAAACTGTGATCCAGATGAGATCGACGTAGTTATCCCATCAAACGACGATGCGATTCGTGCCGTTAAATTGATCACTGCTAAAATGGCAGATGCATTTATCGAAGGCAACCAAGGCGAAGACCAAGTAGTTGAAGAAGATTTTTCTGCTGAATCAACAGAAAATGCTACTTCAATCGAAGAAATCGTTGATGTTGTCGAAGGCGACAATGTATCAGCTGAATAAGAAATGATGGAGCTGTTTCAAAGGCTAGGCGCCAAGCCTCACTCTCCTTTGAAACAGCTTTTTTAAAAGGCAAGTTCAGGCTTGTTAAATGACATTTAGGAGGAAAACAAAAAATGGCAGAAGTAACAGCTAAATTAGTAAAAGAATTGCGCGACATGACTGGTGTAGGTATGATGGATGCAAAACGTGCCTTAGTTGAAGTCGAAGGAGATATCGAAAAAGCCGTTGATCTATTACGTGAAAAAGGAATGGCTAAAGCTGCAAAGAAAAATGATCGGATTGCTGCTGAAGGATTGGCATCTGTTGCTATCAACGGGAATGCTGCTGCAATCGTTGAAGTAAACTCTGAAACAGACTTCGTTTCTAAAAACGAAATGTTCCAAGATTTAGTTAAAGAAATCGCAGAAGTAATCGCTGCAAACAAACCTGCTGACATGGAAGCTGCTTTGCAGTTGGAAACATCAAAAGGTAAAATGGAAGCAGCATTGATCGAAGCAACTCAAGTTATCGGTGAAAAAATCAGCTTCCGTCGTTTTGAAGTTGTTGAAAAAGATGACAACTCTGCTTTCGGTGGCTACTTGCACATGGGCGGACGTATCGCTGTCTTGACTGTTCTTGAAGGAACAACAGACGAATCAGTTGCAAAAGATGTCGCTATGCACGTTGCTGCAATCAATCCTCGCTATGTGAATGAATCTCAAATCTCACAAGAAGAATTGGATCACGAAAAACAAGTTTTGACTGAACAAGCATTGAACGAAGGCAAACCAGCCAACATCGTTGAAAAAATGGTTGAAGGCCGTTTGAAAAAATTCAAAGCAGAAATCGCTTTGGTTGACCAACCATTCGTTAAAGATCCTGACATGACTGTTGAAAAATTTGTTGCTTCAAAAGGCGCAACAGTGAAATCATTTGTTCGTTTTGAAGTCGGCGAAGGTATCGAAAAACGCGAAGATAACTTTGTAGAAGAAGTTATGAGCCAAGTCAAAAAATAATTCTGTTCCTCGAACAGATGGGAACGCATGGAAGTGCGCTCCCTTTTTTTAAGCAAAAACCGATTTTCAAAAAAATTGCACAAATTCAAACAGAATGGCGCCAATATGCTACAATAGTATTGGAGAATGTACGGAGGAATCATCATGGGTAAACCAAAATATCAACGTGTTGTGTTAAAATTGAGCGGCGAAGCATTGGCAGGGGATGAAGGATTTGGTATCAAACCGCCAACGATCCAAGAAATCGTCAAAGAGATCAAAGAAGTCCATGAACTTGGTGTTGAAATGGCGATCGTAGTAGGCGGCGGTAACATTTGGCGTGGTCAGATCGGTGCACAAATGGGCATGGAACGAGCGCAAGCAGACTATATGGGAATGTTGGCAACTGTCATGAATGCATTGGCGTTGCAAGACACTCTTGAGAACGCTGGCGTACCGACTCGCGTCCAAACATCGATCGAAATGCGCCAAATCGCAGAACCTTATATTCGCCGTCGGGCAGAACGTCATCTAGAAAAAGGGCGTGTAGTGATCTTTGCTGGCGGCACAGGGAATCCTTATTTCTCAACAGATACTACGGCTGCCTTAAGAGCAGCTGAAATCAATGCAGATGTGATCTTGATGGCAAAAAATAACGTCGATGGTGTCTACTCAGCAGATCCAAAAATCGATCAAAGTGCAGTGAAGTTTGAAGAGCTTACGCATCTAGAAGTGATTTCGAAAGGATTGCAAGTCATGGATTCCACTGCAAGCTCATTAAGCATGGATAATGATATTCCGTTAGTTGTCTTTAATTTAAATGAACAAGGAAATATTCGCCGTGCAATCTTAGGAGAACATATTGGAACGACAGTAAGGGGGAAATAGAATGGCTGACAAAATTTTAACAGAAGCAAAAGATAAAATGAAAAAAGCAGCAGAAAACTTGCAGCGCGAGTTAGGACAAATTCGTGCTGGCCGTGCGAACGCAAGTATTTTAGACCGTGTGATGGTAACCTACTATGGTGTTCCAACACCACTAAATCAAATGGCATCAATCACGATTCCTGAAGCGCGTATTTTGATGATTACGCCTTTCGACAAAACAATGATCCAAGAAGTCGAAAAAGCGATCATGCAAAGCGACATCGGTATCACACCTGCTAACGATGGTACAGTAATCCGTTTAGTCATTCCGCAATTGACGGAAGAGCGCCGGAAAGAATTGGCAAAAGATGTGAAAAAAGAAGCGGAGAATGCGAAAATTGCTGTCCGTAATATCCGTCGTGATGCGATGGATGCTTACAAGAAGCAAGAAAAATCTGGCGATATCACGGTCGATGATTTAAGAGAATCAGAAAAAGAAGTTCAAACATTGACAGACAACAGTATTAAAGAAATCGATCAGATCGCAGCTGAAAAAGAACAAGAATTATTAGAAGTATAAGAAGCAGGGGCGCACAAGCGCCCTTTTTTTATTCCTAACAAAGAGAAAATGTTTTTGTTTTTCTTTAATATAGATTTCTTTTTTTACTTTTCATAGGCAAGAAATATGATTATTGTTATAATGAAAAAGATGAATTTTACGAAATGGAAGAGGAGCGAATCATATGTTGCGTTTTTTTCCACAAAAAGACAAATATGTTAAGGAAGAAACTGAATACGAACTTGATCCGGCATTACCTGTGCCTCAGCATATCGCGATCATTATGGACGGAAATGGCCGCTGGGCTCAGAATCGGCGTCTACCACGGGTGGCAGGGCACAAAGAAGGGATGGAGACAGTGAAGACGATCACGACCCATGCCTCGCGGCTTGGAGTCAAAGTCTTGACATTGTACGCATTCTCAACGGAAAATTGGAAACGACCAAATGAAGAAGTCGATTACTTGATGCAATTGCCAGTTGATTTTTTTGACACGTTTGTACCAGAGCTGATCAAAGAAAATGTGAAGGTCCATGTGATGGGCTTTACTGAATATTTGCCTGCTCACACTCAAGATGCTGTCAATCGTGCCATCGAACAGACCAAGGAGAATACAGGAATGGTCCTGAATTTCGCTTTGAACTATGGCAGTCGCGCTGAAATGCTGCAGGCGATCCAAAAGCTGTATGAAGAACTAGACCACACACAGGAGACGGTAGAAATCACCGAAGAAATGATGGACCAGCATCTCATGACTGGCTTCTTGCCTGCTGCACTTCGCGATCCTGAATTGGTGATTCGAACGAGTGGTGAAGAACGGATCAGTAATTTTCTTCTTTGGCAAATTGCTTATAGCGAGCTCTTTTTCACTAAAGCATTATGGCCTGACTTTGATGCCCAATTGTTAGAAGCTGCCATCGGCAGTTTTCAACAGCGAAATCGGCGCTTTGGCGGGTTGAACAAGAAGGAGGACAAAAAGTGAAACAACGTGTGATCACCGCAGTGGTGGCATTAGCATTTTTTTTACCAGTTATTTATGTCGGTGGAATAGCCATCGAGTTGACGGCAGCTTTACTTGCCGGAATTGGTGTGTTTGAATTATTTCGGATGAAAGGATTAGCGGTTCTCAGTTTTGAAGGGGTGTTATCGATTCTTGGGGCTGTGATCTTAGTCTTACCTAAAGATCCTTGGTTTGCTTTCTTACCAGCAAATACAGATAAAAGTGCTTTGTTTTATCTGATTGTCTTGTTGTTGCTAGGAATCGCTGTCGTTTCCAAAAATATGTACACCATTGATGAAGCAGGTTTCCCCGTTTTAGTCAGTCTGTATGTGGGTGTCGGCTTTGAACGTTTCTTGACGGCTAGATTAGTACCAAACGGATTAGTTGTGCTGATTTTTGGCTTGTTTATTGTTTGGGCGACAGATATTGGTGCTTATATGGTTGGCCGTCGATTCGGCGCACATAAGCTATGGCCGGAGATCTCACCGAACAAGACCATTGAAGGGGCATTGGGCGGAATTGTTTCGGCAGTCGTTGTGGCAGCTCTTTATTTGTTGGCATTCCCAGGCAACGATTACTTTGGCCATGGAAGTCTGATCATGATCGTATTGACGATTATTTTTTCGATTGCTGGTCAGTTTGGTGACCTTGTCGAATCAGCTATCAAGCGACACTACGGAGTAAAAGATTCAGGCAATATTTTGCCTGGCCACGGCGGGATTCTTGATCGTTTTGATAGTATGCTGTTTGTTTTTCCAATCATGTACTTATTAGGTGTTTTCTAAAGCAATCATTTAGTTAGTCTAGATAAACGAGCAATAATCACTTGCTTGACTAGATAAGTGCTAGGTCATTAATTTGTTTGATCAGCTCCGCAGAAAGAAGACAATTTTTAACCTCATTTTAACCTTATTTCAACCTCTAAATGAAGCCTGTTTTCACGGGACCAGACATTTAGAGGTTTTTTAGTTCTCGACTACTTGGCGGTCGAAGATTTTTTGACGGACCACTGTGAAGAATGCGAGGGTAAGGAAAAAAGAACACTCTTCCTGTTAAGGAATGTGTTGTGAGAAAGAGCCACAGTCTTTTTATGCGTGTTAGAGCTTGGTTCTTTAAATTCTTGTTACAATAACGCCGGAAGTTCCTCATTAGGTGTGGGTGTGATAAAATAAAGAAAGGTTTCCCCTTTAGCAAGAGGGAACAGTGAAAGCGAGGAAACAGAATGAAAACGATTCTTGTGTTTATTATCATATTTTCTGTTGTGGTCGTAATCCACGAATTTGGACACTACTTCTTTGCCAAACGTGCAGGGATTTTAGTTCGGGAATTTGCCATTGGAATGGGTCCAAAGCTTTTTGCCCATCAAGGAAAAGATGGAACGACTTACACGATTCGAATGTTACCATTAGGTGGCTATGTTCAAATGGCAGGCTGGGGCGAAGATGAGACAGAGCTGACACCAGGTATGCCGATCTCACTTGTGCAAGACAAGGATGGAAAAGTCATCAAGATCAATACTAGCAAAAAGGTGCAGTTGCCTCATGCGATTCCGATGGAAGTGGTAGACTTTGATCTCGAAGAAAAGTTGACGATTGCAGGGTACATCAATGGAAATGAACAAGAAAAAGTCGCTTATGCGGTCGATCATGATGCAACCATTATTCATGAAGACGGTGTTGAAGTAAGGATTGCACCGAAAGATGTTCAATTTCAGTCAGCGAAACTTTGGCAGCGAATGTTGACCAATTTTGCTGGACCGATGAATAACTTCATCTTAGCTTTTGTTTTATTCACAGGGTTAGTGTTTGCACAGGGTGGTGTACAAGATGTGAATACGACCAGCATCTCTGGTATCCAAAATGGTTCACCAGCCGCTGAGGCAGGCTTGAAAGATGGCGATGAGATCTTAGCAGTCAATGGCAAGACAGTATCCAACTGGCAGGAATTGAGCAGTGAGATCCAAAATTATCCTGACACGAAGATCCCCCTTGAAGTGAAGCGGGGAAGTGATACATTAACGATTGAAGCAACGCCAGAAGGGAAATCTGCTGAAGGAGAAAAAGTAGGATTTATGGGAATCAGTCCTGGCTTGAAAACAAGTCTTGGTGACAAGCTATTAGGTGGCTTGAAATTGACCTTCAACAATGCTTTACTGATTTTCCGAGCTGTCGGTAATTTGATCGTACAACCAGATCTGGACAAATTAGGTGGTCCGGTGGCCATTTTCCAATTGTCCTCACAAGCAGCCTCACAAGGGGTAGCCTCTGTCGTCATGATGATGGCGGCGATCTCCATCAACTTAGGAATCTTCAATTTGTTGCCTATTCCAGGATTGGATGGCGGCAAACTCGTTTTGAACATTCTTGAAGGTGTCCGAGGTAAACCGATCAGTCAAGAAAAAGAAGGAATCATCACGTTAATTGGGTTTGGTTTTTTGATGTTGCTGATGGTGTTAGTGACTTGGAATGATATTCAGCGCTTTTTCTTTTGATTAGAGGAAGCAGCTGATATGGGCCAAGCAGGGTGTATGGGTATAGCAAAGTGTTTGCAGCAAAGGAGAAAAAAATGAAGCAGTCGAAACTGTTTATTCCGACATTGCGGGAAATACCAAGTGATGCGGAAACATTGAGTCATCAACTTTTAGTTAGAGCCGGTTATATTCGGCAAGTGGCAGCAGGCATCTACATGTATTTGCCTTTAGCCCAGCGGGTGTTGGAGAAAATCAAAAAATTGATGCGGGAAGAATTAGCCAAAATTGATGCAGTAGAAATGACGATGCCAGTTTTATTGCCCTTGGAACTATGGCAAAGTACTGGGCGAGATGGGCTTTATGGGCGCTCACTGTATCAGTTAACAGATCGAAACGAGCGGGAGTATGTCTTGGGGCCAACCCATGAAGAGCCTTTTACGGAATTGATCAAAAGTGAGATCTCTTCCTACAAACGTCTGCCGATCAGTTTGTATCAGATTCAGTCAAAATACCGAGACGAACAACGTCCGCGCTTCGGTTTGATTCGCAGTCGCGAATTCATCATGCAAGACGGCTACTCATTTCATGCCGATGAGTCAAGTTTAGATACGACTTATCGACGGTATGAAGCAGCCTATCACGCGATTTTGCAACGTTGTGGGCTGGAGTATCGTGCAGTGATTGGTGATAACGGTCTGATGGGAGGGCATGATTCCAAAGAATTCATGGCACTGTCGCAGATTGGTGAAGAACTAATTTGCTACTCAACGGAAAGCGACTACGTGGCGAATTGGAAAATGGCCACAAGTTTGTATGTATCAAAGAAATCTCACGAAACCTTTCTTGAGCGCGCAGAGTTGCAGGTTGATCCATCTTATTCTCTGGAAGAAGTAGCTGCAGCTTGTGAGAGTGACTTGACTAAGATCGTTCAGTCCTTTCTTTTGTTTGCTGATGGAGAACCGGTCATGATTCTTCTACGTGGCGATCATCAATTGAACGAAGCAAAAGTCAAAAATTTTCTAGAAGCCGATCAATTGAAAATAGCTACACCAGAAGAATTACGTTGTCATCTGCAAACTGAAGCAATCAGTCCCATTGCGCTGCCGGAAAATGTCCGCTTATATGCTGATCAGCATGTACAAGATTTAGCAAATGTGATCGTCTTTGGGAATGAACCGGGCCATTACTATCAAAACGCAAATGTAGGACGAGATTTTTCCCCATTGGCATTTGCTGATTTTCGATTGGTGCAAGAAGGTGATCCTTCTCCAGATGGCAAAGGGGTCCTAACTTTCACACGAGGAATCGAAGTTGGCCACATTTTCAAGCTAGGAACCAAATACAGTGAAAGACTTGGTGCGACAGTTGTCGATGAGAACGGTCAGGAGACGCCAGTCATGATGGGGTGTTATGGCATCGGTGTATCTCGTCTTCTATCAACAATCGTTGAACAGCACGGCAATGAAGAGGGAATCGATTGGCCGAAAGAGATTGCACCCTATGATATCCATATTATTCAAACCACAATGGAAGACTCGTATCAAACTGCTTTGTGCGAGGAAGTAGAGCAAGCGATGCTTGCTGTCGGTTATGAAGTTTTAGTAGATGATCGCAACGAACGTGCTGGTGTCAAATTTGCGGATGCGGATTTGATAGGCTGTCCGATTCGATTGACCATTGGCAACAAAGCGACAGAAGGGATTGTCGAAATAAAAATCAAACACACAAATGCAACCGTTGAAGTTCGTAAAGAGGAAGTGGCTACGACATTAACGATCTTGTTGACTGCATCTGAATGATCCGTGACAAAAATCGAGGAAGGGGGAGCCCTTTCTCGATTTTTTAATGAAAGACAAAAGAAAAAGAGGTATACTAATTAATACTGAGAAAAAGGAGGATGGTCAATTGTCAAAAGAAAGAGAGACCTTTGAGATCTTATTAGAGCAAATCAATGCTGGTCCTAATTTACGCCAACATCCTTTGATACAGACCGCTCAAATCAAACAAGTCGTGGTCCATCGCCAGTCAAAAGCTTGGACATTTTACTTGCAGTTTGATACATTGCTACCCGTTATGGTGTATCAATCGTTCAAACAACATTTGGAACTGGCCTTTAAGGAAATCGCTGCGGTGCGAATGATCATTGAAGCCAAGGATAATGCCTTCGATCAACAACTGATCCAAGAGTACTGGCCATTAGCACTCGCAAATCAAAACTGTGATCGTCCACTAGTACAGCAAGTCATTAAGAATCAGCTACCGGTAGTGAATGAGAAAAAAGTGATCCTGCCTGTTACCAATGAAGCGGTAATCGCGATTTTGCAGCAACAATATTTACCAATCATTGAAGAAAACTATCAAACATTTGGTTTTCAAAAATTTCGTATCATTCCTGAAATGGATGCCGAACAAGCAGAAGAAGCTTTAAAAGAATTGGAAGCTCGTAAAGAAGAACAGACTGCTGCTTTCCAATTACAGGCTGCTGAGAACTTGATCGCCCATGAACAGCGGAAAAAAGAAGTGAAAGCTGTTGAATTTGACGGTCCGATTGCATTGGGAAGGAATATTCCAGCCGATGAACCCGTTACCCCAATGATTAATATCATTGAGGAAGAACGCCGTGTGACGATCCAAGGATATGTCTTTGATAAAGAAGTTCGGGAATTACGTTCAAAGCGGAAGATCTTGATTCTGAAAATCACGGATTATACGTCATCTTTCAGTGTCAAAAAGTTCTCCAATAATGAAAAAGATGAACAAATCTTTGAGGCAATCGCCAAAGGCAGCTGGGTAAAAGTTCGCGGAAGCGTGCAGGAAGATACCTTTATGCGAGATCTTGTTATGAATGCTCAAGACTTGATTGAGGTAAAACACGAGATTCGGAAAGACTATGCACCTGAAGGAGAAAAACGGGTGGAACTCCATCTTCATTCAAATATGAGTACGATGGATGCCACGAATAATATCAGTGATTTAGTTGCACAAGCTGGAAAATGGGGACATAAGGCGATCGCTATTACGGACCATGGTGGCGCGCAAGCTTTCCCAGATGCCCATCATGCGGGTGAAAAAGCTGGCGTTAAGATTTTATATGGGGTTGAAGCCAATATCGTTGATGATGGCGTTGCAGTAGCTTATAACCCTAAACCAGTTCCTTTGACGGATGCCACGTATATTGTGTTTGACGTGGAAACGACGGGGCTATCTGCCGTTTATGATACAATTATCGAATTAGCGGCTGTCCGCATGCATAAAGGCAATGTGGAAGGCTCATTTGATGAATTCATTGATCCAGGACACCCATTGTCTCGCACCACCGTAGAGCTTACAGGGATCACGGATGAAATGGTTCGCGGTTCTAAATCAGAAGAAGAAGTATTGCGACTCTTTAGAGAGTTTTCTGAAGGAGCAATCTTGGTTGCCCACAATGCTTCTTTCGATATGGGCTTTTTAAATACGAGTTATCGAAAATATGGGATTCCAGAAGCCGAAAATCCAGTTATTGATACATTAGAACTGGCACGTTACTTATATCCTGAGTTCAAACGTTTTGGTCTAGGCGTCTTATCTAAAAAATTCGGCGTCAGCTTAGAACAGCATCACCGAGCGATCTATGATGCGGAAGCCACGGGCCATTTAGCTTGGATCTTTGTCAAAGAAGCGATGGAAAAGCATGGCATGCTGCTGCATGAAGACTTGAACCGCCATGTGGGAGGAGAGAACTCCTTCAAAGCGGCGCGACCATTCCATGCGACGATCTTGGCGAAGACGCAAGCCGGATTAAAAAATTTATTTAAATTGATCTCGATGTCGAACGTGAAATATTTCCATGACAAAGTCCCAAGAATTCCTCGCTCGGAATTGGTGAAGCTGCGGGAAGGATTACTTGTAGGAACCGCCTGTGACAAGGGAGAAGTCTTTGTCGCCATGATGCAAAAAGGGGTGGATGCTGCCCGTAAATTAGCAGAGTTCTACGATTATATTGAAGTCATGCCCAAAGAAGTTTACGCTCATTTGATTGAGACCGAACTTGTTAAGAATGAATCAGACCTAGAAGACATTATTCGCAATCTGATCGAGATTGGCAACGAATTAGGCAAAGTGGTGGTAGCTACAGGGAATGTACATTATTTGAATGAAGAAGATGCGATCTATCGTAAGATTTTGATCAATTCAATGGGGGGAGCCAATCCTCTGAATCGCCATAGTCTCCCAGCTGTTCACTTTCGGACGACAGATGAGATGCTGACCGCTTTTCAATTTTTAGGCCCAGATATAGCCAAAGAAATCGTCGTGACGAACCCCAACAAAATTGCGGATATGTGTGAAAAGGTCATTCCAGTTAAGGATGATTTGTATACGCCAAAAATCCCAGGTTCCGAACAAGAAATCACAGATCTAAGCTACAATCGTGCCAAAGAATTATATGGGGATCCTTTGCCTGAGATCGTTGAAAAGCGATTGAAAAAAGAATTAGATTCCATTATCGGAAATGGCTTCTCCGTGATTTACCTGATCTCCCAAAAACTGGTACACAAGAGCAATGAAGATGGCTACTTGGTGGGCTCGCGGGGATCTGTCGGTTCCAGTTTTGTCGCAACGATGACGGGGATCACTGAAGTGAATCCATTAGCCCCTCATTATTATTGCCCAGACTGTCAGTACTCGGAGTTTTATGAGGACGGGTCTTATGGCTCCGGCTATGATATGCCAGAAAAAAAATGTCCGAAATGCGGCACCCGACTAAACAAAGACGGTCATGACATTCCGTTTGAAACCTTCTTAGGTTTCCATGGAGATAAAGTCCCCGATATCGATTTGAACTTCTCTGGGGAATACCAGCCCGAAGCGCACAATTATACGAAGGTTCTTTTCGGAGAAGATTATGTTTACCGTGCAGGAACGATCGGTACGGTAGCAGACAAAACCGCATTCGGTTTTGTAAAAGGGTTTGAGCGGGATCACAATCTTCATTATCGTGCAGCAGAAGTGGACCGGTTGGCCAAAGGGGCTACCGGAGTGAAGCGTACCACCGGACAGCATCCAGGGGGGATCATTGTAATCCCCGATTATATGGATGTCTATGATTTCACACCGATTCAATACCCAGCCGATGATATGAATTCTGAATGGAAGACGACACACTTTGATTTCCACTCGATCCATGACAATATTTTGAAACTGGATATTTTAGGACATGATGATCCGACAGTGATTCGGATGTTACAGGACTTATCTGGAATTGATCCAAAAACGATCCCTACCGATGATCCAGAAGTTATGCGTATTTTTGGCGGAACGGATGTTTTAGGTGTAACAGAAGAGCAAATTTATTCTAAAACTGGTACTTTAGGTATTCCTGAATTTGGGACCCGTTTCGTACGGGGGATGTTGGAACAGACCCATCCGTCCACCTTCGCAGAGTTGTTGCAGATTTCAGGACTTTCCCACGGAACGGATGTTTGGCTAGGAAATGCCGAGGAACTGATTCGGCGCGGTGATGCCAACTTGGCAGAAGTCATTGGTTGTCGGGATGACATCATGGTCTATCTGATTCATGCAGGATTAGATGACGGTATGGCTTTCAAAATCATGGAGACGGTTCGTAAAGGACAATGGAACAAGATCCCGGATGATTTGCGAGATACGTATCTGCAAGCGATGCGGGAAAATAATGTCCCTGAATGGTATATCGATTCTTGTTCTAAGATCAAGTATATGTTCCCAAAAGCCCATGCGGCAGCCTATGTATTGATGGCATTGCGGGTCGCTTACTTCAAAGTATATTTCCCAATTCTGTATTACTGTGCCTATTTCTCTGTTCGTGCGGACGACTTTGATTTGATCGCCATGTCAAAAGGCAAAGAAGCGGTAAAAGAGCGGATGCAAGAAATCAATGACAAAGGCATGGATGCATCGACAAAAGAAAAAAACTTGCTGACTGTTTTAGAATTGGCCAATGAAATGTTGGAAAGAGGCTATGAATTTGGCATGATCGATTTATATAAATCAGATGCTGAGAATTTTGTGATCGATGGCAACAAGCTGATCGCACCATTTCGAGCTGTACCAAGTTTAGGTCTAAACGTAGCCAAACAAATCTGTGAGGCCCGGAAAGATGGTCCGTTCTTGTCCAAAGAAGATCTGGCCAACCGAGGAAAAGTTTCCAAAACATTAATCGAATATATGACAGACAATGGTGTCTTGAAAGATTTACCGGATGAAAATCAATTGTCGTTGTTTGATATGCTATAAGGAAGAAATTTATTATCAACTATAAAAACGATTCGCAGGCACTATCTTTCTCAGAAATGATAGGTCCTCGAATCGTTTTTTTTGTTTTTATACATCGACACTTTTGCTGCATGTCATAATAAAACCATCAACAATAATGGAATGTAAATCATATAAATCAAAACGGAGTAGCCTAATGAAGAAGCAGCAAACTCTTCATCTCCATGGTAATTTCTAACCAGGATCGGCACAGAATTTTGAACAGGCATCGATGCTTGGATGATAAAGACTTGCAGCATCAATGAAGGAACCTGTATCCATTGACCAATCAGCCACACGATCAATGGAGAGAGGAGAAAACGACCTGCGAGGACACCGGCAAGATCCTTGGTCATACGTAAATTCTTGATACCACTATAGTAAACGATGATCCCAATGATGAACATGGATAGAGGCGTGGTCAACTCAGAAAGATAGCCTCCTAGGCCTGCAATAAATTTCGGTAAAGGAAAATCGAAGAGCATCCAGATCAATCCAATAATAAACCCAATCAATGCAGGAGAGAAGATTTTTTTCAACACAACTAAAGGGTGAAAGGAGACTTTTGCTTCTTCGAAACTAGGGCTGTCTCGAGCGATTTCATAGATCCCAACCGTCCAAAACAAACTAGTGTTGACAATATAATAAAGCAAGACATAAGGAACAGCCTTTTCGCCAAAAATAGCCAGGTTGATCGGTAATCCAATAAAAATTGTATTGGAAAAAGTAAACATGGTGGAGAAGGATCCATGATGAGTGGGAGCTACTTGAAAGAAACGCTGCCAAAGTTTACTGATCCCATAAGTAATGACAATGGATAATAATGGAATAATCATTCCAGAAAACAGTGAAAGGAATTCATCGCGGGTAAAATTCTTGATGATATTCAAAAACATACTTGCCGGCAGTGAGAGATTCAAAACAAGTTTTGAAAAGGTATCTGCTGTACGATTTGAGAACCATTGCTTAAAAGACAACCAGTAGCCAATAAACATCAAACTAAAAATCACAAAAATATTGCTATATGCTTGGAACATGAACTCACCTCTCTTTCACTATAGCGAATCTTGATTCCATAATCAATTCAATCAGAAAAGAATACCCCAAAAAAGCAATCAAAAAAACTATGACCGAGAAGAGTCGGTCATAGTTCTAAATTTATTTTCGTTGTTGTTTGCCGGCATTACGGCCTTTTGCATTTTTATGATTCAAGTTTTTTGGCGTTGTAGGCTGCGTCTGCTGCGTAGGAGTGACATCTTTCCGAGGCGTCACGACCGTTTTAGGCGGATTGGCTTTCATTTCTGCTTCAACTTGCGCACGAATCTTAGGTTTCATGATGACATTTGTAATAAAGGTTTGCAGGCAGCTGAAGACCCCGCCGACAACCCAGTACAACGTTACACCAGCAGGTGCACTTAATGACATGAAGACAATCATCAATGGCGAAACGATCAACATTGTTTTCATCGTTTTTTTCTGTTCTTCTGGGATTCCAATGGTTGAAATATATCCTTGTATGAGATACGAAATACCAGCAATGGCTACAAATAGGAAACTTGGTTGTCCTAAGGAAATCCCAAAGAATTCCGAATTTTGAATCCCTTGTGTGTAACGAGCAGTAAAATACAAAGCTGAAAATATTGGCATCTGAATCAGCAGCGGCAAGCAACCGATTCCGCCAAACATGCTGACATTATTTTCAGAATAAATTTTTTGCATGTCTGCTTGTGCTTGCATTTGTTCTTCACGAGTGGTCGCTTTTTTCAAGTTGGCTTGTGCGATATCTACCTGCGGTTTCAAGAACTGCATTTTTTCACTTTGGATCATCGTTTTCTTCGATTGATGGATCCCAAGCGGTAAGATAATAAGGCGTACAACGATTGTCACAGCGATAATTGCCCAACCATAAGACCAATCGAAGTTTTCTACCAGCATGGTGATCAAATTACCTAATGGTTTCACTAAGAAACGATAGATCATGCCGTTTTCATTCGGTGTTCCATCAGAGTTTGTGCTGACACATCCGGATAAAGTCAGTAAAAGTCCTAACAATCCAGACGAGAGCAGCCATTTATTCATTTTTGACATTCTTTTCTTCCTCTTCACTATAAATTTAGACAAAAATAACTATACTAAAAAAGACCGACTATTTCAATGTACAAAAGGAAATTCATTGAAAAATCAATCTTTCGTCGTAGATTTAGTAACCATATTCAACATCAAAACTTGTTCTTTCCTTGATAGAAGGATCTTCTTGGATCTTTGTACTTGTCACTTTACCAGAAGGAGACGGTGAATCTTTGACTGCTTCAACAAAAGCGTCTACCTGTTTCTCTTCGCCGATAGCTTCGATCGTTACTGAACCATCAGATTCATTTTTGACGGATCCTTGGATCCCCATCCGGTCCGCTAACAATTTTGTCGTGTAACGAAAACCGACTCCTTGGACTCGGCCTTGAACTTGAATGCGTATTTTTTTCATCAAATCACCCCTCGTTTCAGTCAACCTCTATGGTATATGATAGCGTTTTTCTAACGAAAGAACAAGTTTCATCCTTTGACTCATGCTATAATGAGGCGAGGTGAACAGGATGAGGGAAATTCTTTCAAAAAAAAATACATTGATCAAAGAGGTTAAAAAACTCGCACAAAAAAAATACCGCAATCAAACCAATACGTATATAATCGACGGTTGGCATTTGGTACAAGAAGCCATTGCAGCATCGGCACCGATCAATTATCTATTTGTTACTGATAAAGGAATCCAAGAAACCGGCAATCAGTTAAAAGACTATCAAGACAAAGTATTTCGTATCTCCGATGAAGTAGCTGCTTTTCTATCAGATTTACCGACACCCCAAGGGATCTTTGCAGTGATCGAAAAAGAGACGGTTCAAGAAACGATTCATGGAAATTGGCTGATTTTAGATAATGTCCAGGATCCAGGGAATGTTGGGACCATGATTCGTACAGCCGATGCTGCGGGTTTTGCTGGGGTCTTTTTAGGAACAGGCACAGCTGATCGTTACAGCACAAAAGTCTTGCGTAGTATGCAAGGCAGCAACTTTCATTTACCGATCCTTGAAGGGGATGTGCCAGCATTCATCCAAAAATTAAAAGTCCAAGGGACTGCTATTTACGGGACTGAGTTGAATAAAGAGGCGGTTTCTTATACGGAGTTATCTAAGAAAGGAACAGCTGCGTTTATCTTAGGGAACGAAGGACAAGGCGTCCATCCAGATATTTTAGCGTTGACCGATCAAAATGTCTATATTCCTATCTATGGGCAAGCAGAATCACTGAATGTAGCTATTGCTGCCGGTATTTTGATGTACTTTTTTGTCAGTTAGACTTTTTTAAGGAACTGTTAAACTCAAAGCAACTCTTTGGATTCTCCTAGAATTCTGTCTGAGCAGATGCTATACTTCTATTTGTAAGAAATAAGCAGTATCAAAAAGGTGGCAGGCATAAATCTATGACAGAAAAATGGCAAGAAGATAGCGAGTATATGTCTTATGTAGCAGATTTGTTAGAGACAGAAGCTGTAAAAAAATTAGCCAATTATGTTCAACATATGAGTTCCACACGTTTAGAACATTCGATCAGCGTTTCTTATTACAGTTATAAATTGGCAAAAAAATGGGGCGGCAATGCTCGTGCAACAGCTCGGGCTGGATTATTGCATGACCTTTTCTATTATGATTGGCGTACAACCAAATTCGATGAAGGAACACATGCCTATATGCATCCGCGAATTGCCGTTAAAAACGCAGAGAAAATTACTGAATTAAGTGATCTCGAGCGGGACATTATTTTGAAACATATGTGGGGAGCAACCATTGCACCACCCCGATATAAAGAAAGTTATATCGTAACCATGGTGGATAAATATTGTGCGGTGAAGGAAGCATCAGAACCAATGACTCAAGCCATGAAAGCAAAATGGCAACAACGGTTTTGGCATAAACAACGACCAACACATCTCTAATAAAACAGGCAAGCGCCTAGAATCTGTAGTGATTTATCAGATTCCAGGCGCTTTTTTTGTATGGTGGTGAAACAATTGGATCGTGGTGCTCATGATTCCATTCAAAGGGCATACTTACGCTAGTTTCCAAAGAAAAATTCGAGAATAGTCATCAAAAAGATGATAATTGCAATTCCGCCTATAGCTAACGCATGTCTTTTTTTGTGCATGAACAAAATGGCGATATATTCTCGTAAAAAAGCATTTGGCAAGTAATAGAAGGCTGTGTGTGAGCCAATCCCATCTGCTTTGACATGCGCTTGGTCGGCGTACATCCCTGCCCGGAAAATATGATAGTTATTGGAAGCAAAGATTGCGTGATATCCTTCTGGACGTAACGAATCCATGATTTCTTTGGAGAATTTCATATTTTCGTAAGTCGTTGTCGAATTGGCTTCCACTAAGATTTCACTTTCAGGGATTCCTTGAGAAACGGCATATTCTTTCATGGCCACTGCTTCAGGAATTTTTTCGTCGCTGCCTTGACCACCGGACATCAAAAGACGAGGGGCTGTTTTCTTCGCACGAAATTGAAGATGATAAAATGCGATGGCTTTATCGATCCGTTGGGCTAATAATGGAGAAACTTTCTCGCCATTAAGGAGACCTGCCCCTAAAACTATAATGAAGTCCTGGTCATAGCGGGGATGATTGAATTGATAAATAACCGAGATCGACAAAAAATTAAGAAAAACCACAAAAAAATAAAGCAGCGATGCCGGAAAAATTGTAAATAAAACACTGACCCAACTTGGTAAGGCATGTAAAAAGGAATCCGATACCAACAAGATCGTTAAAACGATAGCTAAAACCAATGTCAATAGGTTGGCCAATGAGTGGGATTCTCGGCGTAAAACGACGATTGAATTCCAATAGAGGAAAATAATCAATCCATACAAACCAAAAAGAAAAACGAATAGAAAGCCAACTAATGCAACAGCTAAAATCCCGCCGACTAAAATATCTTCTGTCCGATAAAGATTAACGAGCAAATAAATCCCAAAGGTCAAGATGAAGACATTAAAAAGCAAACCATTCACTAAACGATGCTTGTTTTTAAAATAGGAATATAAAAATAATCCGGCCAAACTAAGCGGGGCTAAGATAAAAAAACTGCCAGTACGTAATTCCGAAATGGACAAATAGGCCAATAAAGCGGCAATCGTCCAACAACACTCGAAGAAAAAGATATCTGGGTCATCTTTTTTCTTGCGGTACCAAAAAACAAAAATCGCTCCTAAGATATAAGCGATACTGAAAAGCCCAATTTGTGTAAAATCCATTCTTTTCACTCCTTTAAATCTAAGAACAGTATACCTAATTTTCGAAGAAAAAGCTTGCAGATGTGGTCAAAGTTGCTGAATTTTCTTGAATTCGCTACAATGGATAGAGAAGAAAGAAGGAGGCACAAGCATGGAATTAGGTGAAGTGATCCGAGTAACACTCCCAGCGTTTTATGTTGTCGGAAAAGAAGGGAAAGGTCTTGCTGAAGAAGGCCCTTCATGGGTACCGGCACTATGGGATCTTGCAACGAAAGATTTTGAAGAAATCGAGTTTTTGCTAGCCGATCAAGAAGCGGAAGATCTGCAGTTCTGGGGATTGATGAGTGACGGAGAGAACTGGCTGGAACCATGGCAAGAGACAGGACGTTACCTTGCGGGTGTCCAAGTCACTACGGATAATTTTCCACCAGTAGATTGGGTCCGTTGGCAAATGCCAGAGATGGAATACATGGTCGTAAAAACAAATGAATCCAATCTAAACATGATGACAGAGAAGATGTTGAGAGAAGTTCTTCCAGAAAATAATGTTCAACTGGCAGCAGCTATTCAGGAACACTACCTGCCTAATTTTCAAGAAGGGGAAGTAGAACTGTATTTTCCTATTGAACCGATTGCGCCTGTTGTGACCAAAGAAGAGTTACTCTCTTAACAAAAAACTTCCAGTGTTTCAGTGATCACCGGTCTTACCGGCAACGCCAAACACTGGAAGTTTATTTTTGATTAAAAAAGATTTGTAAAGAAATTGGCAACTGATCGCCAGCCGATAACAAAAATATTTGCTTTTTCAACGGCTTTAGTAGTGATCAGCTCAGTAGTAGGGACTTCTTTACTACCATCCATATAACCTAATGTATCTGCAGGAATCATTGCTGTTACTTTTCCTAAATCCGTTCCTTTGGCAACTGGTGCAGAGACAGTTTCTTCGTTCATTGTTTTGTTATAATCGATTGTTGTGGTGAAGTCTTTTGGATCCATATCTTTACGTACCCAAACAGAAAGATCATTTTTTACCGCTATGGGAACAGTAAGTTCTTTGCCGTTTTTAACAGCGACCGTTTTTGTATCTGCTAACTGATCACCAGCAGATAGAATAGGAACTTGCTCCCACGCATCAAATGAGTAATCCATCAGTTTGCCTGTTTCGGTGAAACGTACACTAGGATTCTCAGCATGACCGTTGACGTTCAACACTACGGTGATAATACGCTGGCCATCTCGCACAGCCGTTCCAACAAAGCAAGCACCTGCTAAATCGGTGGTTCCGGTTTTCAAACCGTCAACACCATCTTTGGCGTTGATGAAACCAGGTAGCATCCAGTTCCAGTTGACCATCTCAACTGGTGAGTAGGAACCTTCACCAAATGTTTTGGTAACCGTGCTGGTGACTTCTAATACTTCTGGGAAGTCTTGGAGCAAATGTCTCGCTACGATAGCGACATCTTTTGCAGATAATTCATTTTCATCAGTGGAAGTGGAACCAGGGTAAAGGTTTTCTCCCAGATAGGTGTTATTCAGTCCGGAAGCATTGACAATCTTAGCATCTGTGATTCCCCATTCAGTGAGTTTGTCTTTCATTTGATCGACAAAGGCTGGCTCCGACCCGGCAATTTTCTCTGCTAGGGCAACGACCGCAGCATTAGCTGATTGAATGTAGCTCGCTTCATAAAGGTCTTTAACGGTGTATTGAACATCACGATGCAAAGGAACATTGGACAAGTCAGGTGTGACACTGAGGTCGGCTGCATATTGTGAGATTTCAACAGGGTCTTCCCAAGTCAATTTGCCTTCCTTGACTTGTTCTGCTACTAGATACAGACTAATGATTTTTGTCACTGAGGCGATGCCCATCGGGGTTTCTCCCTCTTGGTCATATAAAATCTTGCCTGTATCGAAATCCACTGAAAAAGCAGCTTTTGCATCGATAGAAAAGTTTTTGATTTCTTCAGCGGTAAATGTAGTTTCCTCAGCGTGGGAGATCAATGGTATTCCGGCAATAAAAAAGAGGGTTGCTAGACCCGCAATCAATGAATACCAGATTTTGGATAATTTCTGCATAGGTAAACTCCTTCGTTTCTGTATCTAAATCAAAAGTTTAACAAAGAGTTTCCTGAGTTGCAATACTCTAACAGAAAGTTCAAAAATTCGTAAGAACCAGCTTTTTTCTTCTTGCCGAATCACACCAGTGATCGCTTTGTCTTGAAACAACAGTTGTTTTTAGACATAAAAAAAAGCTTTTCTTTAACGAACAAAGAAAAGCAGTTTTTTTATCTAATAAAACTATCGGCGAATATGATTTCGGGGATCCTCACTTTGCACTTTTACAGGTACTTTCACTGCTCTTGTTTCTTGCTGCATCAATTGGCGGGCAAGAAACAGCGTTCCTCCAAGTAATGCGGCTAAACCAAAGATTGAAAAAAGTGAAACAAACGTCGCTAACATAGAAATCCCTTCTTTCTGTTTTTAATTAATGTGGAAGGTAGGAATCGAACCTACACCTTAATCTATGAACGATCATCTATCACTCAACGGAACACCTTGTTCAACCACTTCTTATTACTATCATAGCATGAACTGTCTAAAAATGCTGGTAGAAAGTCTGAGCATTTTCAGAGGAAATCAAGAATAAATAATGAAGAAACTTTGAAGAAATCATTCGATCTTTGTCAAAGGATATTGCCAATCTTCTGCTTCATCATAAAGGGTGAAGCGCTGGTCCTTTTGTTCAATGATCAAATGGTAACCCAATGAATCTAGTAAAACCAATCTTGATGGGGTCAGCTCAACGATCACAGTAGGTGAATGTTTCCCATCAATTGTCAGTGAATGCTCCTCTGTGATCTCAATGGATACAGTGTCTTTCATTTTTGAAGTGAACTGCCATTTCCCCACGAATTGTTGGCGGGGCTCAGTTTTTTGCTTTTCTTTTCTTAATATGAGCGAACTGGCAACACCGGTCAAAAGTGACAGACCAATCAACAGTGAACGTTTTTTCACATTTTCACATCCATTCCTACCTATGATGGAACTAGTATACCATGGGGAACAAAGAAATCCTCCTACTTTGGTCGGAACTTTAAAAGTTTTTAATTGACCGTATAATCCATTTATCAAATCTTGCAGTTCTCAGAAAATACCAGAAAATTGCAGCGGCAGCGGATAGCTGCAGCAATGATGCTGACCCAAAGCATTGTTCCATAGCTTATGGTAAAATCAGATAGAAAGTTTTCTGCTTTCTCCTACTTTAATTGAAAGAGAGTCTTTCACTGAGAATCAGAACATCATCAATTACTAGATCAACTGATTTAGCGTTTATTTAAGGAAGTCCGGCTGTTTTAAGGCCGAGGTATTAATGGAGAGGGAAAAAGATGGAATATCCAAATAGTCACTTAGCGATATTTATTATTCGGGAAAATCGCTTTATTGCCCGCTGTCGATTGATGTCAGGGGAGGAAGTAATCGTTCACGTCAAAAATACTGGTCGAGGAAAAGAGGTACTTGTTGCTGGTGCGTTAGTCACTTTGCAATACTGGAATAGTCCAAAGAGAAAAACTAATTATGATTTGATCGCAGTAAAAAAGGGCGACCAATGGATCAATATCGACAGTCAAGTCCCAAACCGTTTGGCCTATGAATCCTTGTTGGACGGAACGATTCTTTTACCGCAGATCACAGGCAATCTAACTTTACTAAAGAGAGAAGTGACGTATCACCGTTCAAAGTTTGATTTTTATTTTGAAACAGATGTCGGAGAAAAGGGCTTTATAGAAATCAAAGGGATGACTTTGGAAAACAAACGAGTGGGTGCTTTTCCAGATGCGCCCACCAGTCGCGGATTGAAACATGTAAGTGAACTGATAGATGCTAAGAAAGAAGGGTACTATGCCGCGGTATTGTTTGTCGTCCAATTTGAAGACATTGATGTCGCGACGATCCATCGTGCCATGCAACCAGAGCTAGCAAAAAAAATCGGACAAGCAATTGCAGACGGAATCCAAGTTTTCGCGTATAATTGTCTTGTGGATGAAACCAGCATTTCCATTAATAAAGCAGTACCTTTTGATCTTACGGCTGCTTTTGAAGACCCAAACTTATAAGAAAAGAGGGAATATGAATGATTCATTTAGGGATAATCGGTACAAATTGGATCACGGATCAATTTGTACAAGCTGCACATGAAACGGGACGCTACCATCTAACGGCTGTCTATTCTAGAAAACTGGCGACTGCTCAGTCTTTTGCAGAGAAATATGGAGAAGTGACTTGTGTAGATGATTTAACGGCTTTCTTTCAACTAGAAGAATTAGATACGGTATATATTGCATCTCCCAACAGTTTGCATTTTGAACAAGCAAAACAAGGGATTTTGTCAGGAAAAAATGTGATCGTCGAAAAACCTGCCTTTTCGACACCATCAGAAATGGCTGAGATCATTGAATTGGCCAATGAAAATCAAGTTTTATTTTTTGAAGCAGCGCGCAACATTCATGAGAAAAGTTTTGACACCATTGCGTCTGTCTTAACTGAACATGGCAATATCATTGGTGCAAACTTTACCTATATGAAATACTCTTCACGGTATGATGCAGTGTTAGCAGGAGAGGAGCCAAATATTTTTTCTCCCCATTTTTCTGGCGGCGCATTGGTAGATCTGGGTGTTTATCCCGTTTATGCAGCACTAGCTTGGTTTGGCAGACCACAAAATGTTTATTATTTTGCCCGGAAAATCGTGACAGGAGTCGATGGGATCGGTACGATCATTTTACGTTATGAAACTTTTGACGTAACCATTCAAACTGGAAAAATCGGCAACTCTGACTTGAAATCAGAAATATATTTTGAAAATGGAACACTGGAACTAAATGCAGTCAATGCCATTGAACAAGCGGTATTTTATGACCGTACAAATAATGAAACGGTATTACCGGTGACTGCGCAGGCAAATCCGATGGTCGAAGAAGCTGCAGATTTTGCAGAAGTCATCGAAAATAAAGCAGATCCCCAATTGGGTGCGCGCTATGAAGAATGGATCGAATTAGCTCGTGATGTCAATGAAGCGATCTATCTCATGAGAAAACACGCAGAAATATCCTTTGACGCAGACAAAGAGTAAGGAATGGAATGTATGACAGCAACTTATTTAGCAGAAGTTTGGCAAGAAAAATGGCAAAGCAGCGGCTTTTCTGCGCCATCACTGATTCAAGAACGGGTTTACCCCCTCTTGAAATCAGGACAATCAGTAGTAGGCGTTTCGCCGACAGGTTCAGGGAAAACATTGGCCTATTTACTACCTTTATTGGAAACTGTAAAAGTTGGTGAAGGCAATCAGCTCCTGATTTTGACCTCTTCCCAAGAACTGGCCATGCAGGTCACACAGGTCGCACGAGATTGGGCCCAGCTTTTAGATTTGCAGGTTTTACCACTGATTGGCGGCGCAAATACTAAGCGACAAATTGAAAAGTTGAAGGCCAAACCAGAAGTTTTGGTGGGGACACCAGGACGAGTATTGGAATTGATCAAATTAAAAAAAGTCAAAACGCAACAGATTCACGGGATAGTCTTGGATGAAGTGGATCAATTACTGAAAGAAGGGGCCTTTGGGCTCGCTAGCAAAATCTTGACGCTTATTCCAAAACAGGCGACTCGCAGTTTCTTCTCTGCAACTGCCAATGAGGTTCTAAAAGAAATTCAAGAACTGGCTTTTGAAACACCACAGGTCATTGATGTGACAGAGGAAGACCAGAGCAAAGGGATGATCCATCATTATTATTTGAATTACCCGAGTCGTAAACTAGTGGATGCTTTGCGCCGGTTGGCTTACTTACCAGATTTTCAGGGATTGATTTTTTTCAATGAATTAAGTGCATTAGGTAATGCTGAAGAAAAACTGCTCTTTCATGGTTTGCCAGTCGCCTCCCTTGCTTCAGACCAGAACAAACTGACCCGCCGTGCTTCGCTTGATGGGTTCCGTCAGGGAAAGATTTGTGAATTACTAACGACAGATGTTGCTGCCAGAGGATTGGATGTCGATCAGCTGGGGTATGTGGTCAACACCGAGGTTCCACAAGAGAAAGAATCTTATCTTCACCGAGCAGGTCGTGTGGGACGGATGGGAAATGAGGGCACAGTGATCACGATCGTCCAAGACCATACATTAAAGGATCTAAAGAAAATTGCCGCACAGCTGGATGTAACGCTGCAAGAAGTTTTCTTGCATGGAGGTGCGCTTCACACAGAGCGTCCGGAAGTTAAAAGTGAACCTAAAAAAGAGCAGAGTGTGCAGAAAAATTCCAGAAAAACTTCTGAAAAATTACACACTATGCCAAAGAAAACGAAGAAAAAGCAAAAAAACCAAAAAGATAAAGGCAAAAGACGCCATTGAGCGTCTTTTTGTGTTACCATTAACGGTGGTTAATTACTAGTGTGTAATATTGAGGAGGCATTTTCGTGAATTCAAGGAAAGAAGAAATCTTTCAGACGATCGAACTGCACAAACAAGGTCTGACAGCCTTAGAGGTTGCGGAGATTTTACAAATCGATCGCAGTAATGCAAGCCGTTATCTCAGTGAATTATTTAAAGAAAATAAAATCAGCAAGCGTGCTGGTCGACCAGTAATCTATGAACCATTGAATGAGGAAGTTCATGTGGATGTGTCCTCCGAGGTTAGCTTTGAAAGTCTGGTGGGCGTTCAAGCTTCTTTGAAAGTCAGTATCCAACAGGCGAAAGCGGCCATTCTATATCCGCCCCGTGGACTGCATACTATTATATTCGGCGAAACCGGGACCGGGAAATCATTATTTGCGGAGTGTATGTATCATTTCGCTGTGGAATCAAAAATGCTGAAAAAAGATGCCCCATTTGTTGCGTTTAATTGTGCGGACTATGCGCAAAATCCCCAATTGCTATTTGGTCATATCTTTGGGATCCGCAAAGGCGCATACACTGGCGCTGCGGAAGATAGTCCCGGACTAATGGCGAAAGCCGATGGCGGTATTTTGTTTCTGGATGAGATTCATCGTTTGCCGCCGGAAGGCCAGGAAATGCTCTTTACCTTTATCGACAAGGGAGTCTATCGTCCTCTAGGTGAAAGCAATCAAGTGTACGAAGCTTCTGTGCAGATCATCGGTGCTACAACAGAATCTTCAGAAACATTTTTGACGACATTCAACCGAAGGATTCCAATGGCCATCACTTTGCCGAATGTGGAGAGTCGTTCACTGGATGAACGATATGAAATCATCTCCTTATTTATCAAGCAAGAAGCAACTCGGCTCAATCAACGGATCGACGTTGAGCGAGATGCGATTTTGGCCTTTATGCTGTATGAAGCAGAAGGCAATATCGGTCAAATCAAACGTGATTTGAAATTAGTCTGTGCCAAAGCATTCCTCCATTATCGGACCTACGGCAAAAAGCATTTATTGATTCGTAAAGAAGATTGTTCACTGCAAGTCCAAAAAGGATTGTTGAAAATCAAAGAAATGTCGGAACGTCTCGATCGATTTTTAGAAGGCAAAGGCGATTTTTTGAGTTTCGAGCCTGGGGATCAAGATGTTGTTTGGTCACAAGATCCTCAAAGAAATATGCAGGTTTACAATGAGATTGAAGAGAAAGTCAGCAGCTTGATCGAGACAGGTGTTGCAACGATCGATCTGGAAAATCTGATTTCCAAGGATGTGGATGCCTATTTTGAAATGTATGTAGAAGAGCTGACGCAAAATCCCGTTCACAAAGAGTTGATTCCAGAAGATATTTGGAAACTGACCAATCACCTTTATGATATCGCTGAGCAAAAATTGGATCGTACATACAATGAAAAAGCACGTTTTGCCTTTGCACTTCATCTTCAAAGTACATTAGAACGCGTAAAAGAAGGCCACATGATCGTTCATCCAGACTTAAATACGATTCGGAAAAATCTGAAATCAGAGTTTCAGGTGGCGATGGATCTATCAACTATTATTGAAGAGGAACGACACGTGGAGATTCCCTTCGATGAAATTGGCTTTATTAGTATGTTTCTAGCTATTCAGGTGAAAAAACAGATCATGCCGCTTGAGAAGGTAGAAGTCGTCGTCTTGATGCATGGAAGAGCAACAGCTAGCAGCATGCTGGAAACCGCACAGGAGCTATTGGAAACCACTAGCGGTTATGCAATGAATATGTCATTGGATACAGAAGTGGGCGCAATGTACGAAAAGTTACTGGCCTATGTTTCTAAGAATAAAGATAAATTAAGTAATGGTCTATTGCTTCTCACTGATATGGGATCATTGAACTCTTTTGCAACACTTATTTATGAAGAAACGGGCATTCGGACGAAAGCAATCTCCATGTCCAGTACGATGATCGTGCTGGAAGCTTTGCGCATGGCAGAGAGTGGACGCAGTCTCGAGGATATCTATCAAAACATCCAGCGTTCCTTTGAGACGATCGTTCAAGAGCAATTCCGCACGGTTCGGGAAGCCAAAGGCAATAAAAAGGCAGTAATCGTTACGTGCTTTACGGGAGAAGGTGTCGCTGCCAAGCTGTATCAGCGCATCTATCCGGTCGTCGATCAAGAGAAGGTCGAAATTATTCAAATGCAATTTATTGAGAAAGAAACCTTCAAGAAACACATCGATGGGTTGCTAGAAGAATATGAGATCAAAGCCATCGCTGGCACAGTAGATATCGATTATCAAAACATTCCTTTCTTTTCGGCTTATGATGTCTTTGATGACGAACGGTTGAATGTGCTGAAGCGAATCGTTTCTGATGAAGTTCCCATCGAGAAAATTGTTCGCTCTCTTGAAAATACCCTTACGCATGTCGGGTCTGTCTACCATTTGATCGAGAGCTTGCAACGAATCGTCCATCAGGTTCAGAATCAGCTGCATGTGACACTAGAACCGACTGTAGATGCCGGGTTAGTGATCCACCTTGCTTTTCTTGTGGAGAGCAATTTGAAAAAGGAACCTTCCCGAGCATTTAAGGATTTAGCAAACTTCCAAAAGCGGTATCGAATCGAGACCGATGTGTTGCGAACGAACTTGCTGCAAATCGAAAAAAATTATCAAATCAAGATCTCTGAAGATGAGATTGCGTATCTCACACAGATGTTCTTAGAAAATGAAATAAAAAATCATCATGAATCCGCACACAATATTAGTGTGTAATGAGAAAAAGTAAAAGTGTGTAAGCGTTAAATTGGTGCAGACCATTGTTAAATCAAGGTTTGCACTTTTTTTATTTTGGCACGCTTTTTGCTTTATAGTTAAGTGTAAATAATAATTTAGAAAGGAGTGACAATGATGGCGAAAAAAACGATTATGCTCGTATGTTCTGCTGGCATGAGTACTAGTTTGTTGGTAACAAAAATGCAAAAAGCAGCTGAAGCAAAAGGAATGGACGCAGATATTTTTGCAGTTTCCGCTTCAGAAGCAGACCAACATTTAGAATCAAAACCGGTGGATGTTCTATTGTTAGGCCCACAAGTACGTTTTATGAAATCACAGTTTGAACAAAAATTAGCACCTAAAGGGATTCCTTTAGAAGTCATCAACATGGCTGATTATGGCATGATGAATGGCGAAAAAGTTTTAGCACAAGCAGAAAGCTTAATGAAGTAGTGAAGTAAGAGGAGGATTTTTTTGATGGACGAGCAAAATTTGGAAGCCATTATGGGTTTGATCATGTATGGCGGAAATGCGAAAAGTGATGCAATGGAGGCAATTGCGGCAGCCAAAGAAGGAAATTTTGAATTGGCAGACCAAAAGATTGCGGATGCTGAAGCATCTTTAGTAGAAGCACACCACTCACAAACTGGTTTGTTGACACAAGAAGCACAAGGCAACCATATGACAGTGACCTTGTTGACGGTTCATTCGCAAGACCATCTAATGACATCAATCGCATTTACAGATCTAGCGAAAGAAATCATTGATATTTATCGACGTATGAGTAACGAATAATCTTTGAACGGATAGAAGTAGTTATTTGTTGATTTTATCTCTTAGAAAAATCTTCTTTGGCGAATAGAACTTATAGGAGGACATAAAAATGGATGGATTAACGAGTTGGATGGAGAAATACATTCTCCCCGTAGCAGCGAAGATTGGTGCTCAAAAGCACTTAGTAGCGTTGCGTGATGCGTTTATTGGAACAATGCCCGCGACAATGGCTGGTTCGATCGCTGTAATGATCAATGCGATCATTCGCGATCTGCCGCCACAGTTTTGGCCTAGTTATGATGCAAGTACAATTCCAGTTATACGTGAAATTATTAGTATTAATGGGTTTGTTTGGAATGGTACACTAGCTGTAGCTGGATTGGTTTTTGCTTTTTCTTGGGGGTATAACTTAGCCCGAGCATACCGCGTCAATGACCTTGCCGGTGGGATCGTCGGAATGGCGACACTGATCCAAGGAATCGCTTTTTCATATAGCACATCTGTTGCGACGACAGTTCCTGCAAATTTGATGGATGAAATCAATGCTGGTACAGCAACAACTGGTTGGTCAGCAACAGCTGAAGGAATTACAGCTGGCGGCTGGGGCTGGTTGAATTTGAACCATCTAAATGGGAATGCATACTTTACTGTAATGATCATGGGAGCAATCTCAGTCATCATTTTCTGTAAATTAATGTTAGCCAATATTACAATCAAAATGCCGGATTCCGTTCCACCAGCAGTTTCGAAAGCTTTTGCCGCAATCTTACCGGCAACGATCGCTTTGTATGTTATTGCTATTATTAACTTTATTGTTGGACAATTGACGGATGGACAATTGATTATCGACCTTGTTCAGAAATATATTGCTGAACCATTCTTGGGTCTTTCTCAAGGAATAGGTGCAGTCTTGATCGTTACTGTTTTTGTACAAATCTTCTGGTTCTTTGGTATCCATGGTCCAAACGTATTGGCACCAGTTTTGGAAGGTATCTGGGGACAAGCACAGTTGATCAATATTGATATTTTCCAAAAAGGATATGATGGAAAAACTGGAACAAGCGCGGTATTGGCAGCCATTGAAGATGGAAAAGCGTATATGTGGGTTCGTGGATCATTCGATGCATTTGCATGGTTTGGTGGTTCAGGTGGAACGATTGTTCTTTTGATCGCCATCTTAGTTTTCTCTAAACGTGCAGACTATCTGACAGTTGCCAAATTATCAATTGGACCTGGTATCTTCAATATCAACGAACCAGTCATGTTTGGTTTGCCAATCGTGTTGAATGCGATCATGTTCATTCCATTCATTATTGCACCGCTTGTTGCTACAACAATTGGTTGGTTAGCTACTTACTGGGGATTAGTCTCACCAGTTTCTCAACAAGTAACTTGGGTTGTGCCGCCAATGTTATTATCATTCTTAGCAACCGGTGCAGACTGGCGTGCGCCAATCGTCACTTTAGTATGTATGGTGGTCACCTTCTTCATCTGGGCGCCATTTGTTATCTCAGCAAATAAAATTGATCCAAAATTAGGCGAATAGCCCTTTAATCGAGAGGAACTGCTATCGCTTCATAGTTGAGGTAGCAGTTCTTCTTTTCATTCATTAAGAATACAGTTAGAAAACAGCAGCAAGAAAACTGCTCGAGGAGGAATAAAAAATGATCTCAATCGCAAGTGCTATGCAGCAAGATGCAATCAAAGAATTATTAGAAGGATACAATGAAGACGGTGTGTCTTACACATTTAAAGAAAAACAAGGGATCAAATTGATTTTTACTACCACAGCTGACGATGCAGAAGCAGCAGCTAAAAAAGCGAAAGAATTGATTAAGGCCCAACCATGGGGATCTGTGCTATACTTTCAAGCAACCGCTGTTTGATGTCGTAATACAACTGATGTCAGGGACGATTAAATAGATAGGGATGAATCAAAATGATAAAAAACGGCTTATTTTTGTGCAGTATCGGGTTGCTTGTGATTTTGTATAGCATGAACCCAAGCAATATGCGTTTAGACATTTTCAGTTTTACTACTGGAATTGCTTTGCTGATAGGCGGCGGTTTGTTGTTTATGAAAGGCAAGAAAAAAGCTGATCAATCAAATGGAGGACAGTCTAAATGAAAATTGAAAAAACATTGAACGTTCCAAGTCCAGTCTTTTTCGATAAAATAATCGACTCAGTGATATTTGATATCCGCAAGGCAACAGGCAAAACGGTTTCCCGCAAACAGTTAGCCGGATATGAGTACGTCAAGGAATTTTCAGCTTCCAGCCGTGCAAAAATCAAAATTGAAGAAGTCATTGAGAATCAAGTCTATCAGTTTCGGACAGAGACAACCAAAAATGAGTTTGTCGTTCGCTATGAGCTGGAAACGATAAATGAAAAGCAGACAAAGGTAATTTATACGGAAACGATGAAGTCATTCGGTATTTTGCAACAAATGAATGATATGCTACTTGGAACGATTCTAGGTTATTTTAAACGAAAACAATTCAAAAAAATGCTGGTTATGATGGAAGAATCATATTAAAGGGGTCCTGTGACGCCTTTTTTGTGTTTTCCAGGTAGGTAATAGGAGGAAATCGGATGAGTGATGTACGTAGAATGGATGAAGCAGGCCCACAAGAAGTTTTGGATTTAGTGGCTTATGCTTTCCAATGGGAATTAAGTGAGAAAAATAAGGAGCGTTATCGCTTGCTAGCAGAGAATTCATGGAACTATGGTTCGTATGATGATCAAGGAAAGTTGGCTAGTCAAATCATGGCCACACCTTTTGCCATTGATTTTCATGGAACAAGCTATCCGATGGCAGGAATCGGTTTTGTTGCGTCATATCCAGAATATCGAAGTCAGGGAAGAATCGACCGCATCATGCGCCGCATCTTGGAAGATTGTTATGAGCAGGGAATTGTCCTTTCCTATTTAGCACCTTTTTCTTTTCCCTTTTATCGTCGCTATGGGTATGAATACGTCTTTGAACGTATGGTCTATGACGTTGCTGCTCATGAATGGGCCGATAGTCCCAGAGTAACAGGTTCGATTCAGCGTCTGCCATGGTCAGAGGCTAAAAGTGTGATCCACGATATTTATCATGCTATGCCAAGACATAAAAAAGGCGGATTGCTGCGAGCAGATTGGTGGGAAACGATCAAATTTACGTATCGTAAGCCGTATACATTTGCCATTTACCGCGATGAAGCTGGGAATAATACCGGTTATCTAGTTTATACGATTCAAGAAGGCAAATTCATCATTGAAGAGTGGGGTTACTTAAATATTGAGGCTTATCACGGATTGAATCGATTGATTGTCTCTCATGCCGATTCTGTTGCCCGAATCATTTATCAACCAGGTTATGACAATGATATTCGCCAGGCAATTGCTGCCAAACCAATAGCACACTATCAGGTGAGACCGGATATGATGGCGCGAGTAGTCGATGTTCATCGCTTTTTGACGCAATATCCCTTTACTTATCAGCTAAATGGAGCTTTTGCTATTGAGATCCAAGAAGATAAATATGCGCCTTGGAACAATGGGATTTATGAAATCTCTATCAAGGACGGTCAGCATTCAATCGAAAAAGTAACGCAGACGCAACAACCAATAGTAAAAACAACCGTGCAGCGTTTTGTCCAGTTATTTATGGGATACCAAACAGTTGATACAATGGTTTTCTTGGAACAATTAGTGGCAGATGATGCAGCAATAAACTGCATCAAGTCTAATCTTCCAATAGGAAAACCAATATTAGAAGACTATTTCTGATTTATCGAGTCGTCCAATCAGCAAAATACCTGATGGTCCCCTCGCGTTTTAGGTAGGAATCCTTTAAGAAATGAGAGCAGTGATACGGACAGCTGATGGATCAGATCTGTTTTATCATCTTTGGTTTTAACTTGCTTCTTAGACAAGTGTTCTGTTGCAACTAAGATTTTTTTATCTGATAAGCAAAAAAACTCTTGTCCAGCAAGAGTTTAACAGGTTCTTTCAACGTTCCCTGCCGGAATCGAACCAGCAACTAATCCTTAGGAGGGACTTGTTATATCCATTTAACTAAGGGAACACAACAATCCCATTTTACCTGTAAATTCATCTTCCTGCAACCCTAAGTCATAGTTATTTTTGTTGCGGGATAAGGGAAGATGAGGAATAGAAACCCGATTTATGCAATCGTTTTGCTTTATGGATAAAAATAGGCATGGTACACTTTAGGTGTAACCGATCAAGTAGGAGGTAATGTTGAATGGTAAAATTTGGGAAAGCTTTTTTGTCGCAATTAACAACTGACGGAATCAATGGACCATTTGTCACGATCATGCTAAATACTCACGTAGGTCACCAAAATGTTGAGAAAGATCAAATCAAATTCAAAAATTTTGCTAAAGAAGCAAAACGCCGATTTGAGAAGAGATATCCCGACCACTCATGGAACAAATTCCAGGAAAAAATTGAGACTCTGCTTGCTGATCAGGCATTTTGGCGCAGCAGCACCAAAAGTGTGGCAGTGATCTTAACAGCAGAAGAAACATTGATCCATCGCTTGAGTATTCCCGTGGATGATCAATACTATGTCGGAGATACACCTTACCTGTTGGCGATCATCAAAAATGCCCAATTCAATTATGCCTTTTATTTACTTGCATTGAATCGGGATTCCATGAAAGTATACCATGTTGAAAACAAGCAAGTCACTGAAGTGGCATTGCCTGAAGACGCTCCTGTTGACATTGAAACTGCTCTTGGTGAAGAAATCAGCGGTGGTGGAGATTTCAATTACAGTGCACAAGGTGCACCAAACAGTTCTGGTGAAGGCGTTGCCTACCACGGCTTCAGTGCTAAAGACGAAGAGGTTGAGATCGATCATGTCAATTACTACCAAGCTGTAGACAATTATTTTAAAAATGAATTTCCAAATGAGGAAAATTTACCGCTTTATCTTTTTGCACTCCCTGAAAATCAAACATTATTTAAGAAGATTGCAAAAACAAGTTACTTCAAAAAAGATGCTTGTATTGCGTCATCGCCTGCTTCATTATCCCCACAACAAATTGCCGAGTGTGCGCAAAAATTGATGGACGATCTGATGCAGAATGAAGTAGCTTCTTACAACAAACTGCTTGACCGCAAATTTATGGATCAATTAGTGGACATTGTACCAGCAGCGAAAGAAGGACGGATCGCGCAGCTCTTTATCGCCACTTCAAATTTAGTGGATGGCTTCGGAGAAGACCCGGATACTGAGTATGATCGTCGGCAAGTGCTGAATACATTGGCCAAAAATGTGTTGGAAAACAGTGGAGAAGTCTCTATATTGGAGCAAAAAGATGCGCCGGATGAGAAAAGTTTGACTGCGATCTTGCGGTACTAGTTTCCTAAATATCCGTAAAGCACCAGTTGAATAAATTAGCCTGTGACATAAACAACAAGAAGAATAATCTGAACGATTTACCAGGATTGCGTATCCCTTGTATAGTTGCTACTAGAACTTACAAACTGTAGGAGCAATCGTAGAATTTTTCGGATTAGTCCCTTTGTTGTAGAACATATGTCACAGGCTTTTTCTCTAAAAAAGTGCCTTCTTTGTGGAGAAAGTTAAGAAATAATTGCGTTTTCATTTTTTTTAAGTTTGCGATAGTCAAGAAGCAAAAACTGTGCTATAATACGAAGTGTAGTTTTTGTTACGGTAATTTATGGTAGCTTGTTTCATTTTAAAACATCTCCCACATTTTCACCATATACAAGTAATTGCAAAATATGTGTTTTAACACAAGGAGGATTTTTATTATGGAAACAGGTACAGTAAAATGGTTTAACTCAGACAAAGGTTTTGGTTTCATCACTGCAGAAAACGGAAACGACGTATTCGTTCACTTTTCAGCTATCCAAGGTGAAGGCTTCAAAACTTTAGAAGAAGGTCAAGCTGTTACTTTCGATATCGAAGACGGACAACGTGGACCACAAGCTACTAACGTAAACAAAGCTTAATTATTGCCTATCAGAGCAGCCTAGCTGCTCTTTTTTTGTGCTTTCATTCAAAAGAAGGTAGAGTCTAAATTTGTTTGCATTTTCTGTATTTGTTATACTTGAAAAAAGGGGGACTCAGGATGGGACTGAATGAATTTATTTTGGGACTGGCGAATTTGGAAAAGATTCAACGGGCGCCGGGGTTCTTTAAGTTTACAGAACATAGCGTCGCGGCGCATTCTTTTCGAGTCGCAATGATTGCCCAGACATTGGCTGATATTGAAGAGCAGGCGGGAAATACGATCGATTGGCAGATTCTCTATGAAAAAGCATTAAATCATGATTATACTGAACGATTCATTGGAGACATCAAAACGCCTGTCAAATATGCAAATAAAGAATTGCGGCAAATGCTTTCGACAGTAGAAGAAAAGATGACAGATACATTCATCGAAGAAGAGATTCCAGAATCATTTCAGCCGATTTATCGTCGTAGATTAGCGGATGGTAAAGATGATTCCCTGGAAGGCCAATTGTTGGCGATCGCAGATAAAATTGATTTGCTTTATGAATCTTTTGAAGAAATTTCAAAAAGCAATCCAGATAAAGTCTACAAAGAAATGTTTCGCGAAGCAGTAATGACGGTCAAAAATTTTAATCACCGTCCTAGTGTGTCTTACTTCTTTGAAGCGGTCTTTCCAGAACTATTGAATGCAGATTTCTATGGAAAAGAAAATTTTCTAGAAGAAATCGCAAACCTAATCAAAAATTGAAATGGTCTGTGAAACAAGTTTACCTATGAAAAAAACATACTAAGAGCAGAGGAGAAACTCATCCGTCGATAAGTTCCTCCTCTGCTCTTAGTATCTTGTATGTTTTTGAAGACTTGTTTCACAGGCTATTTTTATTATAACAATGATTCTGCTCCATCAACATAGACTTCTGTACCCGAAATGTTTCCTGCATCTTCAGAGGAAAGAAACAGCACGAGGTTAGCTACTTGTTCTGGAATACCAGTCTCCTGACGCAAAGGACGTTCCCGTTCCGGAAAGACGATTGGGATTTTGATTTTTTCAACAGCCTCTTCGATAGCCGTATTCTCATCAATATTTGTTGAAATCGCTCCTGGACAAATCGCATTGACTCGGATGTTGTAGCCGGAAAGCTCGAGTGCCGCCATTTTCATGAAAGCAACTTGACCAGCCTTAGATGTGCTGTAGGCACTAGCGCCGAAATTTTTGAAAATTCGGTTGCCGTTAACCGAACTTGTGATCACGATACTGCCGCCGTTGATTTTTAAAAAAGGAATTGCTGCTTTAACTGTGACAAAAGTACTGCGAAGATTCGTTGTAATGGTCGTATCCCAATCATCTAGTGAAAGCTCTTCGATAGGGGTCCAGGTTCCATTGATCCCTGCATTAACGTGGAGAATATCGACACCACCCAACTCTTGTGCCAACGCTGTGACTGCCTGTAAGAGCTCTTCTCCTTTTGATACATCAACCACACGATAAATCGATTGACCTTCAGTGGCTTCTACAAATGCCTTCAATTCTGTTTCATCAATGTCTAATAGACCAACGACTGCTCCTTGATCCAGAAATTGCTGGGCAACTGCTTTGCCAATGCCGGATGCTGCACCCGTCACGATAACCCTTTTATTTTCAAACCGTTTCATTTAAACGCCTCCTTCTTAATTAAATTATAAAAAAGTTCCTGACCTTTGTCGAAAGATACGGATGGTCCATTGATTTTTGATAGGATGAACGTATGAGGACTTTAGTCCTAAAATCAAGCTTCTCGTCTGATTGATCTCAAAATTTGATTTCCTCGTTATTGGCTAAAACAGATGTAAGAGGCAAAGATTTTGTAGTATAATGCAAGAAGTGCGTAAGGAGGAAGCGAAATGAAACCCATATACGCTGTGGTCGACCTTGAAACAACGGGGACTGATCCTGCCATTGATCGAATCATCCAATTTGGCTGTGTTTTGATCCAAGATGGTCAGGTCATTAATCGATTTGCGACAGATATCAATCCGGATCGAAGAATATCAAAGCAGATCCAGAATTTGACTCATATCACCAATCAACAAGTGAAACGAGCACCGTATTTCGAAGATGTTGCTCATACGATTTATAATTTGTTAACACAAACAGTCTTTGTGGCTCATAATATTTATTTTGACTATCATTTCTTAAGTCAAGAATTAATCCGATGCGGGATGCCGCCCCTTGAGATTCCAGGAATCGATACCGTGGAATTGGCGCAAGTTTTTTTGCCGACAGAAAGCAGCTTTCGTTTGGGAGATCTGGCTGAAAGTATCGGATTTGTTCATGAGAATCCACATCAGGCGGATAGCGATGCGGAAGTGACCGCGGCATTATTGCTGTACATCGAATCGATCATGCGTGAACTGCCATGGGTGACTTTAAAGCAAATCGCCCAGTTGAGCGGTCAAATGGGGATGCAGACCAGTCAATATATTCAGCGGATCGTCAGTGAACGTACCGAAGAGCCGCTTCCTGAACATTTGGAAGAAATCGATGGATTGGTTCTGCGAAAAAAGAGTGTGCCATTGTTTGAATCAAGCTATTTTCAAGGAGAGTATCCTAAAGTTAAAGCGGATAAGATCAAATGTTTTGATGGTCGCCTCAGTTATCGAAAACAACAAGCGCGGTTGATGAATGCTGTTTATGATCACTTTTCTCATGAAGAAAAAAATCTGATCATTGAGGCAGAAACCGGCATGGGAAAAACCATCGGGTACTTATTTCCTGCAAGCTACTTAGCTACTCCAAAAAATCCATTAATCGTCAGTACCACGTCGATTTTGCTACAGAATCAGATATTGGCTAAAGACATCCCATTAGTCAATCAAGTACTGGAACAACCGTTGCAGGCAACTGTTGTGAAAAGCCATCAACACTACATTGATCTCCAGCGGTTCAAAGCAACATTAGAACAACCGCTTGAACAAAAACAGTATGCCCAGTACCAGATGGGACTTTTAGTTTGGCTGACCAAAACTGAGACCGGAGATTTTGATGAATTGAATCTTGTGCGTCTTGATCATCCGCTGTTTTTGGAAATCCGTCATCGAGGGGTGGATTTTTTGGCAAAGAATCAAGCTTTTTATGAGCAGGATTTTGTGCGCCATCTCTATAATAAGATGACACAAAGCAATGTGCTGATTGTCAACCATGCATTTTTGATGCAGGAAAATCGGCGACAGTATCCACTACTACCAACGAGTGACTTTCTGCTGATCGATGAAGTCCAGCATTTGCCGGAGATTGCCGAAAGATATTCGCAAAATTCCTTTGATTCCCAACAGTTCAAACGACAATTTTTGCAATTGAATGAAGAAGGTTTGTTTGAAGAGATCAAGCAACTCGTCGCTGAAGAATTCGATCTTTCCCATTTATTTTCATTGTATATCGATGCCATCAAATTGATTATCGATACGCTAGAAGCCTATTTTGAAACACTCGTGATCGATGGGGAAGAACTGACACTTGTCCAACGCAAGGATCTTTACGATGGCAGCTTGCAGCAAGATCGTCTCCATCAAAAAATTCATTTGTATTATAAAGAAATTTTAGAAATCCAACAGCGATTGCAGACAACCTTCATGGCGACAGAAGAACGGCGATTGGCTCGGGAGCGCATCCTGATTGCCCGCTTGTTCGATTATTTCCATGATATGGAGGTACAGGCAGCGACGGTTCAATCGTGGCTGATGAATTGGCAACCTCGGTATGTCCATTGGATCAAGAAAAAAGCAGGGACTGCTGCAGCGATTATTGAAGTGGCAGACCTGCAGGGAAATCAAATTATCGAAAGCAAATGGTATTCAAGGTACAAACATATTCTTTATTTAGGCGGTACATTGAAAATTCCTGGTAACAAATCTTACTTTGCTCACCGATTAGGCATTCCTGAAGTGACGGTCAAAACGATTCCGGCATTTTATGATTATGAAAAGCAAGCACGCCTATTTATTGTCAAACAAGGAATCTCGATTCAGCAAGCAACGAATGAAGAATACGCGCAATATTTGGCCGATGCATTAACACCGTTGCTATTTGAAAATTTGCAGCCAACACTTGTATTATTCACTGCTCATGAAACATTGAAACGGGTCTATGAAAAACTGCATAAAAAAGCCTTGGAACAAGGACGAGAACTTGTAGCACAAGGGACTGGCGGTAGTCGCGAGAAAATCATCAAGCGCTTTTTACTGGCGGAAAATGGGATTCTTTTTGGAACAGATAGTTTTTGGGAAGGTATCGATTTACCCGGTCAAGCGCTCAAAATCGCGGTTGTGACGCGCTTACCATTTGAGAACCCCAAACGACCGCTTGTTCAAGCACGTCATGCTTTTTTAGCATCGGAAGGTATTGATCCTTTCAAGGAGGATGCATTGCCAAAAGCAATTATCCGAATGCGTCAGGCGTTGGGACGTCTGATTCGGTCGGAAAATGATCAAGGAGTAATGGTGGTTCTTGATCGTCGGATTCTTTCTACGAAGTATGGCAAGCGAATACTTAAAGGTTTGCCAAAAAATCTGCCGGTCAAAGAAGCTACACCACAAGAAATGACCGAGGACATATGGGCGTTTTTTGATTCTGGAGCAGAAGAAACACCAAAAAAACATTTTTCTTAAAAGATAGCTGAAATCTGCTATAATAGAGCATATTATTTTTATGGAGGATAACGAGTGAAAACGAAAGACAAAGAACAACGCCGTGTGATGATTTTACTGGGTGCGATCGTTTTTTTATTGATCGTTATCATATTCTCATCGATTTTCTACATCCGTTCGACTCGTCCGATGCGACAGGCACGCAATGAAGCAATCGAAATTGCTCAAAAGTATACGGATTTGAAAGAGGTCGATCAATTTTATTGGTTTAATCGTCAAGCCTCTTCTTTTAGTTTAGTTGGTACAGATGATAAAGAAAATAAAATCGTCGTCATTATTCCTAAAAGCGGTGAAAAAGTGTCAGTTTTTAAACAATCAGATGGTCTAACGGAAGAAGCCGCTCGTCAATTGGTTGCCGAAAAGCATCCAGAAGAAACGATCCAGAAAGCTACTTTAGGATTGTTTAAAGAGCAAGCTGCTTGGGAAATCATGACGAAAGATGCTTCTGGTGAACTTCATTATTATTTGCTAGGTTTTAAAGACGGCAAGGAAATCAATGCCATCAATAATATTTGATTTAGAGAAAGGATGGTTGACATGACACTCTCCAAACGAGCGTATCAAGTAGAGCCCTCAGTTACATTAGCTGCAGCTGCCAAGGCTAAGGCGTTAAAAGCGCAAGGCGTTGACGTATTGAGTTTGACGGTAGGAGAACCCGACTTTATTACTCCTGAGAATATTCGTCAAGCCGCTATCCAAGCCATTGAAAATGGGAAGGCAAGTTTTTATACCCCGACAGCTGGGATCCCTGAGCTAAAAGAAGCCATCCTACGCTATCTGCAGGAGTTTTATGGCGTAACGTATGACACCAACCAAGTGATCGTAACAGATGGCGCTAAATTTGCGCTTTATGCGTTGTTTCAAGCAGTGATCGATCCAGCAGATGAGGTGATTATTCCTGTGCCATATTGGGTCAGCTATGCAGAGCAAGTGAAACTAGCAGGAGGGCAACCAGTCTTCGTCTATGCTGCGGAAACTGAGCAATTTAAAGTAACGGTTTCTCAACTAGAAGCTGTTAGAACAGCTAAGACTAAAGCCATTATTTTGAATTCGCCTTCCAATCCAACGGGAGCAATTTATTCGAAAGAAGAACTACAGGCTATTGGAGAGTGGGCAGTTGAACATCATATTTTGATTGTTTCTGATGATATCTATGGTCGTCTGATTTACAATGGCCACTCCTTTACGCCGATTGCTAGCTTGTCTGAGGCTATTCGTAAGCAAACGATCATCATTAATGGTGTCTCAAAAACATATGCCATGACTGGTTGGCGGATTGGATTTGCCGTCGGCGATCCAACAATCATTCAAGCGATGACGGATATTGCTTCTCAAGCAACTAGCAATCCTACAGCTGTCAGTCAATATGCTGCTGTTGAAGCACTGTCAGGGAATCAAGACTCCATTGAAATCATGCGTCAGCAATTCGAAGACCGATTAAATAAAATCTATCCGATTGTTGCAGCCATTCCAGGTTTTCAATTAGTAAAACCGCAAGGCGCTTTTTACCTTTTCCCAAACGTCAGGGAAGCAATGAATATGTGCGGATATGAAGACATCAATAATTTTGTGGAAGCAATTCTGGAAGAGACCGGAGTAGCAGTCGTTACTGGTGCTGGGTTTGGTGCACCAGACAATTTACGGATCAGCTATGCAACCGATTGGGCAACCTTGGAAGAAGCCGCAAAACGTTTGCAGGATTTTGTTGAAAAGAAAAGCCGAAAAGCTTAAAATGCTTTATGGAACCCTTATTATCAGATTGGAGAGAAACGTGTGGAATCTATTCAAATTTTAGATGCAAAAAAACATGTTGGCGAAACAGTACAGATTGGTGCTTGGGTCGCAAACAAACGATCAAGTGGAAAAATTGCCTTTCTGCAATTACGTGACGGTACCGCATATTTTCAAGGTATCGTGGTAAAAACCGAAGTGGGCGAAGAAGTCTTTCAGCTTGCCAAAAATTTAAATCAAGAAACGGCAGTTCTAGTAACTGGTGAGATTCGTGAAGATAGCCGTTCGAAATTTGGCTACGAAATCGGCATCAGCGGCATTGAAGTAGTGGGCGAAAGCCATGAATACCCAATCACACCGAAAGAGCACGGCACCGACTTCTTGATGGATCATCGCCATTTATGGCTACGTTCTTCAAAACAACATGCCATCATGCAGATCCGTAACGAAGTGATTCGTGCTACCTATGAATTTTTCAATAATAATGGCTTTATCAAAATTGATCCACCAATTTTGACAGGGTCTGCACCGGAAGGAACAACGGATCTTTTTGAAACCAACTATTTTGATCAAAAAGCATATCTATCTCAATCTGGTCAATTATATATGGAAGCTGCAGCGATGGCATTTGGTAAAGTCTTTTCATTCGGACCGACTTTCCGTGCAGAAAAGTCTAAAACGCGTCGTCATCTAATCGAATTCTGGATGATCGAACCGGAAATGGCTTTCATGCATCAAGAAGAAAGCTTGGAAGTACAAGAACAATACGTTGCTTTCCTTGTACAAAGCGTTTTGGACAACTGTGATTATGCATTAGATGTTTTAGGCAGAGATCGTGCCATTCTTGAAAAGTATACGAAATTACCATTCCCTCGTATTTCTTATGATGATGCCGTAGAACTATTGCAAAAAAATGGCTTTGAGGACATTCAATGGGGAGACGATTTTGGTTCGCCACACGAAACATTTATTGCAAACTCATTTGATCAACCAGTCTTTATTCTTAACTATCCAAAAGCCATCAAACCTTTCTATATGAAACCACATCCAACAAGAGATGATGTCGTGATCTGTGCAGATATGATTGCACCAGAAGGCTATGGGGAGATCATCGGTGGCTCAGAACGGGCTACAGATTATGAATTCTTGCTAGAACAAATCCGTAACCACGGATTAGATGAAAATGAATACTCTTGGTATTTAGATCTTCGCAAGTATGGCTCAGTTCCACATACCGGTTTTGGTCTAGGTCTTGAACGGACCGTTACATGGCTATCAGGTATCGAACACGTGCGTGAAGCCATTCCATTCCCACGCTTATTGAATCGTATTTATCCATAGAGGATATTAAAAGCCAGCTTCTGGGTAGGAAGCTGGCTTTTTTTGGTAAAAGGAAGCAAGGAATCTTAGGGGAATGAAGGTGCGAGTTTTTGGATTTATCAAAAGATCACCATATGCCGGAAGGTGTAACTTTTATTGAAATATAACGGTTTTGTTACATTTATTTTCTTTTTGCTTATTATCAGGTAAAATAAGAACTAATGTAAATAAATAGAGGTTATTTATGATTAAACAAATTGCAATTTCGTTTTCAAAAATCGTTTACTTGTCCTTAGTTAAACTTTTTTCACTAAGGAGACGTCCTAAAAACAATAAAATCGTCTTTTTGTTAAGTTTTCCATCCACAAGTACCTATGTTTTGGATGCTTTAGTTGAAAGATACGGTAATCGTTTGGTTATTTGTTATACCAGCAATGCGCAAGAAACGATTAAACGATTTAATCAAGAAAGAATCGACTGCTATCCTCTGCAGTCATTTTATATCTTGTGTACTAGAATCATCCCGATTATTAAAGCGTCGCAAATGATTATATGTGATAATTATTTCGCCTTTCTGGGGGGGATGTCTTTTGATGAACAAACAAAAGTTGTTCAAATATGGCATGCAAATGGGGCAATCAAAAAATTTGGTTTGCAAGCCCAATATGCTAAGAAAGCAACTGCTAAGGATCAACAACGTTATCAAAAAGTATATGATACGTTTACGCATTTTGTAGTAAGTTCTCCGACAATGGCTGAAATTTTTGCTGAAAGTTACAATATCGATCCTATCTTTTTAAAATTCGGTTATCCCATGACGGATTATTATTTCAATCGGAACGAAAAAAACATTCTTAAAGAAAAGAATATTTTATCAAAAGGGACTAATAAAAAAATTGCTCTCTATGTTCCAACCTATAGAGAAAACGACTATGAGCTTCCGCTGGACTTCGAGCAAATTGAAGAACAAATTGGTGATGAATGGGTATTCTATATCCATGCCCATCCCCATGATAAAAAATTAAAAAACTTGGCTAAGAAATATCCATCTTATTTTATTGATGAAATGCAACATGATCTAAAAAATTTACTTATTGTTGCAGATTGTCTGATCACGGATTATTCCTCAGTTCCATTTGAATTTTCTTTAGCGAATCCAAATGGAAAAATAATTTATTTTTGTTATGACTATGAATTATATGATGATCTTGTGGGGATACAAGAGGCCTTCAAAGATACTCTGGATTCTTCAATCGTGAAAACGCCAGCTGGATTATTTGAAGAAATAATGTCCTCCGAAAAACAGGACTTAGTGGATTTTAATGCGAAGTGGAATACGTTTGTTTCTGGAAATGCAATGAACTATTTATTTGAATGGATTGATGAACAATATGAAAACTGAAGAGATAATGGGAATTTTTGTGGATCAAGTTACCTATGAGGATGTAATCAATGATTTACCAAATTATATCAATAGTAATCGTAAAATGACTATTGTAAGTGTAAACCCGCAAATCATCACTGAAAGCAATAAATTTCCTGAAATCGTGCGATTTATCAATCATAGTACACATCGCATACCTGACGGGATTGGCGTAGTCTTAGTTTCGAAATTAACTGGTGGAAAAATCAAGGAAAGAGTCACTGGTTACGATTTAATGTTGAAATTATTGGATTACGCAAATACTCATAAGAAAAGTGCTTTTTTTTATGGAGCAAAGCCAGAAGTCCTGTCTGATGCAGTTAAGAACATCAATCAGCGATACCCAGACCTGATTGTTGCAGGCGCAGTGGACGGATATACTAAGATGGACGATGGAATCTTAGTTGATCAAATAAATGCTGCTCAACCTGATTTTCTTTTTGTAGCGTTGGGGTTTCCTCGGCAAGAGAAATGGTTGGCTAAAAATACAAATGCGCTTGAAGCATCAGTTTTTCAAGATGTTGGGGGGAGTTTTGATGTTTTAAGCGGTCACGTAAAAAGAGCTCCTGCTTTTTTTATTAATTGTCATTTAGAATGGTTGTACCGTTCTTTGAGCAATCCAAAGAGGATTGGAAGAATTCTACAGTTGCCAGTATTTATGGCGAAAAGTATTTATTGGAAGATGGTGCATAGAAATGATAAAACAAATTATTAGTTTTATTTATCGAACGTTATTCAATATAGTCACAGCAATCTTTCCAGTAAATAAAAAAATAGTTTTATTTGAAAGTTTTAACGGGAATATCCCTTCAGATAATCCTTTAGCGATTTATAATGCTATGGTTCAAGACGAAGAGTTTGCAAACTGGAATCTTTATTGGGGAATAAAAAAAGCAAATCTATTAGAAGCAAAAGCTATGTATCCAGAAATGAATTTTCTTTCTCGCTATTCAATGAAATGGTTATGGGTAGCTTCAAGGGCGGGTTTTTGGATTTTTAATGCACGAATGTCAAACTGGTTTAAAAAAAATAAGCAAACAGTCTATTTTCAAACATGGCATGGGACCCCTTTGAAAAAATTAGGATTAGATATCAAAAATGTTGTCATGCCTGGTACAAATACTAAATCCTATCAAGATAGCTTTATCAAAGAAAGTAAGCGTTGGGATTATTTAGTCGCACCTAATGAATACTCAAAAGAGATATTTAAACATGCATTTGCTTTCGAAAATAATTTTTTAGATATCGGATATCCTAGGAACGATCGTTTAGTGCAAGCAAATAATGAGTTTATAGTCAACCAACTGAAAAAAGAACTCCTAGGAGAAAAACGAGGCAACGTTTTTCTATATGCACCAACTTGGCGAGATGATTATTTTATTTCCCAGGGGAATTACAAGTTTAACATGCCTTTCAAATTAGAAAAAATGATACAACTTCTTGATAAAGAAGATTTGCTAATTATCAGACCGCATTATTTAGTAAAAGATTCAATAGATATAGATGGGTATGAAAATCAAGTTAGGGTCTGTGTTGATGAGGATATAAATGATTTGTTTCTGATTGCTGATTGCTTAATAACAGATTATTCATCAGTTATGTTTGACTTTGCGATATTAAAGAAACCAATGATATTTTATGCTTATGATTTGGTTCATTATGAGAATGAGGTTCGTGGATTTTATTTTGATTATGATAGTTTACCTGGACCAATTTGTAAAGATGAAACATCATTCTATAATGCGATAAAAAACTTTTATACAGAAACCAGTAAAAAAAATCTCAATGATAAAAAATATCTAGAATTTTATAATAAATTTTGCTCTTGGGAAAATGGAGAAGCTTCTCTAAAAGTGGCAGAATTGATCAAGGCAAGTAATTAAGGGGATACTATATGAGTGCAGTAGGGAATATTAAGTTGCTGATTAACAAAGTATTAAACAGTTTTGTTTCAAAAAATGGTAGTATAGCGTCGTTTTATGCAAAATTAAGTACAATCGATATAAAGAAAAATACGATACTATATGAAGTCAGGGATGGTCAATCAATTGTAGACTCTCCTTTTGCAATTTTTAAGTATTTAGTGAATGATCCCGACTTCGCTCATTATCACCATGTGTGGGTAATCAATGATTTAGATTATCCTACTGTTAATAAAATAAAAGCTTCTTATAAGAATGTTGATTTTGTAGTGAGAAACTCAAAAGAATATTTGAAATGGCTTGCGTCTGCAGAATATTTAGTGAACAATGCTACTTTTCAATCTTTCTTTGTTAAGAAAAAAGAGCAAATTTACATAAATACTTGGCATGGGACACCTTTAAAATATATGGGATTTGATATCCCAGGAAATCCTGCTCATTCGCAAAATGTTGTAAGAAATTTTTTAATGGCTGATTATATTCTATCGCCGAATGCTCACACAACTGAAATTTTTTCAAAAAGCTATCGATTAGACGGAATTTTTCCTGGAGTGATTTTAGAAGGAGGCTACCCTCGAATAGATTGCACTAATTCTATTCAACGAGAAGTCATCAAAGAAGAATTAGATGAGTTAAACCTCGTTTTTGATGATAATTTGCCAACTATTTTATATACGCCAACATGGAAAGGATCTTCTATATTAAATCCCTCAAATGATGAAGAACAAATTATAAGAGAAACCTATCTTTTAAAAGACTATTTTAAGGGAAAATATAATGTATTGGTCAAGGTACATCCTTATATTTACAAGACATTAAGCAGAAATGAGCGAATCAAACATATTTTGATTCCAGATAGTTTGGATCCAAATGAGGTATTATCAATTGTTGATTTATTGATCACTGACTACTCTAGCATCTTTTTTGATTTTTTGGTTACAGACAAACCTATTATTTTTTATGTTTGGGACAGAGATTTGTATGAAGCGGATAGAGGAATGTATCTCCCAGAAAGTGTATTACCCGGACCTGTTGCTGAGACAGTCGATGAGCTTATTGACCTGATAGAAAAAAAAGATATTTTTGTGGATCAATATGGACAAAATTATCGTTTAATGAAAGAGAAAATTTGCAATTACCAAGATGGTAATGTAACTAAGCGTTATGTTGAAAGGATTTTCAAAAAAAGGAAATCAAAAAAAATTAAGGAGATACTTCTTAGAAATGATCTGAAAAAACTTATTATTTATCCTGGTGGCATGAAAAATAATGGAATCACAACAAGTTTTATTAATCTAAGTAACAATATAGATTATAGCAAGTATGATATTTCTATTATTCTGAATAAACCTATTTCCAGTGAAGAAATAAAAAACTTAAATAAGATCAATAAAAATGTTCGAATGCTATTTCGTCCAGGAAATTCACTTTTTACTAGAAATGAATTAATCAGAGATTATTTTATTCAGCTCTTTTCATTGAAGAAAGGGTGGCGCTTCTTGCTACCAGAGAAAGCTTATAAAAGAGAGGCTGCGAGGATTGTAGGAAATATTGCGTTTGATGTTGCAATTGATTTTAGTGGGTATAGCTTTTTCTGGGCAAAATTGATTGCATTCATGAACAGTAATAAGAGAATTATTTTTCAACATAATGATTTATTAAGTGATTCAAAAAAAATCATTAATGGAAAGGCTCCGCATAAAAAAAATCTACCTGCAGTCTTTTCCATTTATTACTTGTTCGATCGTATTCTTAGTGTTTCAAAAGAGACCATGGAAATTAACAGAAAGAATTTAAAAGAATTTATCACGGATGGACAAATTGGTTACACGACAAATACAATTGATATATCTAAGATCATGACAAGTGGATCTGTAGATAGTAGTAATCCAAACGCCAATAATCAAGAAATATCTAATTTTAGATTTACAGGAAACATCATTGCCGCTAAAACCTATCAAGTATATACAAGCCTATCACTGCTGGAAAAAGGAGTATATTTTTCCAAAACAATTACAGAAGATGACGAAATTTATGTACTTGCATCAACTTTTTATAATATGAAAGAGTATGCAAAAATTACAGTTAATGGCATTTATACAGGTTGGATTGAAAAAAGATTTATTCAGGCTTCTAACAAAGGTATCCAAAAGGAAGAAACAATAATAGAAAACCGCTCAATGATTGCTACAATTAACTGCAGCAATGATGAAATGATTTATTATTCAATGAGTGATTTGAATAGTATTCGCTCACCACTTAAATATTTAAATAATACGTATGCTTATATTAGTAAAGAGCAGAAAATTAATGACACCAGCTACTGCTACATTGAAAACAGCAATGGAGAAATCGGCTGGATTAACAAAAATTGTCTTTCAAATTTTCATCAAACGTTTCATCTAAGGGCTTTAATAAATTATTTTTTGAATAAAAATGTCAAAGAAAAAACAATTGTGTTAGATAAGTTTCAGTCTATATTTATTCAAGGTCAATTCAAAAATAAAACAACAATTGGATGGACTGAACCAGAGCCAATTGCTGGAAGCGAACAAGTAGCCATTATGTTTGAAAAAGACGATGTAGCTTTATTTACAAAAAAAGCAACAATTAATCAGAAGGATTACTATTGTACTAATTCAGCAGAAGGAAATAAAATATGGATTGAAGCAAAAAACATTGAGGAAGCAAGAGTCAACTCAATGGAAATTCAAAGTAACTTAATTGATGAAAGAGCCAAGAATCAGAAGTGGATAAGCGGTCCTACCATCTCATCTGACTCTATCAATTTAGTTAATATGGGCAGATTATCACCAGAAAAAAATCAAATCAATTTAATCAAGGCTATCAAGCAAATTATTGAAGATCAAAAAAATGTACGTTTGTATATTTTAGGAGAAGGTCCTTTAAAACTTGAGATGAAGCAGCTAATCAAAAAACTTGAGCTTGAAGAACATGTCTTTCTGTTAGGACATCAAGAAGATCCTTTTTCGATTATGAAACAATGTGATTTGTTTGTTTTTCCTTCAATCTATGAAGGGCAACCTATGGTCTTATTAGAGGCTTTAACGTTAAAACTTCCTGTTCTAGCTACAAATATCCCTGCAAATGTTTCAGTTTTGGGAGAGTATTCTACGACCTACATTGAAGGATTTTCTGCAGAGGATATTGCACAAGCTATACAAAGAGAAATACCAATGATAGAACAGATAATAAAATTTGATCCTAATGATTACAATACGAAGGCAATTACAAATTTTTATATGGAAATTGATGGATAAAGTTAGGTGAGTACTATTATGCATAAAATTGAAATAAGAACAGAAAAAGACGAATGCTATTTTATCTCTAGAACGTTTAATTTTGTTAAACTAGTTATTGCAAAAGGAAAAAATGAGATTAGATTCATAAAAGTAGACGATTTTACTTGGAAAATCACAGGTAAAGATATTGCTAGTTTGATGAAAGAAAAACAAGAGGATAGGGTTTTTATTTATTACGGAATAAAAAAGGAGCAAATTTCAGTAGATGATTTTGATATTTCATTTATAAATTCTCCAAAAATGAAAATTTATAATACTGAAATTTATATATACCTCACTTTAGACAACAAAATAAGATTTATATGGAATCAATTTCCTTCAGCTAAGAGTTACATCCAGAATGCTCAAATAACTGATATCAGGATGCAAAAAAAACAGAACTTGATATTAAATTTTCAAGTTGTTACAAAGTGTATACCAATCGATAAATTAAATATTGTAACTATCAATAGACAGAAGCAAGCTACTCATACGATAGAAACCAAGTATATAAATAGTAGAAAAGGAGAAAACAGTACCTTTATTAATAGTTTCTCTGTGACTTATGATATTGTAGAAGCAATAAAAAAAGTTACTGGAACTATTCATTATGACCAGTACAATTATGATATTATTGATTTTGGATTTACTATTCAATCAAAAATTATTCCTTTAACGTCATATATGGCACAAATAAGTATTCCTTCAATAAAGAATAATGAGATATGGCTAAACTTTTCAGAGAGCAAAAAGATAATGATAAGATTTTTTGAAAATGCAAAAAATAAAGTTTCTGCTAGATTTGGTATATTAAAAAAAGAAGAATTCACTTTCTTGAAGAGCCTTGAAAACGATCATATGTTATCTAAATCATCCGATAAAAACAATATTATTTTAATTATGGAGTATCCACATAAAGCACAGGAAAATGGTTTGGCGTTTTTTAAATATCTGATGGATAAACAGAAAGAGTTTATTCCGTACTATATCATTACTAAAGACTCGAAAGATTTACTGGAATTAAATAAATATATGTCCAATGTCTTGTTTTATAAAAGTAAGGAACATATCGAAAAACTCTTTCAAGCCAGTTATCTCGCTCATACGCATACCCCAAATTATGCAGCCCCAGTATTGACAAGTACTATTGAGAGAAAGATAAAGAGTTTTTATAATATATTTCTACAACATGGTATTATAGGTGTGCGAAATTTAGAATATATGTATGGGAAAAAAACAAATCCCGAACTAATTAATAAATTTGTTGTTTCATCAAAAAGAGAATTTAATATAGTTAGGGATGAATTGTATTATCCTGAGGGAGATATTATCTTAACTGGTCTTCCAAGGTTTGATTATTTACTTGAACCTTTTAATCAGGTCAAAACTATTATTAATAAAAAAAAGATCTTAATCATGCCTTCTTGGAGAAAGGGGCAGGAGAATTTATCGGATGAAGAATTTAAAAAGACATCTTTCTTCAAAGCCTTTAATTCGTTAATAAATAATTTGTTTTTTGAAAATGAAGTTAATAAACGGGATTTGACTGTTAATTTATACTTGCATAATAATTTTCAGAAGTATAATCATTTGTTTGAATCTAGATTTGTTCAAGTTGTTGAAGCTGGAGAACATACCGTCCAAAACATGTTAAAAAATCATGGAATATTAATAACTGATTATTCAAGTGTAGGGCTTGATTTCTCAATTTTATATAAACCAGTATTGTATTATCAGTTTGATAATCAACTTGTTGAACAGAGAAATTTTGATCCATTAGAGCCAGATTTTTTACCTGGAAAGATAGTCAATAAAGAAGAAGAGCTATTGAATGAATTATTCAAAAAGATTGAACATTATAAAATGGAAAAAGAATTCAAAAAAATTGTTAAAAATGATATTTACCAATTTCGTGATAGAAGAGCTTGTCAAAGAGTTTTTCAAAATTTGCAACATTTACATGAAGAAAAAAAATCCTTTTAGTAGCCGAATATTGCACTTGTAGAGAGAAATTGTTTTTAAAGAGAAAGGTGTTTGGATTGAATATATTAGCTAAGGTTAGAAAAAAAAATAATTTATCTTTTCAGCTAGCCACCTGGGCAGCGGAGTATTATGAATTTTGTGAACAAGACTCAAAAATGATTTTTTATGAATCCAGAGATGGAAAAAATATGGTTGACTCCCCAAAAGCAATCTTTGAATATATGATGAATCATGAAAGATATAAAGAATATACTCATGTTTGGAGCTTTGATCCAGCAGTAGATAATTGGGAGAATATAATCGATTTCTATCAAGAACAAACAAATGTGCTTTTTGTGGAGAGAAACACACAAGAATACGTAAAATATCTTTATGAGAGTAAATTTTTAATTACAAACGCTACTTTTCAATCTTTTTTTATACCTAGGAAAGATCAGGTAGTAATTAATACTTGGCATGGTACTCCACTAAAAAAAATGGGATTTGATATCAAAGATTCTAATCCAGCCGGTCCGCAAAATGTTATCAGAAATTTTCTTTTTTCAAATTACTTAATTAGTCCAAATAGACATACAACTAATATGTATTTGAACAGCTTTAAATTGGACGGATTGTATCAAGGTGAGATTTTAGAAGCAGGCTATCCAAGAATTGACTTAATGCATAAAACTACACTCGAATCAGAAGTAAAGAAATTAAAAGAGCTATCATTGAATGTTAACCTTGACAAAAAAACAGTTCTATATTGTCCTACTTGGAAGGGAAAAGACGTAAATAACCCTACTTCTGAGTTGAATCAAATAATTAGTGAATCTAAGTTTTTACAAAGTCACATTGGAAGTGAATATAACTTACTTGTTAAGGTACATCCGTTTATTTATGATGCAGCGAAAGAAATTGATGAGTTTCGTGGGTTTTTAGTACCAGATTCTTATGATCCAAATGAATTAATGGTGGCTATTGATCTATTGGTGACAGACTATTCTAGTATATTTTTTGACTTTATGCTGACTGATAAACCAATTCTATTTTATTGTTGGGACAAGGATCTTTATGAAAATGATAGAGGGCTATATATTAGTGAAGATAAATTACCTGGTCCGGTTGCTACGACAATTTTCGAAATTATTAATTATATAAAAAGTATTGATAGAGTGCAGAAAGAATATAGACAAAATTATGAAGCTCTCAAAAACGAATTTCTAAAATACGAGGATGGAAATGTAACACACAGAATTATTTCATATATTTTTGATAAACATGAGCTAAATTTGGGTGAAAGCATAGTTTCAAGAAATAATAAAAAGAAATTGTTGTTTTATGTGGGAGGAATGAAAAATAATGGAATAACATCAAGTTTAATCAATTTACTAAAAAATATCGATTATTCAGAATATGATGTTACTTGTTTCTCAGGCTATCCTCATTCTTCAGAAAGTATTTCTAATATCCACGCTATTCCTGATGAGGCAAGATTTTTGTTCAAGCCAGGATATGCTATGCTAAGTAACAAAGAACAGAAATTAGTAGCAAGGTATAATGAAAAGCCATCTGAAAAAAACTCAAGCTTACTTCCGTGGGATGGGCTCAAGAGAGAGGCTTCTCGAATTTTCTCTAATCAAAAATTTGATGTAGCAATCGATTTCAGCGGGTATAGTTTCTTTTGGTCAAAGTACATTTTGGCGGCTGATTCAGATAAAAAACTTTGTTATCTCCATAGTGATATGCTAGAAGATAAAAATCGTACAGTTAATGGAGTACGCATTCATGAGATGAACCTATTAAGGTTGTTTTATCAATACAAAAATTTTGATAAGTTAATCACTGTGTCACCTATTATGCAAGAAGTAAATCAGGCTAAATTATCAAAATTTGTAGACAAAGATAAGTTTACTTACGCATTAAATACTCTAGATACGGAAAAACTTTTTTCAACAAGCAAAGAGCTGAATGAAGAAATTAATATTCTTGAAAGTAATACAGATTTAGTTAATATAAGAGAATCAATAGAAATATTTAAATCTCCTTTTGATTTAGAAAGTAAAAGTCAGATAATTAAGTCGACTGATTTGTTAAGATCAGTAGCTCAGGTTAAGTTCGCAGATGAAATCAGATATAAGATTTTGATTAATAATATTTTTGTTGGATGGACTTCTTCAAAAGATGTCAATATACGGTTGCCAGAAATAGTGAGTATAGAGAACGTCGATTATTTTTGCTACGTAAAACGAAATAAACGTAGAATCCTATGGAAAGACCTTCCCACGATTGAGGAAGCAAGAGTAGTCGGGAAAATATGGGATTATCGCTACTTGATTGTTAAAGTTACTAAAGAAGCTTATTTGAGTACAGATCAAGTATATGTTCACATACAAATAGATTCTAAGGATTTGGGCTGGATTGAGAAATCTGTTCTAAATCCTATCAACAGTAACTTAATGCTTAGAAAAATGAAGAATCATTTATCGAATAGAAACCGTCTAAGAACTTTAAATAACAGAACTCTTGAAACTGTCTATGAAGAAGGGTTTGCTAGAATCATTGCACTTCCAAGTAATGATCCATGGAAAAGCGCCTTAACAAAGGATTATGAAAAAGAAGACATCAATATAATCAACGGAAAAATTTTGAAGTATACTATGAAAATTCAAAATCAGAACGGTTGGTACTATCGTCTTTGGGATCGAAATAAGTTTATCGGTTGGGTAAATGAGAAAAATTTATTAATAATTGATGGATTTCACATTGTTTCAACTGAAAATATATTATTGAAAGCACAAATAATATCAGACTATGCGTTTTCTTCATTAGAGGAACAAAAAACTATTGAAGTAACGACAAAAGAAGTTTTATTAACAGAGAAGTGCATTACAACACTAGGCATATATTTCAAAACGAATACAGATATTTTTGTGGAAGAGTCTAAGATTAAAGTGATTAAAAGCTTCGGAAAAGTTGATTTATTAGGAAATTTTGTGCTGTATCCTCAACAAGAAAATTTTAATATCGTTACCATGGGGCGGCTATCTCCAGAAAAAAGACAAGCTGAGTTAATTGAAGCCTTTAATCGATTTGTCACTTCCGTTGACAATGCTCGACTTTATATTTTAGGTGATGGACCTTTAAGACAAGAGCTAATTGATCAAATAAAATCTTTAAATATAGCTGACAAAGTTTTTTTAATGGGGCATGAGAAAAATCCTTTTCAGTTACTATCTGAAGCTCAATTTTTTATTCTAACTTCGGAATATGAAGGACAACCTATGGTTTTGCTAGAAGCAATGGCCTTGGGAGTTCCAGTAGGAGCTACAAATATACCGGCTACACAATTTGTATTACAAAATGGTAGATTAGGAATTTTGGCCCAAAGTAATAACGTTGAAGGCATAGAAAATATGCTTATAAAGGCATATAATGAAAAAGTCCAACCAGCTACTTTCAATGCACAAGAATATAATAAAAATGCGATCAAGATGTTTTATAAACAAATTGAGGAGGTATAAGCAATGAGATATCTTGTTACAGGCGGTGCCGGCTTTATAGGCTCAACATTAGTAAATAATTTAGAAAAAAATAACAATGAAATAGTGGTCATTGATAACTTATCGATGGGAAAAAGAGAAAATCTTAATAGCAGTCCTAAAATCACGTTCTTTGAAAAAGATGTAAGAAACCGAGATTTTGTAAATAAATTATTTGCTGAATATCAGTTTGATTATATTTTCCATCTAGCTGCAGTTGCAAGTGTTGCCGATTCGATAGAGAGACCATTTGAAACACACCAAGTTAATATGGAGGCTACACTTGACTTACTGGAATTAGCAAAAGAGACCCAGAAAAATCTAAAAAGGTTTGTTTTTGCTTCTTCTGCGGCTGTTTATGGAGACGATCAAGTCTTACCTAAATCAGAGATTTCGAGAATAAAGCCGTTGTCTCCGTATGCAATTGACAAATACTCGTCGGAACAATATGTATTACTTTATAATACTCTGTATGGGTTACCGACAAGTGCTGTACGATTTTTTAATGTTTATGGTCCAAATCAAAATCCTTCTTCTCCATACTCAGGAGTGTTGTCTATTATAACGAATCATTTCAAAAAAATAAGAAATAATGAAAAAGATGTGTTTACAATTTTTGGAGATGGGAGTCAAACTAGAGACTTTGTCTATGTTGAGGATGTTTTGCAAGCTCTAAAATTGGTATCAGAAAAAGAAGAAGCACTAGGAGAAGTGTTTAATGTAGGGACTGGCGCTCCTAGTTCGATTAACGATGTACTTGGTATATATGAATCCGAAATGAATATCAAGCCTATAATTCAGTTTGAAGAGTCTAGAAAAGGTGATATTAAGGATTCGGTTGCAGATATATCAAAACTTAAGAAAATTGGGTTTTCACCTAATTATAGTTTAGATGAAGGAATAGCAAAATACTTATCAACCGAACTGAAATAGTTTCTGTTTATTTTCTATTTTTGCTCATGTGTAATTGATTTCTCATTAAAACATTTGTTGAAATATTTTAATGAGATTTCTTTATTTGTTTGTGATTATATCTTAATAAGTATCAATAGGATTGTAGTCAGTTAATGCAGGGAGTTTATTTATTATGAAAAAGTTTTTAAAACAAGATAAGTTTTTGAAATATTTAGGAGTAATTTTCATTTTTGCAATAGTATCTCTATTGATTCAAAGTGCACAAATATATGTAAAAGGATATGTACTGGGAGTAGACTCCATTTTCCATATGAATCGAATTTATGAAACAATGATGCAAATGAAAACAGGAGAATATAATTATTTTATTTCTTTATTTTCCTTTCAACAATCTGCAAGAATAGTAAACGCATTATATGGTCCAGCGATGGCTTATTTACTTGGTGGTATCTTGTTGATTACAGAAAGTTGGGTGAAATTTCAATTAATAACCTCCTTTTTTATTAATATTATAGGTGCTTTGGGTATTTATAGAATTGCTAAAAAGCTTTCCCTAGGAGATTTAATTGCAGTTTTATCGGGTATTTTATACATGTCAACCTATTTTATTGCTTCTTGGAATATTGCTGGCTCTTTCACAGGAGTAGGGAATATGCTTGTTCCTTTTGTTGTTTACTATGGTATAGAGATGCTAGTTAATAAACAGAATCAATTTTCTTTTTTTGGTTTAGGATTTAGCATGGGAATACTCCTTCAGGTCCATCTTTTTTCTTCTTTACTGGCGACAGTTATATTATTACCTTTTGTCTGTTATGGTTTTTTTAAAACGGATAAAAAGAAAATATTTGCTATAAAATTATTTGCTGCTATCATTCTTGCGATACTGTTAAGTTTAAATGTTTGGATTGGCATGTTATATTTATTTAATAGTAATTATTTATTACAAACTGTTCCAATTGATTTGATGGAAAATGCAGTCTATTTTCTTCCAAATGTTGGGACGGGACAAGCTAATATTGGTATTGTTTTTTCTCTATTATTTTTTACACAAATTTGTTTTTCAGCCTTGTATTGGAATAGCATTGGTAAAATAAATAAATTTTTAACAATAATAGGCAGCTTATTTTTACTCTTATCAAGTCAATTTTTTCCTTGGAGTTTGCTCTCTCAAAAATTTTCTCCTCTAGAAACGTTTCTACAATTTCCTTCGAGGCTCATTGTTATTCCTACTATATTTTTAATACTTGCATTGGGAATGAATATAGAAAAAAGTAAGGGCAAAAACTTTATTATTGTATTGGGGGTACTTACTTTATTTTCTGTTTCTATAGCTCAAAATAGAGTTTATGAAAGAATGGAAAGTTGGAAATCAGAGAATGTATTAGCGTCTCCTAATAAAAAAGCAGGGAATGTATCCAGTGAAACTTTACGAAACGCTATAAAAAGTAAAAACACAGGTGAAGTACTTGATCTAGTACGGAAGGGAACTTCTGATTACCTACCTGTAAAAAAGAAAGTATCGAATAGTAATTTTGAACAATTCGACCCGTATTCAAAATATTGGTCTTATATTATTTATCCAAACCATAATTTCAAGAAAAGCGTTGTGAACGGACAAATAGTTGTTTCATGGACTGGGAATTCTGTAGAAAGCATTAATGTCCCAATAGTAAAATATAGAGATACGATAGTCAGAGATGGAATAAGCGAGAAAAAAATCAACCCTAAATTAACTGATATTGGAACAATTATTGTTGATTCAAAAAAAGGAGAAAATATACTCAAAATCTCGTATGATACACCACGATATATTATTTTATCAATGGTAATCTCTGGTGTCGTTTTTATCCTTTCTTCAATTTGTATTTTACTGCAAAAATTAAGTAAGAAGTAAATTTAAATGGTAACTTGCTTTTTATCAATGTAAATCGGGCAACTCAAAATTAATTTTGTTTGAAATATAGAAAAAGTAAATTCTATTCCACTCCTCCTAACTTTCGTGTATAATGGTACAAGTCAGTATTACGAAAGTTAGGAGGAGTTGTTTTGAGTAAACAACATCCAGAAGAGAAGTCCTTCAAAGACGAAGTTTTAGGTGCTTTGAAAAAACCTCAAACCAACGAATCGTCTGAACAAAAACGATCATCTGTTGAGGAACCTATAGAAAGTCGTTCTGCGACCCGCAGTACAAAAAAGCAGAGCAGTACCCAAAAGGGCCAAGCCAAAAATAAAACTGTTCAAAAAAACGCTCAAAAAGCGAAGCGCTCAGCTCCTAAAAGGGAAGAAGCTGGTTTAGATGAAAAGTCAGATACCGTTCGTAAGTTACAGCGGAAAAGAGAAGACCGTATCGTCAATCGCATCGTCACAATTGTTGTAATCGCATTAATCGTTATTGGCGGCGTCCTTGGTTTTTCAGTCTATCGATATGTTACTTCAGGATTGCAGCCGTTAGATCCAGAAAAAACAGAAAAAGTTGCTGTTGAGATTCCAAGCGGATCATCAAATAAAATGATTGGCGAGATTTTAGAAAAAGATAAGATCATCAAAAGTGGTATGATCTTTAATTATTATACGAAATTTAATAATCTGACTGGTTTCCAAGCTGGTAATTATCAGTTTTCTCCAAGTATGACTCTGGATGAAATTAGTGCCCAGTTACAGCAAGGAGAAGGGTCAGTGACATCAGATGCGAAAGTGACGATTCCTGAAGGGTATGATATAGACCAAATCGGAGATGCGCTTGCCAAAGCAACAAGTATCTCGAAAGATGATTTCTTAGCTTTAATGAAAGATGACACCTTCTTTAATAAAATGCATGAAGCATATCCAGAGTTGTTGGATAGCGCAGCAAAAGCAGAAGGCGTTCGATACAAGTTAGAAGGATATCTCTTCCCGGCAACTTATGACTATTATAAAGGAAACACTTTAGAAGAAGTTGTGACCCAAATGATTGATAAAACAAATACTGTTATGTCTAAATATTACGATCAGATCGCAGAAAAAGAAATGACAGTGCAAGAAGTGTTGACCTTGGCTTCTCTTGTCGAAAAAGAAGGTAGTAAAGAAGATGACCGTAAGAACATTGCCCAAGTCTTCTTTAACCGTCTGGCAGTGGATATGCCATTGCAGTCAGATATTTCTATTCTCTATGCGTTAGGCGAGCATAAAGAGTTGGTAACTTACGAAGATACTCAAGTAGACTCACCATACAATTTGTATGTCAACACAGGATATGGTCCAGGACCATTCAATAATCCAAGTGAGCAATCTATCAAAGCAGTGTTGGAACCAACACCAAATAATTACTATTATTTTGTGGCAGACATCAATACGCAAGAAGTCTATTTTGCTGAAACCTATGATGAACATATGCGTTTAGTTGAAAAATATGTAAACAATACTTCGAATTAATTTTTATTAGGATATTAGTTTACATTTAAAAAAAACCATGGTAATCTTTTGTGGACTATTCGCAAAAGATTACCTTTTGCAGTTGATACGAAGTTAAAAGGAGAAATTAAAATGGTAGAAAAAGTATACCCAATGACATTAGAAGGAAAAGAAAAATTAGAGCAGGAATTAGAAGAATTAAAGACAGTCAAACGTGGAGAAATCATTGAAAGAATCAAAGTTGCCCGCAGCTTTGGAGATCTTTCTGAGAACTCTGAATACGAATCCGCAAAAGATGAACAAGCCTTTGTAGAAGGTCGTATCACAACATTAGAAAATATGATCCGTTTTGCTGAGATCATTGATAATGAAGGCGTAGACAATGATGAAGTATCGATCGGAAAAACCGTCACGTTCATTGAATTACCTGATGGAGATGAAGAAGAATATACAATTGTTGGGAGTGCAGAAGCGGATCCATTTTCTGGTAAAATCTCAAACGATTCACCGATCGCTCGTGCATTGATTGGTAAAAAAATCAATGATGAAGTAACAATTTCAACACCAGGCGGAGATATGCTGGTGAAAATCACAGAAGTGAAAAAAAGCTGATTTTTTCGTAAAAGTCTAAGCAGAAGATCCTGATGATCACTTTCTCAAAGAGAAAAGGACCAATCAGGATCTTTTTTCGGACTCGCGACGGATGTATGCCATCGAAGAATCCGTTATGATAAAATAGAATCATTGGGAGGAGGAGCTTACATGAAAAGCCCTTGGCGTTTTTTCTTTGTCGTAGAAGCATTATTATTTCTATTTGCGGTCTGGCAAATTTTATCGAATCCACCGTTATTGATTTTATTGATTTTAGGTGTTGTGACGATCTACTTTGTTTCTCGCAGAGAACGTAAAACAAATTTTAATAATTTTTTGATGGTTACCGGTGGTATCGCCATCTTTATCAGTCTTTTAAATAGTCCGGCTTTGTGGCTGATGTTGATTTTTGCGATCCTTTTTATTGGATTGAAAGGTGTGGAAATCACTGGTGTAGATTTTACAAAAAACACGTTTTGGCGCAAAAAACAAATGATCATTTTAGAAACAGAAGAACCAAAGCAGTTTCATCCTCATAAAACGAAACAACAATGGATCGGCAATGAGCGGATCGGGAATCAAGTGTATGAATGGGATGATATCAATATCGACATCTTTTCTGGAGATACGATCATTGATTTGGGAAACACATTATTGCCGAAAAAAGAGAATGTCGTGATTGTTCGTAAGGGATTCGGCCGTACGAGAATTTTAGTCCCTGCTGGAGTTGCTATCAAAATGGAACATAGCACCTTTATCGGGACAGTGATTTTCGAAGGCGAGGCAACAGGTCTGAAGAATGAGAAAGTTACGATCTACAGTCCGGATTATGAGGAAAACACCCGCCGACTAAAAATTTTAACGAACACTTTGATTGGGGATATCGAGGTGATTCGGGTATGATTGCTAAATTTTCTCGAGGAATGATCGCTTTTTATAGTGCGGTCACTAGTTTTTTGATGATGATCTTGATTCTTTTTTCGTATCTTTATGCTAGTGGAAAGAAGAATTGGCTGCTAGAAGTCTTTCAGATCAAACTATTCTTTATACCGATCATTTTTCATTTATTAGTTGTTTCGCTGATGGTGGGCCTGGCTGTCTTTCTATTGATTTCTCTTTTCAGAAACCGCCAATACGGGCCAATCGAAGAGAAGCTGCGATTGCTTTCAAATGGAGATATTGATAGTCCACTACTTGACACACCTATCCCTCATGCGCAAGAAAATCGGTTGATTGAAGATGTCGATCGAGACATCAGGAAATTACAGGTCAAAATGAAAGATATGTCAAGTGAGCTTCAACAATTAAATGCTCGGCCGCAGCTAGTGGATGGCAGTACAAAAGAAGAAATCCTTGAAGCCGAACGACATCGTTTGGCCCGAGAATTGCATGATTCAGTTTCACAACAATTATTTGCCGCAATGATGATGATGTCCGCATTGAACGAACAAGCCATCCGGGACGATGCCCCGGAAATGCAAAAGAAGCAATTGGCTATGGTAACGGACATCATCAATGCTTCGCAGTCTGAGATGCGAGCGTTATTGTTACATCTGCGTCCGGTCACATTGGAAGGGAAAAGCCTCAAACAAGGAATCGAGCAATTATTAAAAGAATTGGAAACAAAAATCAAGATATCCTTGAAATGGGATATCGAAGAGTTTACTATGCCAAGCTCTATAGAAGACCAATTATTTCGAGTGATTCAAGAATTACTATCGAATACACTGCGTCATGCCAAAGCGGATGAACTTGAAGTCTACTTGAATCATATTGAACACAACGTGCTGTTGCGCGTGATCGACGATGGTGTAGGATTCGATGTCGACAATCAAAAAGCTGGCAGTTATGGGCTGATGAATATCCGTGAGCGAATCAGTGCCGTTGGCGGCACATTAAAGATTATCAGTTTTAAAAATCAAGGAACAAGTATTGAAATAAAAATCCCGCTGCTTAAGGAGGCATAAAAATGATCAACGTTTTGTTAGTAGATGACCACGAAATGGTACGTTTGGGGGTTTCTTCCTACTTATCCATTCAAGAAGATATAGAGGTGATTGGAGAAGCTGAAAATGGCAAAATCGGCTACGAAAAGGCATTGTCTTTACGTCCCGATGTCATATTGATGGATTTAGTGATGGATGAAATGGATGGCATTGAGGCAACCAAAGCCATTCTAGCAGATTGGCCGGAAGCAAAAATCATCATAGTTACTAGTTTTATTGATGACGAGAAAGTATATCCTGCAATTGAAGCTGGTGCTGCCGGTTATTTGTTAAAAACATCCACTGCCCATGAAATTGCGGATGCCATTCGTGCGACTCAAAGAGGCGAGCGGGTGTTGGAACCGGAAGTAACAACGAAAATGATGGATCGTTTAACAAATCGCACGCCGATTTTACATGATGATCTGACAAATCGGGAAAAAGAAGTGCTGCTTTTGATTGCTGAAGGGAAAAGTAATCAGGAGATTGCGGATGAGTTGTTTATTACACTCAAAACGGTTAAAACCCATGTATCAAATATATTGTCGAAACTAGAAGTGGAAGATCGAACACAAGCAACCATTTATGCCTTTAAGCATGGCTTGACAAAATAAGAATCTCATCATAAGGGTACCTCCTCATAGTCAGTTGAGGAGGTTTTTGATATACTAGAGTAGGATTTGTAAGGTAAAGGAGCGTTTAATGTGAAGCAGAATTACGCGATTATTGGTCTTGGAAGGTTCGGCGGCAGTATTTGTCGAACATTGATAGAATCCGGACAAGAAGTATTAGCCATTGACAGCAATGAGGATCGGGTCAATGAGTATATGAATATTGCTACCCATGCGGTGGTGGGCAATGCACAGGATGAAATGACGTTGCGCTCATTAGGAATTCGTAATTTCGACCATGTGATCGTAGCAATCGGTGAAGATATCCAAGCAAGTATTCTTGTGACTTTGATGGTCAAAGAGATGGGGGTACCGAACGTTTTAGCAAAGGCGCAAAATGAATATCATGCTCGGGTTCTTGAGAAGCTTGGTGCTGATCGAGTTGTCCACCCAGAACGGGATATGGGGATTCGTATCGCTCACAATCTAGTATCAAAAAATATCTTGGATTATATTGAGCTTTCAGATGAATTTTCGCTGGCGGAGATTCGTGTCTCAAATCCGCGTTTCTTTAATAGGTCCTTACTTGATTTGAATTTTCGTCAAAAATATGGATTGACCGTTGTTGCTATTCGTCGAGGACCTGGACAAGTGATCGTGTCTCCCGCAGCTGATTCGATCGTGCGTGAGAATGATAATCTACTCGTGATTGGGAACACGGATGATGTGGATATTCTTGATGAACATATGAATGATTAGGAGTGAAAAATGATGAATATAACTATTACAGAAGCCGCAATTGATTGGTTCAAAAAAGAACTGTCAGTCGACCAAGGAAGCGGCGTTCGCTTTTTTGGTAAAATCTATGGGAAAACTCAGATCCATGATGGTTTTTCAGTAGGAATGTCAGTAGATAAACCTGAAAATCCTATCGTTCAAAAGACAGTTTCAGACATGCTTTTTTTTATTGAGGAGGCCGACGAGTGGTTCTTCAAAGGGTATGATCTACAAGTCGACTACGATGAAAAGCTAGATGAACCTAAATATAGTTTTACTGAAAACAATTAACTAAAATAAAGATACAATGTAACAGTATGAGTCTATGACTGAAGTTTAGTGGATTCCATATCGCTAGCTTTGATCATAGACCTGTTCGTTAGGAGATGAAACCATGTTATCAATTATCGTACCTTGCTTTAACGAAGAGAGTAGCTTACCACTTTTTTTTGAAGAGACTGAAAAAGTAAAAGATCAGGTAGGCATGCCTTTTGAATATTTGTTTATCAATGATGGGTCATCCGATCAAACACTCGCAGTGATGCGCAAGCTGCATCAAGAGCATCCAGAAAGTGTGCGGTACCTTTCGTTTTCACGTAATTTTGGAAAAGAAGCAGCCTTGTATGCTGGCTTAAAAGCAGCAAAAGGGGATTTTGTTACCGTAATGGATGCAGATTTACAAGATCCTCCAAGCCTTTTGCCTCAGATGTTTGACTTGCTCAACACAAAACAATTAGACTGTGTTGGTACTCGCAGAGCCGATCGCAAAGGAGAGCCTAAAGTTCGTAGTTTCTTTTCAGAAGCCTTTTATGCATTGATCAACAAAATTGGTGAGGCACATATGGTCAATGGCGCACGAGATTTCCGTTTAATGCGTCGGAATATGGTGGATGCAGTTTTAGAACTTTCTGAATACAATCGGTTCTCCAAAGGAATCTTTAGTTGGGTAGGTTTTGATACAGAATACATTGCCTACGAAAATCGTGAAAGAGTAGCTGGAGAAACTTCTTGGTCATTCTGGAGCTTATTCAAGTACTCGATTGATGGCATCGTCAATTTTTCTGATACGCCATTAAATATTGCTTCTTTTGTTGGCGCGTTGTCTTGTCTAGCTTCTGGAATTGCACTGCTATTCATAATTATTCGTACTTTTATTTTTGGTGATCCTACCTCAGGCTGGCCTTCTTTAGTTTGTATCGTATTGTTTGTTGGTGGTTTGCAATTGCTTTGTCTAGGTATTATTGGAAAATATATTGGAAAAATTTTTCTGGAAACGAAAAAACGTCCCCTTTACATTTTAAAGGAGACAGAAAAAGATCAAAAATAATTTTTGGGATTAAAAAAGCAGCGCTGGTTGATGATCAATACCCTTTTGTTACATCGACTTGATTTCGAACCAATTTTTTCTCGTGGATAAAATTGCGGAAGTTATCCATAAAGATGGCCATGAATGCTTTTTGAAAATGTGGGGTCAACCCGGAAATATGCGGGGTGATCAACACATTTTCAAGTGTCCATAGCGGGTCATTTGCGGGTAAAGGTTCTTCTTCAAAAACATCAAGAGCCGCAAATGCGATTTCTTTTTGGCGGAGGGCTTCTGTCAACGCTACAGTATCTACACTAGGTCCACGTCCAACATTATAAAAAGAAGCGGATGATTTCATACTATTAAAAAAATGGTTATTATAGATTCTTGTAGTTTCAGGTGTCAATGGTAAGATATTGATCACACAATCAGCTTTCTGACTTTGTTCAATCAACTCTTCAAGTGGATAAGTTTCCTTGAAACCATCAACGGCATGCCCCGTTGTATTTATGCCGACAGGTTGGGTGCCAAAAAAATTTAAGGCCTTTGCTAAAGCCTGCCCAATTTTACCTGTACCTGCGATCAGTATTTCTTTATCAGATAATAATGAATAAGGAATACCATTGGGCTGCCATTGTCTTTCAGCCTGTTTTTTGATGGCGGTAAAAATTCCTCTGGATTCCATGAATAATAAAGCAATTAAATGATCAGTGATCGATTGTGCATGAATGCCGCTACCATTAGAAAGTAAGATGTTCTTTTGGGCAAACTGTGCTAGAGGTAGGGTATCCACACCGGCTGAAATGGCTTGGACCCATTCAAGAGAAGCATTAGCCAGTAACTTTCCGGCCCATTCTTCTTTCCAACCAATCGTGATTGCAACATTTGACCAGTCGATGGAAGTTGCTTCATCATAGTGGATAAACTGATATTCATCACTGATTTCATGAATTTGTGTGATAAATTCATCACGAAATTCTCTGCTAGATAAAATATATTTAGTCATATTTGTTCCTCCTTTATTTTAGTGTATCAAAGAACGAAGAAAAAACCATGCGCAAAGATCTATGCATGGTTGGATAGTTACTAGCTTTTTAATTGGATTTTAGGCGAACCTTTGACGCCTTGAGTGAATAGAAACAGTGCTGCGAATAAGATAAATGTTGTCCCATCAAAATTTGGTACGAATAGTTGGATCAGCACACTCAAAATTGTTGGTAAAGCAGCACTAACGATTAGTATCTTAAGGTTTTCAAAAAAGCTGTAAGAAAAAAGTTTTAGTTTTGTATAGATAGTTGCAATAAATGTACCCATGATCAATGTGATTAATAAATTTAAAAATGTAGGGTAGAGCGCTACTAAGAAAACAATAAGTTGTAGCCACCAAGGAATTTGATTGCTGCTCAGAGTTTCCCGAATCTTTTTGCCATCTAAATTTTTAAATGCTGGTTCATTATAAGAAAATTTTAATTGATTTGTATCTAAGAATGATGTGGAAAGTCCTGTTCCAGGGAAACTGACAACAATTTCTTTTTTTAATAGTCCCACACTCAACACATTTGCAGTGGCATCTGAAGCAATATCGGTAGCGTTGCGTTTTCCTTCAGGGTCGAAAGTAAAAATGATAGAGTCGGTTTGATAGATAAACCCTTCTCCTTGTCCATTCGTTGTTAATTGACCATTTTCAATCGAAAAATTGGGGATTTTTTGCGCAATTTTTTGACTATCTCGCTGGAAATCCTGAAAGATATCATTGACTTGCAAAGTGATTGGTACGGCTAAAATAACGGTAGCTCCAAGTAGAAAAAGAATCACTTTTGAAAAAGCAGCGTCTTTTACATATTTGAGATTTGGGATTCGAATAAATGCACTTTTTAGCATTTGTATGATTGTCATTTGTTTAACTCCTTTTATGTAACTAAAAATAATTGTAACGAAGGCAGCAACAGAACACAAGGACTTATGACAGAAAAGTCCGGTTATCTCTAAAGTGTTCTTTGCTGATTAATGAGTAGAATTGGAGATCGAGTATGGAAAGTTTAAAAAATGTGAAAAATAAACTACAAGAAAAAAAATTATGGGAGCCGTTAACGTATTTAATTTTTGGTGGATTAACTACTTTGGTCAATTTAGTTGTTTATTTTCTCTTTAGAGAAATCTTTGATTTTCATTATATGATTGCTAATGTGATTTCTTGGGCAGCTTCTGTGTTGTTCGCATTCTTCACGAATAAGATTTGGGTCTTTGAAGCAAAAAGTGAAACAAAAAAAGAATCGTGGCTTGCCTTTTGGAAGTTTCTTTTCTTCAGAGTCCTTTCGCTGGGATTGGATATGGCTTGTATGTATCTATTGATTAGCGTACTAGGAACCGGTGATTTTATCGCTAAGCTTGTTACACAAATCGTTGTCGTCCTAGCAAACTATGTTTTCAGCAAGTTTCTGATTTTTGCACCAAAAAAAGTTGATAAAAAGTAAGCATATGTTTTGATGAACCACTTTTTATCTGATAATGTTACTTATGTAATCACTATCACTGAGGAGGAATTTTTTATGTCTTACACATTACCAGATTTACCTTATGCTTATGATGCATTAGAACCTTACATTGATGAAGAAACGATGCATTTGCATCATGACAAGCATCACAATACTTACGTCACAAATTTGAATGCAGCAATTGAAAAACATCCTGAATTAGGTGAAAAATCAGTTGAAGAATTACTTGCTGATTTTGATTCGGTGCCTGAAGACATCAAAACAGCTGTCCGTAATAACGGTGGTGGTCATGCAAATCACAGCTTTTTCTGGGAAATCTTGGCACCAAATGCTGGTGGTGAACCAACAGGAGCCATCAAAGAAGCCATCGAAGAAACATTTGGCAGCTTTGCTGATTTCAAAGAAGAATTCAAAACAGCAGCAACTGGCCGCTTTGGTTCTGGCTGGGCTTGGTTAGTCATCAAAGATGGTAAATTAGCGATCACTTCAACTGCGAACCAAGATTCACCATTAATGGACGGTCAAACGCCAGTTTTAGGCTTAGATGTTTGGGAACATGCCTACTACTTGAAATACAAAAATGTACGCCCTGATTATATCAATGCTTTCTGGAGTGTTGTTAATTGGGATAAAGTAAATGATTTTTATGCGAAAGTAAAATAATCATTAAGTAAGGGAATTATTTTTAATCAGAATAAAACTATCCCAACGATAAAAGAAAGCACGTTGCATCTTAGCATCAGCTTCGTGTTAACCATAAGTTCTCACTGCTACCTTTGATTCGTTGGGGGTAGTTTTATTTTTTGAAACATATTGCTAACGCTTTCATTTTCAGCTATAATATTGAAGACGGAAGCGTCTTATTTTAATTACTGGAGGATTTACACGCATGGAACATGGAAAAGTAAAATGGTTCAATAATGAAAAAGGTTTTGGGTTTATTACAGTTGATGGCGGAGATGATGTCTTTGTTCATTTTTCTGCGATCCAAGGAGATGGCTTTAAGTCTTTAGAAGAAGGTCAAGAAGTCGAGTTTTCGATTGTCGAAGGCGCCCGAGGACCGCAAGCGGCAGAAGTCACGAAAATCTAAACTAGAACAAGCTGAGGGGGACCTCAGCTTTTTTTAATTTGCTATTTTCGGCCAAATTTGTTATCTTCAGTGTATTGTAAATAGATTAAAAATGAGGGATATTTGATGAAACGAGTAATTACGTATGGGACATTTGATTTGCTCCATTATGGTCATATCAATTTATTGCGCCGAGCAAAAGAACAAGGAGACTATTTGATCGTGGCATTGTCTACGGACGAGTTCAATTGGGATGAAAAACAGAAGAAATGCTACTTTTCTTATGAAAAACGTAAACAGTTATTAGAGGCTATTCGCTATGTTGATTTAGTTATTCCTGAAAAAAACTGGGAACAAAAAGTTTCTGACGTCAAAGAGTACCACGTGGATACTTTTGTCATGGGTGATGATTGGGCTGGTAAATTTGATTTCATTCAAGAAGAAACAGATGCCGAAGTTGTTTATTTAGCTAGAACGCCTGAAATATCAACGACACAGATCAAAAAAGACTTAAAAATAAATAATTAATACTTAAAGCATAAAAGGTATCTTTAAATGGTGCCTTTTTTTGTACACTATTTCCGTTTTTTTCTTAAAATTTATTAGATGTTTTTCGTTGTTTATTTTGTCTTAGAGGAAAATATGATATGATGTAGCTTGAGTTGTAGCAAATGAATAGAATTTCTTTGAGAATGGATGAAGAAAGTGGAAAAAGAAATAAAAGTTCGTAGTACTTTGGTTACAAAGGAATATGACCTATACAAAAAGAAATCAGACAAAGTGAAAGCATTATTCAAATTTTATCATCGAAATGTTCCGCGTTTTTGGGCATTAAAAGGCGTTAGTTTTGAAGTGCGTGCAGGAGAGTCTGTAGGGATCATTGGGATAAATGGTTCTGGAAAATCAACGCTTTCAAATGTGATCAGTGGCATTATTCCTCCAACATCAGGCACAATGGAAGTCAATGGCGATACGTCGATTATCGCAATTGGAGCCGGATTAAAATATCAATTGACAGGTTTAGAAAATATTCGTCTAAAAGCATTGATGTCTGGAATGACCAATAAAGAAATCGATAAAAAAATGGATGAAATCGTAGCATTTGCCGATTTAGGTGATTTTATTAATCAACCTGTAAAAAGCTATTCCAGTGGGATGAAGTCACGTTTAGGGTTTGCCATTGCTGTTCATAATGATCCAGATATTTTGATCATTGATGAAGCTTTATCTGTTGGAGACGAAACTTTTTATCAAAAATGTGTGGATAAAATCATGGAATTCAAAGAGTCCGGCAAGACTATTTTCTTTGTCAGCCATGCTTTAGGACAAGTTGAAAAATTATGTGACCGTACAATCTGGATGCATTACGGCGATTTGCGCATGTTTGGTCCGACTGAGGAAGTAATGGCAGAATATCGCAAGTTTATCGACTGGTTCAAGAAGCAACCGAAAAAAGAACAAAAAGCTTACCAAGATAAATACAAAGAAAATCAAAAGGCATTTAATCTAGAAAAATTAGCTGAAAAAAGCCAAGATGATAGCTTGCTGAAAGAGCAGCATCTATCTGAACAAATGATTCAGAAGAACCTTAAACGAACTCCTTTAGGTGAGAAGATGACGATTCCAACTAAAGGACTTTTGACTCTTGCGATAGTAGGAACACTGTTTTGCTCTCTTGTTTCTTTCAGTGGCAGATCCATTAGCTATGCGCTAAAGCATCCAGTTGATGCAATTGTACAAGTTTTCAAGTAAAGATAACTATTTCTTTATTTAGTTTAGATAGAAAAGGAAGAGTTTAGTGAAAGAAATTGCTGCAGTAATAAAAGAACAATTTAATCATGCGGGAATTATTTTCCGTATGTCTCGATACGAGGACAAAGCAACCTATCAAAGCCACTATCTTGGTCTTGCATGGCAAATCTTGAACCCTGCGATTCAAATTGGCATCTATTATTTAGTCTTTGGGCTAGGAGTCAATGGTAATCGGAAAGTAGATGGCGTACCATTTATTATTTGGATGTTGATTGGGATCACAGCTTGGTTTTATATCAATTCTTCGGTACTTGGAGCGTCCAATAGTATTCACCGACAAGTTGGTATGGTAGCCAAAATGAAATTTCCAGTAAGTATCTTGCCGTCAATCAATATTATCAGTAACTTGTCATCTTATATCCCTATGGTAGCTATTGTGATTGGCTCGCTCTTATGGGCGGGAGTAACACCGTCCGTTTATTGGTTGCAATTTATTTATTACTTTATTGCGATGGTTATTTTCTTATTTGCTTTCGGATTATTAAATGCGACCATTACAGTATTGATACGTGACTATCATATTTTCTTACAATCAGTGTTGCGTTTGTTGTTTTATGTTTCAGGACCAATTTGGGATATCAATAATCGAAATATGCCGGAATGGTTAATTAAGCTATTACGTTTGAATCCCTTTTATTATTTGATTGAAGGCTTTAGAGATGCCTTTTTATCACGTGGTTGGGTTTGGGAAAAAACGACCTACACTTTGATATTTTGGGGTGTAACTCTGACTTTATTGATATTAGGTAGTCATCTACACATGAAGTTTAGAGCGCGATTTGTGGATTATATTTAAGTATAAAAAAACTATTTTTCAATTAATACAAAAAACTATCCGAAGGAATGAAGGGTCTGTTAAAGCGAGTCTCTTACTTTCCTTAGGATAGTTTTTTTAGATGTGTTAATGAATAGGGATGTACGCCGTTAAAAGTTAAAATAACAAATTCTTTATCGTTTCATTTTTGTTGCAATCGTGTTAAGATTCTGTAATAAAACAGAAGCAAGATTGCTGAATTTGTAAAATTGTGGCAAAATTTAAACGATTACCTAATAATGTTGTGATAGAGGTGTAGAATGCGTTTATATCAAAAAGTAATTTTAGGATTGTTGGGCTTGGTGGCAGTAAGTATTGTCGGTGTCACTGTCTATGGAATGAAAGTATACGATGATACGAATAAAACGTTCAATAATATTACGCAAAGTGCGGATCGTAAGACGAAAAAACGTGAAACGGCAGTAAGTATTGAAGATAGAGAACCCTTTTCGATTCTTTTGCTTGGGATTGATACTGGAGCGTTGGGGAGAACCGAACAAGGGCGTTCAGATAGTATGATGGTCGTTACGGTTAATCCTGCCAAGAAACAATCAACGATCGTTAGTCTTGACCGTGATATCTACACTCAAATTGTTGGGTATGGCACGTTGGATAAGCTGAACCATGCATATGCCTTTGGTGGCGAAGCAATGTCGATGGATTCCGTTGAAAATCTGTTAGACATTCCTATTGACCATTATGTTACGATTAACATGCAAGGTATGCGAGATTTGATCGATGCAGTTGGAGGCATCGAAGTCACTAATAAAATCGATTTTACTCTGGAAGGGGTGCATGTGCCTAAAGGAACCATTACTTTAGATGGGAAAACCGGTCTTGCCTATGCACGCATGCGAAAACAAGATCCGGAAGGCGACATTGGACGTCAAAAACGGCAAAGAGAAGTTGTCACTAAGATCGTTAAAAAAGTAATGAGCTTGGATGGCGTCAGCAATTATCAAAAAATATTAAAAGCTGTTGAAAAGAATTCAAAAACAGATTTGACTTGGGATGACATGATGGATATCGCTACCAATTATTTGCCTGCGTTCACGACAATCGATCAAGAACAATTGCAAGGTGAAGGCCAAATGATGAATGGGGTCTATTACCAATTATTAGGTATCAATCAATTGCTGGAAATGCAAAATAAATTGAAAGAACAACTGAATCTTCCTACCAGCGAGACTTTGTCTCAAGGAGATGAACATACTGATGGTTATACAAACTATCAATTGTACGACGATACGAATTACAATAGTGAAGAAAACTCAAATGAGAATCCAGGTGAACCGTCAGACATTTATGATGATGGAGCCGGGTATCAGGAAGATACTGGCGATTACTCTGGATATTAATAATGAAAACCAAAGCAAACGGTCATTGATCGTTTGCTTTTTACTTTTCCACAGATGGAAGTTAGAAAAATGTGTTTCACGGGATTAAAATTGGAAAAGATTAAGAAAGCTTAAAGTGTAGCAGATTTTTTCTCAACAAAAAAATCTTTTTGCGTAACTGTGAAACATTACAGTGGATGAGAACGAATTCTTATAATTTTCTCTAAGGATACTTGGATAATTTTGATTTCTTCTGTTTATATTGAAAATTTTTGGTAAAATAAGACGGTAAGCAGTTTGTAATGAGAGGATAGAAGAGATGAAGAATCTAAAAGATAAAGTCATTAAGAATATACGAAAAGGGCCTGAGGAGCCTAAGACAAAATCTTATCGCAAATCCCATGTTCCCTTTCGATTGAATTTTCTCTTTTTTGTGATTTTTGGTCTTTTTGTTGCGTTGATCGTGCAATTAGGTTATTTACAAATCGTGAATGGTGATAATATTGAGAAGCAATTGAAAGCTTCATCCGTGGTAGAAGTCAATGGCAGCTCTCCACGAGGAATGATTTATGATGCATCTGGCAAACCGCTTGTCAAAAATCAAGCCAATGCAGCCATTACCTTTACAAGAGGAAATAAGATGACAGCTGAAGATTTATTGAAGACTGCACAAAAACTAGCTACATTGATCGATATTCCAATCGATAAGAATCTGACAGAGCGGGACCTGAAAGATTTTTGGTTGGCAGATCCTGAAAATTTGAAGAAAGCGCAAGATCAATTAAGTTCCAAGCAAAAAGCGCTCGGGGCTTCTGAACAGTATGCGGCAACTGTCGATAAAGTAACGGATGAGGATATTGCCTTTAATGATGATCAGTTAAAAGTAGCTTCCATTTTTAAACGAATGAATAGTGCACAATCTTTAAGCACTGTTTATTTAAAAAATTCTGATGTATCTGATGAAGAACTAGCAATTGTGGCTGAGAATATGACCGAACTTCCCGGAGTTTCGACCGGCACAGACTGGACTAGAAAAATTGTTGAAGGCAGTTCATTGGCAAGTTTGATCGGAACTGTGACAACAGAAGAACAAGGGATCCCTGAAGAAAACTTGGATGAATATCTAGCGAAAGGGTATGCTCGTAATGATCGTGTAGGACGAAGCTATTTAGAGAAGCAATATGAAGAAGTCCTTCAAGGATCAAAATCAAAGTCTCAAATCACATTAGACAATAGCAATAATATTGAAAGCCAAAAAGAAATCTATGCGGGCTCTAAGGGAGATAATCTTGTACTGACGCTAGATGCCAAGTTCCAAAAAGAAGTTGATGAAATCTTACAAGATAACTTTAAGTCTTTGATGGATTCAGGAGCTGCAGAATACTCGCCTGGAGTCTATGCTGTTGCGATCAATCCTAAAACTGGCGGGATTTTGGCAATGTCAGGTTATCAACATGAGGCAGAATCAAGCAAATTGCAAGAGAATGCAATCGGAACCTTCATCAATGCTTTTGTTCCAGGGTCTGTAGTCAAAGGTGGTACGTTAGCAGCTGGTTGGGAAAATGGTGTCTTGAATGGGAATGAAGTCTTATATGACCAACCAATCCGCATCGGCTCTGATGTCAAAGCTTCGATCTTTAACCCGACAGGAGCAAACAACCGCAATTTGTCAGCTGAACAAGCCTTAGAAGTTTCTTCCAACTCCTACATGATGCAGGTTGCTTTACGCTTGATGGGCATTGAGTATCAGCCTGGAATTTCAATTCCAACAGTTGATCGTCAAACAGAAGCCTACAGTAAGCTGCGTACAGCCTTTGCCTCTTTTGGGATGGGGACGAAAACAGGGATCGATCTTCCTGGCGAAGCAACAGGGATCAGCACACCTGTCGACAAATTAGATACGGTCAGTGATGGCGGTAAGATCCTGGACTTAGCCTTCGGACAGTTTGATACCTATACGACATTACAATTGGCTCAATATGCAGCAACTGTGGCCAATGGCGGCCAACGATTGCAGCCACATATCGTTTCGGGTATCTATGGGAATGATGAAACCGGTGGTTTAGGAAGCTTGAAATCAGCGGTAGAACCTACCGTTTTGAACGAAGTTGGTTTAACTACTGATCAGATGAAAATCATTCAAAATGGATTTTATGATGCCGTTCATGGAACAGATGCTTGGGCTACAGCAACAGGACTAGCTTCTGCTAAAATGGAACTTTCTGCGAAAACGGGTACTGCGGAGACACCGATTGTCGATGAAAATGGCAAAACCATCAATCTGGTCAACCTAAATATTGTTGCTTATGGACCAAGTGATGATGCAGATATAGCAGTTGCAGTGGTTTTACCACAGGTTAAATCTTCAACTACTTCGCATCCAAACGTAAAAATCGTGAAAGAAATCATGGATGCTTACTATGATTTATATATGAAATAAGCAAGGCATAATCGTTGAATGAGTAAGAGGGAGTTGATGAACGGTTCGTTCGCTGATGATTTTCCAAATCAGTGAAGGACGGTTCATCAACTTTTTTTATAGCAAAATACTTTCTATCGGAATTATTAAGAGATTATCAATAATTCGGAGAGAAACCTCTTTTTTAGTAAGTGGGTCTTGCTATTTTTGGTTGAATGGCATAGAATACTCTCGGTCAACAAGAAATGAAAAAGCAGGATTGGTTTCAATCATTTTTCATTTTAACTGACTTCTATTATAATTGACTAGAATTGCAGGGGGCTATCATGACGAAGCAATGTTTAACGAAACAAGAATTGATGGAACGCCTAGGGGAGTTCTCACCAGCAGAAAAAAAAGAAATCCGCGAATATTTGCAACGGAAGAATCCATTGCTGTTTCGCAAATTTGAACGCATGAAACATGAATTATTTCGTCTAGAATCAAGACGGATTCAATGTGAAATCGAAAAAAATGAAAAGGAGTTGAATCAGCTCGATCATAAGATTCTCATGAAAAAAGAACATTTTCTTGAGTTATTAATCGCAATTCGAAAGAAAAGAGGATAATGGATGGAATTTATTGAACTTATCATCATCATCGCGATCCTCGTGACCTTTTCAAATATTGTCAGCAAAATACTGCCATCAGTACCGATTTTCTTCATTCAGATTATCTTAGGCATTCTGCTAGGATTGACTGAAATGGGACAAGAAATCGCATTTGAACCAGAGATGTTTCTAGTGATGATCATTGGACCGCTATTGTTTCGAGAAGGAGAACGAGCCGATGTTCCGGAAATCTTGAAGAACAGTAAGATCGTTTTGTTTCTGGCCTTTGGCGGTGTTTTGCTGACCTTATTTGCAGTGGGAACGACACTGCATTGGCTGATGCCATCGATTCCTTTGGCTGCTTGTTATGCTTTTGGCGCTGCCTTAGGACCAACAGATGCGGTAGCCGTCTCATCTTTAGCGAAACGCTTAAAAATTTCCAAGAACATCATGCATATTTTAGAAGGCGAAGGACTTTTGAATGATGCTTCCGGGGTAACAGCGCTCCAATTTGCTATCGTTGCTTTAGTCACTGGTAGCTTTTCTGTTATGGGGGCTGGCTTTCAATTGCTTTTTTCGAGTATTGGCGGCGGCTTGATTGGTTACTTGATCGTTTGGTTAAAACGGCGGATCATTCGCTTTATTGAAAAAATATCTGCCCAAGATGTCACTGTTTATCTGTTGATCGAACTACTATTGCCTTTTGCAGCCTACTTGATTGCAGAAATGGTTGGAGTATCTGGTATCATTGCGGCAGTTGTTGCCGGTGTAGCGCAAGCACAAAGAAGACGACGAGTCTCTTTGTTCGATGCGGAACTAGCCAATATCTCTGAAAGTACGTGGTCAACAATTGTATTTACGTTGAACGCCCTTGTTTTTTTATTTTTAGGGATTGAACTTTCGCAAGTATTTTCACCCATTTGGGAAAGCAATTCTTATGCAAATGGTCATTTAGTCTTGACCATCGTAGTAGTAACACTCGTTATCTTCTTCATTCGTTTCTTATTCCTTCTTTTTTATTATCAGTTTTTACAATCAAAAAAAATCGTGGACTTGAAGCAAGTAGCTTTGTTGACCTTTGGAGGGGTCAAAGGAACGGTCAGCTTAGCGGCAATTTTTATCTTGCCTGTAACGATCAACGGTGACCAATTTGAAGCCCGCAGTTTGCTCTTATTTTTGACGGCTTGTGTCATCTTAGCGACTTTAGTGATCAGTGTACTTGTCTTGCCCTATTTGGCAGATGGTGAAGCTGCCGAATCTGTTGATTTCAATCAGTTGCTGATTTTAGAAGAAGTCATCCAGATCTTGGAAGAAGAAGAGAAAGAAACTACGGATGCCAAAGAGCGCTTAGCGACAGATGCAGTAATCAATACTTATGAAAATCGACGCTGGGAATTGTATCGCAATAGTTTAACTGATTCTGAAAAGCAAGAGATACAGGAAATTCAAGGATTGATTCTATCCATTGAACAGGATGGTTTGGATGAAGCCTACCGAAAAGGTGAGGTTAGCTCCAATGGGTATCGCTTTTATTCCCGGTTCATTTCGCAGCAGCAGCATTCGTTAGCAAAACAGTTCTTGTCTTTTTTCAGTTTTTGGCTTTTGATCATTCAACGTTTTGTACGGATCATTTTTCATCCCAAGCTGTTTTGGCAGCGCCAGCAGCAGCTGAAGGATGCATTGAAACAAAGAGATATATCAGAAGTACAAAAAATCTATATCAAAAACAGTGATTATATTTTTCATAGTTTAAGCAACTTAGAAGATGTCTACGATTCATCTTTGATCAACTTCTTTATACGTCAAAGGGAAATGAGCTTAAAGCGTTTTGAGCATAATAACTTCATTGAGACTATCATGATTGAACAAGAACCGATTTTTGTCAAAAAAGTTTTACGAGGCTATTATTTAGAACGAAAAACGATCGATGAATATGAGGTAGCCGAAAAAATTCCAACGATCTCTGCAAACGAATATCGACGCAACGTAAATCTCTTGGAATCTTATGCGATGGCTCGCGCAGATGAACAGCCGAAACAGCGAATGTTTCGTAGATAAAACAACAACTTCTTCGTCTCAGGGTTGAGATGGAGCGGTTGTTTTTTTCTTTTTTCTTAAAGACCCTGTCATGCTTATGTGGTACAATGGGCGAAGAAAAATAGATCTCAGGAGGGATTCTGTGAAAGAATTAAAAGTAAGTGAGCTTACAAAAACTTACGGCGATAAAACATTATTTGATCAGCTTTCTTTTCTGATACATGAGAAAGACCGGATTGGCTTGATTGGTGTCAATGGGACAGGCAAATCAAGTTTACTGACGATCTTGGCTGGAATTGAAGCCGGAGATGGCGACCGTCCCTCTGTTTTTAAACCACAAGATTATCGAATCGGCTTTTTGGCGCAAGAAAGTCAATTAAAAGAAGAATTATCGGTTGTTGATGCGGTCTTCCAAGGAACAAGTCCATTAATCAAAACCGTTCGTGACTATGAGAAAGCTTTGATTCAGCTGGAACAAAATGGCTCAGATCCTACAGTGCAAGCTGCCTACAGCAGAGCAGAAGAAGCTATGAATAAAACAGATGCTTGGAATACGGATACAACGGCAAAAATTATTTTGCAGAAATTAGGGATTTCAGATTTAAAACAACCAGTCAATGAACTTTCAGGTGGGCAAAAAAAACGGGTGGGGTTAGCGCAAGTGTTGATCGATGAACCGGATTTACTATTGTTGGATGAGCCGACGAACCATCTTGACTATGAAGCTATCCAATGGCTAGAAGGCTATTTGAAAAACTATCGCGGCGCACTGATGATGGTCACTCATGATCGCTATTTTCTTGACCGGGTAGCCAATCGCGTGTTTGAACTCTCTTTTGGTAAACTTTATGAATATCAAGGAAATTATGAGGACTATTTATTAGCCAGAGCAGAAAGAGAACGTATTGAAGAAACCCAAGAAGAAAAACGGCAACAGTTATATAAGCACGAGCTGGCATGGATTCGGAGAGGCGCCAAAGCGAGAACGACTAAGCAACAAGCGCGAATTGATCGTTTCGACGATTTGAAAGAGAATATGAACCAAGTCAAGCGGAATGGAGAAGTGCAGATTGATGTTGCGACCTCACGTTTAGGTAAGCAAGTGCTGGAAATCAAAGAAGGTAGTTATGCAATTGAAGGCAAACCAATTCTATCTCAATTTGATTTATTGATTCAGTCGCGAGAACGTTTAGGCATTACTGGTGAGAATGGTGCAGGTAAATCAACCTTGCTGAATGTGTTGGCGGGACGTCTCTCATTAGATTCAGGAACACGGATTATTGGCTCAACCGTTAAATTAGCTTATTATACGCAAACCAATGAGACGATGGATCCGGAACAGCGAATGATTGCTTATTTACAAGAGGCAGCAGAAGAAGTAGAAAAAACAGATGGTGCCCATGTCAGTGTAGCGGAAATGCTGGAACAATTTTTGTTCCCCCGTTTCATGCATGGAACAAAGATCGGTAAATTATCTGGTGGTGAAAAACGCCGCCTATTCTTATTGAAATTATTGATTGGTCAACCAAATGTTCTATTGTTGGATGAGCCAACGAATGATTTGGATATTGATACATTAACTGTTTTGGAGAACTATCTTGAATCATTTCCTGGTGCCGTAATTACAGTTTCTCATGACCGTTACTTTTTAGATAAAGTTGCTGAAAAATTACTTATTTTTGAAGGCAATGCGCAAATTGTTCGCTTCTATGGTTCGATAAACGAATATTTACAAAAGACAGCAACGAAACAGGGCACAAAGAAAACTGCAGCCTCACAACCTGACAAAGGGCTACAAAACAAATTTGTTTCCGAAAAGCCAGTCAAAAAGAAACTAAGCTACATGGAACAAAAAGAATGGGCAACGATCGAAGATGAGATTGCTCTGTTAGAAGAACGAGTCGACGCACTAACTGAAGCGATGAATCAGCAGGGGGATGACTTTACGAAATTACAGCAGCTCCAAGCAGAAGTTACAGAAACAGAACAATTGTTAGAAGAAAAAATGACACGCTGGGAATATTTAAGCGAGTTTTCAGACGACTAATAAGGAGGCCCATTATGGAACAAGCATATCTTGACTTAGGGAAAAAAATTTTAGAAACGGGAAATGTCAAAGGGGATCGCACAGGGACTGGAACCAAAAGTATTTTTGGTCATCAAATGCGATTTGACCTCTCTCAAGGATTTCCATTATTGACAACCAAGCGCGTACCTTTTGGTCTGATCAAAAGCGAGTTACTCTGGTTTCTTAAAGGAGATACCAATATTCGATTCTTACTGCAACATAAGAATCACATTTGGGATGAATGGGCTTTTGAGCGGTATATTAAAAGTGAGGACTATACAGGTCCTGATATGACTGATTTTGGCCGTCGCTCATTAATTGATGAAGAATTCAATGCCAGCTATCAAGAGGAATTGCAAAAATTTTGCGAACGTATTTTAAATGACGAAGCATTTGCAGAAAAATTTGGTGATCTAGGTCATGTTTACGGGTATCAATGGCGTCATTGGGAAACTACTAAAGGGGAATTTATTGATCAGATCAAAGAAGTGATTGAAATGATCAAAACAACGCCAGATTCTCGGCGCTTGATTGTTTCCGCATGGAATCCAGAAGATGTGCCGACGATGGCGCTGCCTCCTTGCCATACCATGTTTCAGTTTTATGTTCATGAAGGTCGTCTAAGTTGTCAGCTTTATCAACGAAGTGCTGATGTTTTTTTGGGGGTGCCTTTCAATATTGCTAGCTATGCGTTATTGACTCACTTGATCGCTCACGAGACAGGACTCCAAGTCGGCGAATTTATCCATACTTTAGGGGATGCCCATCTGTATAGCAATCATATGGAACAAATGAAAGAGCAGCTTTCCCGAACAATTCGTTCTGCACCTACGTTGCACTTAAATCCTGAGAAACAATCGATTTTTGACTTTGAGATGGGAGATATCACGATTGAAGGCTACGATCCGCATCCCACGATCAAGGCACCGATCGCTGTCTAACTTATTACAGTTGGGAGTGAGAAGATAGATGACAAACGATTTACAGCGGGGAATCGTCGCAACGCTGCATATTACGTCAAAAGATACCATTTCATTATCAGATGTAGAAAAAACAATTACGATCCTTCGTTCTTATTTTTCGCAAGTCATTTTAGCAGTTTCTGAAGTAACGAAACCTGAAATCAAGCGGTATTTATGGCAGCTGCCGCCCCAGATCTATCTCTTTGAATTGCCAGCAGTCGGTGCTGGTCCAGCACGTCGACAAGCTGTGGCACGCGCTGGAAAGGCATTTCCGCAACTCGCTTCCTTTCAATTATGTGATTTTGATCGTTTGATCACTTGGTGTGAGGAATACCCAGATGAACTGTCAGCTTTGAGCTGTCAGCCATTTCCTACGAACACTTTCTGTATATTAGGACGTACAAAGAAAGCCTTCCTAAGCCATCCAACTGCTTGGCAGCGGACAGAAAAGCTGGTCAATGAAATTGCAGCGGAAGTTTTTCATATCAAGGGTCTTGATATTACCGCCGGCAGTGTCTTGTTTTCTGCGGAATTGATTCCTTTACTAGTATCCGCAGATTCTTCAAGATGGACGGATGGCGAATGGCCAACCAAAGTGAAGCATCATGGAGGGCATATTTTTTATCAAGCGTGCGAAGGCTTGTGTTATAAAGAAAGAAATACCGATCATCTGCAAGCACAGCCTGCTTATCAATTAATGAGAAGGCTGCAGATTGCAGCGGCTATTGCAGATTCACTTTATCTAGAAAGGGAGTTTTGAAACATGTTGATTGCACTTTGGGCACAAGACAAAAATGGTTTGATTGGAGAAAACGGCACATTGCCATGGCATTTGCCAAACGATCTGAAATTCTTCAAAGAACAAACTACTGGAAATTCGCTCATTATGGGGCGAAAAACGTTTGAGGGCATGAAGAAAAAAGCATTGCCAAATCGAACAACAATCGTTTTGACCAGTGACACAGCATATGAAGCAGAAGGCGTATTAGTTATGCATGATCGACAAGAAGTCTTGGATTATACTGCACAGCAAGATCATCCTGTGTTTCTAACTGGGGGTTCTGGAGTTTTCGAATCGATGATCGAAGATTGCGATCAGTTGTATCGAACAGTGATCGACGAGACATTTACCGGAGATGTCTACTTTCCTGAGATCGATTGGTCAAACTGGCATTTGGATAAAGTCATAGAAGGCGTAGTGGATGAAAAGAACATCTATCCGCACCGGTTTGAGTTTTATAGTAAACAGAAAAAATAAATAAGGCAGCTGTTACAACATATGGTTGTAGCAGCTGTCTTATTTTAGTAAAAGTGGGTTGGATCATGTAAACCAAAGAACGGAAAAATACATTAGTCCAGCTCCGAGCATAACAAACAAATGCCAAACCACATGCATGAAGCGTACGGATTTGATACTGTAGAATAATGCGCCGACGGTATAAGAGACACCACCGCTTGCTAACAGAAAGGTACCCCAAAAACCCAGTGAAGCAATCAATGGTTTAAATGCAATCACGCAGAGCCAGCCCATAATAATATAAATTAGTGTGGATATTTTTGAAACCGTCTCTTTTTTATGCAGTGTGAGTGACTTATAAACGATCCCGCTGATGGCTAACAACCAAATCAAAATGAAAAGTGTCCAGCCCAACCCACCTTGAATACTCAGCAAGCAAAACGGCGTATAACTGCCTGCGATCAATAAAAAAATCGAGGCGTGATCAAAGACTTGGAAAACTTTTTTTGCTCGTGTGAACATCAAACTATGGAAGAGCGTAGAGAATAAGAATAACAAAATCATCATAGAGCCATAAATCGCATAGGAAATGATGTGAATAGGGGAATCTAATCGAGCCCCTTTAATCAAAAGAATAATGAGTCCAGCTATACTTAATCCAAATCCGATACCATGGGTCACCGCATTGAGTACCTCATTCAGAATCAAGTAGCGTCGTGTAAATTTCATATGATCCATCAAGCACCTTCCCTTCGAATTTAAATAAGATGAAAAAATTTTTTCTCTCTGTTATACTGATTATAAATGGTCTATGGTTATTTTACCACGAAAAGAGACTTGATTTAAAGAGAGAGTGAATGTATGATGGCAAAGCTTAAAGTTGTAACGGATTCCTCCTGTACGATGGAGCCAACCGTTCGAGACCAATTGAATATCCATGTAGTTCCGTTATCTGTAATGATCGATGGGATGGTTTATCCGGATGATGATTCATTGCCCGGAGAACGATTCATGCAAATGATGGCACAAGCAAAAGAACTTCCAAAAACGAGCCAACCACCGATTGGCCATTTTGTGGAACTGTTCGATGAATTAGGAAAAGATGGTAGTGACGTTTTATCGATACATATGACGAAGGGTCTGAGTGGAACTGTCGAAGCTGCCAGACAAGCAAGTAATTTGTCGAAAGCAAATGTGACAGTGATCGATAGTGATACGACAGATCAAGCATTGTCGTTCCAAGTGATTCGGGCAGCTCAATTAGCACAAGAAGGTAAGACATTAGCTGAAGTTTTGCCGGAAGTTGACAAAGTTCGAGAAAATACCAAATTATTTATTGGTGTCTCTACATTAGAAAATCTGGTAAAAGGCGGTCGAATCAGTCGTGCCAAAGGGTTATTATCCAGTTTATTAAATATGAAAGTGATTATGGATTTCGACCATTCAGAATTGATTCCAATCGTAAAAGGACGCGGTGTAAAAACATTTAATAAGTGGTTTGAAGAATTGAAAGACGAATTGAAACGCATGCCGAATGTGAAACAAATAGGGATCTCTCATGCAGAGGGGTTAGAGATCACAGAACAATTCAAAAAAGAATTGCAACAACTCTTTCCAGAAATGAATATTCCACTACTTCATACCACCCCAATCATCGCTACCCATACCGGCAAAGGCGCATTCGCCATTACGTATTACACCGAATAATTTTAATGACAGTATCCAAGCGATTCGTAAACACGAATCGCTTTTTGCTGCGAATCACAATGATTGGCTTGCGAAGCAAGACAGAATTGATGGTGAGCAACGGCGAGCCAAACGAGCGTGACCTTGAAAAGAATCACAAAGACTGGCACACGAAGAGTGACAGAGCAGATGATGAGCAACGGCGAGCCGAGCGAGCGCGACCTTGAAAAGAATCACAAAGACTGGCACACGAAGAGTGACAGAGCAGATGGTGAGCAACGGCGAGCCAAACGAGCGCGACCTTGAAAAGAATCACAAAGACTGGCACACGAAGAGTGACAGAGCAGATGATGAGCAACGGCGAGCCAAGCGAGCGCGACCTTGAAAAGAATCATTATGGTTGTCACTCGAAAAATGACTTTTACATTCTTTTTAATGTAAGTTTAGAAGCAACTGCAGACGAAACAATGAGTACAATGAGTAGCCGAGCAGTTGATGAAGCGGGACTCGAATCAAGCAGATGGGTAGAAATTGCTTCATACTTCGCTGCTCTTCGTTGATTGAGTTTCTCGTCAATCAAAACATTTCGACTATGAATTTAATGAGAATTTTGATAAAATAGCTTAGATTATAGGTTAGGAGATTGAAGATCCGTGAAGTGGAAAAAAGTAGCAATTTATCTTTCAGTTGTATTGATCGTAGCTTTAGGTACTGGAATGCTCGGTCATTTTTTGATTCCAAAAGCGCAACCATTGCTCACACCAGTTGCGAGAACGGCAGAAGAGGGAAAGACCAAAAATGTGATCAATTACATGGCCTTAGGCGATTCGCTGACTGAAGGAGTCGGTGATGAGACGCAACAAGGAGGATTTGTGCCCATCGTTGCAGCCGATTTGCAAGATCGGTATCATTTAGCAAATGTTGTGACGACGAACTATGGAATTGCTGGAGAGCGCAGCGATCAAATCCTGAAACGAGTGAACAAAGACAAAGAATTGCGCAGTGATCTAAAGAAGGCTGACTTGATTACATTGACCGTCGGCGGGAATGATGTATTAAAAGTGATTCAAACTAATTTTTTTGGTTTGAGTGTCGATTCTTTTACCAAACCAATGGCCGACTATCAAGAACGATTAGTAGAGATGTTTGAGCAGATTCGTCAACTGAATGAAACAGCACCCATTTATGTGTTAGGGATATATAATCCTTTTTATTTAAATTTTCCAGAAATTACTGATATGCAAACGATTATTGATAATTGGAACAAAGCAACAGAAACATTTGTCAAAAAACAGCACAATGCTTATTTTATCCCAATCAATGATTTGCTGTACCAGGGGCTAAGTGACGAAGTAGGGATCGCAGATACGGATTCTTCTGAAGCAGGCGCTTCAGGATCAGCAGAAACTTCGGATACCACAACTTCCACCACCAATGGTATGACCGGTACTTCAGAAACTGGGGGAACAAAAGTGACCAACAATGTACTGTATGATGGGGATCGTTTCCATCCAAACAATCTAGGGTATCAGCTAATGGCGAATGCTGTTCGTGATGAATTAATCAAAACCCAAAATGTTTGGCTGATGAAGGAGGAAAAATAATGAAACAAGAAACTAATGATGTGGATAAAAAAAGTCCAATCAAAAAAATGAATTACTGGAAAATTGCTTTTCTAGTTTTAGTAGGCATTCTGCTGGGAACAACTTTCTTTTTTGCTTCACGGGTGTTTCAACAACGTGAATCTGGGATCTCAGAAAGTGCAGAACTAGTCAAACGAGACGGTAATCCTGTTTTGACCATCAACAGTAATAAGAGTCAAGTCAATCAATTGATCGATTTCTATTTAACTGATTTTCAGAAAGATCAAGAAGTAAAATACAATTTCGAGTTGAGAAATGAGGCACTACTGACAGGTCAATTTAAAGTGCTGAATTTTCCAATCACATTTTACTTATACTTTGATCCTTATGTCACCGAAGAAGGCAATGTTCAGTTAAAAGCCAAAAGTTTATCAATTGGTACTTTAGATCTGCCGACCAGTGAAGTGTTAAAAATGATCAAGCGCAGCTTCAAGTTTCCAGAGTGGATCGAGGTCAATACGGATGAACAAATTATTTTGATTCGCTTGGATCAATTCCGCATGCAAAACGGCTTGTTTATCAAAGCGAATAAAATCAATCTAGTAGATGATGAGATCCAAATGAGTCTCTATCTGCCAGCAGAAACGGAGGACAAATAATGGAACGAGCAATTTTTGCGGGAGGGTGTTTCTGGTGTATGATTCAGCCTTTTGATGAGTTAGAAGGAGTACAGTCCATCTTTTCCGGGTATACGGCTGGACACACGGTTGACCCGACCTACGAGGAAGTAAAAAGTCATAAAACCGGTCATACAGAGGCTATTGAGATCATTTTTGATCCAGAAAAAATCAGTTTTGAGGAATTATTGACTATTTATTGGCAACAGACGGATCCCACGGATGCTTTTGGGCAGTTTGAAGATCGAGGAGACAATTACCGACCAGTCATCTTCTATTTCAATGAGGAACAAAAACAAAAAGCAGAAGCAAGCAAAGCCGCTTTGCAAGCATCGGGTCGCTTTAATGCCCCAATCGTAACGAGTATCGAACCTGCACAACCTTTTTATTTGGCAGAAGAAGAGCATCAAGAATACTACAAAAAGCATCTTGAAAATTTTGCTCGCAATCATGCGAGACGAGCAGCTTTTCTTGAGGATCACTGGGAGAATACGCATGCGTAAAAGTTTTTATACTTATTTAATGGCCATCAAAGGGCCTAGTCATACTGATGAGGCACAGATCTTTGCGACACATGCAAGTCATGATATTCAATTCCCAAAACATACCGACGATTATGATGAAGTTTCTTCTTATTTAGAATTGAACGTCGATTATTTGCCTTCTATGGATATTTTTGATCGTATTTGGGAACAGTATGTGGAGGATAATAAATAAGAGAGAGTGGAGTGGAAACTTCCTCTCTTTTTACACTAGAGGCTAAAAAATTAATGGACAGAAAGGTGTCTTTCTATGAAAAATGTTTCTTTTCACCGTTATGTGATCTCACTGATTTGTGTCGCGATCCTCTCGGGAGGCGGTGTCTACATTTGGCAAAAAAGTACGGCTGCAACACAATCCCCACAGAATCAGCCCACAGTGGCGACATCAAATGAACTGGAAAAAGTTCAAACGCTTTTTGACCAAATTCGTGCCAATTATTACCAAGAAGTAGATGAGGATGTCTTGGTCGAAGGGGCATTAAAAGGAATGACCGATGCATTAGGTGATCCTTATACAACGTATCTTAGTGAATCAGCAGCCAATGAATTGGATCAGTCTTTATCAAGCAGTTTTGAAGGAATTGGCGCCACCCTTACCCTTGTCAACGACTATCCAGAAGTGGCACAAGCCCCTATCAAGAACTCCCCAGCTGAGAAAAACGGTTTGCGTCTAAACGATCGTATTTTGAAAGTGGATGGGAAAGAAACGAAAGGCCTGTCATTAACAGAGGTCGTAAACAACATTCGTGGCAAAAAAGGGACCACAGTCAAGTTGACGATCCAACGGGAAAAAGAGACCTTTGACGTATCGATTACACGAGATACGATTCCAGTGGATACTGTTCATACAGACCTTGATAGTGAGAAAAAAATCGGGAAAATCGAAATTACGACTTTTGGTGAAAGTACTGCCTCCGAATTAAAAGAAGGAATTGAGTCACTGAGAAAGAAAGGAGCAAAATCATTTATTCTGGATGTCCGGCAAAATCCTGGTGGACTTTTAGATCAAGTACAGATCATGGCTAGCATGTTTTTAGAAGATGGAAAAACGATCGTTAAGTTTGCAGATGATAGTGGTGTCATAAGTGAAACGAAGGCAAGTGCTGCTCTTGATGAAGGATTCAAAGTCACAGAACCGGTTGTCGTTTTGGTTGATGGCGGCAGTGCATCGGCCGCAGAAATTTTTGCAGCTGCGTTGCAAGAATCCGCAGATATACCAGTTGTCGGTACAGAAACCTTTGGTAAAGGAACTGTACAAAATGTAAAAGAATTAGGAGACAATAGTGAGCTAAAGATGACGGTCATGAAGTGGCTGACGCCAAATGAAGAATGGGTCAATGAGCAAGGTGTAATGCCAGATCATCAAGCAGATTTTCCTGAGTATGCCTATTTAGCTCCATTACCAAGAGACAAAGAATTGAAAGAAGGGCAAAGCTCAGAAGCAGTTGATCGGTTGAATCAGTTTCTTTCTGCACTAGGTTATCGGACCACCGGAGATACATTTGACCAAACCACCGTATCAGCCGTTCAAGCCGTTCAGCAAAAAGCTGAGCTGGAAGTGACAGGGAAAGTGAATGCAGAAACAGCACAAGCAATTGAGAAAGCTGTGACGGATCAATTAAAACAAGAAGATCATGCTTATTTGAAAGCTGTCGAGTTATTATCAAAGTAGTAACAAAGTAAAAGAGGAGGGACATCATGCAGCGAAGAAAAATCTGGATCGATCGCTTTTGGTTCATCATTAAATACGCGATTATTGCATTGGCCTCTGCATTCCTGATTCGTGCATTCTTGCTGATCCCTGTACCGGTGGGCGGAAATTCAATGGAAGGTACCTTAAGACAGGGGGATATGGTTTTGATCGAGAAAATCTCACCCATCAAGCGATTTGATGTCGTCGTTTTTCAAATGCCGGATGGTTCCACCTATATTAAGCGAGTGATTGGATTGCCTGGTGAATCCATTCGTTACGAAAATGATCAACTATATGTTAATGATCAGCCGGTAGATGAGAATTTCCTAGTGAAAAATCGAAAGAATGATCACGAAAATGTCTCTTATACGAATGACTTTGATCTACAATCATTGTTGGGCGTTGAAAAGCTGGGGAAAGACAGCTATTTCGTGATAGGTGACAATCGTCGTGCCTCTAAAGACAGCCGATCATTTGGTGCCATTTCTGGAGATGCGATTTTAGGAAGTGCTCGTTTTGTTTATTACCCACTAACCCATATGCGCTTTATATAATGAAAAACAAAAACATCATTTATTCATATTTTTGCGTAGGTATCGCTACTTTCAAAAAATATGAGTAGATGATGTTTTTAATAGCAGCTAGTATTTTTCTGCAGAAATCAATGTTGTTGGATCCTTTGCTTGATAATAAAATGCTGTTGTTGTGTCATGTCCTTTACATAATTATTTAACACTTCCTTTGTTGTTTTTCGTTATTCTATTGAAACGAACAAGCAAGAAATAATTTTATAAGTAAGCGTTGACAGTGCCATTTTAAGCTGATATACTTTGGCTGTAAGTTAGAAAAAGGAACGAGAAATAGCGCCGCAGCTGTTTCTTGAGTTATGTTACTGAGACGATCAGGCAGAACTCAGAATATATATCAAGTACACTTTCTTTTGTAAAGTTTATTTGATATTTATTCTGAGTTCTTTTTTCTGGAAAGGAGAAACGAATGAAAGTTAAAAAGATTATCAATAATAATGTTGCCTTAGTGGATAGAGGAGGGCATGAGTCGATCATCTACTTAACAGGAGTCGCATTCAAGAAAAAAGTTGGCCAACATATTTCTGACTCTGAAGTAGAGAAGACCTTTGTCTTAGATAGCCAAGATCGATTAGAGCATTTTAGCTACCTCTTATCTCGCGCCGATGATCAATTGATCCTGCTTGTAAACGAGCTCGTACAATATGGAGAAAAAGAAATCGGCAAAAGTGCCAATGATTATCTTTATTTAGCTTTGTTAGATCATTTATCCTTTGCATTGAAACGGGCAAAAAAAGATCAATATTTGAGGAGTCCATTGACTTGGGAGGTAAAAAAATTCTATCCCAGTTATTACAAAATTGGGTTAGAAGCCTTGGAAAGGATCAATCAAACCTTTCAAGTCGATTTTCCTGAAGATGAAGCCGTTGCCATTGCCTTACATTTTGTTAACTTGCAGGAAACGAAAGCAAAGTTTGATGAACAATTAGCTGATATGGAAACGTTGCGGGATATGCTGAATATTATCAAATATCATTTTACGATTACTTTAGATGAAAACAGCATGAATTATATGCGTCTTGTGACCCATCTCCAGTATTTCATCGAACGATTGCGGAACAACCAAACCTATTCCGACAATGAGTCTCAACTTTATAAACAAGTGAAAGTAATGTATCCGGAAGCATTTGCCGCGGTTGAAAAAATTGAGATCTATGTCAAAGGAAAGTTCAACAGTTACCTGACACAAGAAGAGTATACCTACTTAATGATCCACATCAATCGTGTAACAGAAAGAGGAGAATGACATGAATCAATACCATGATTTCAACGAGCAAATCATCAAATTAGTTGGCGGAAAAGCCAATATTCAAGCTGTTGTGCACTGCATGACTCGTCTTCGTTTTACTTTAAAAGATCGCTCAAAAGCAGATACAAAAAAATTGCAAGAGCTGGAAGGGGTTATTGATGTGGTAAGCAATAATGTTGCTTATCAAATTATCGTAGGAACCCATGTAAACGATGTTTACAAAGATTTAATTGACCAACTGGGAATGTCAGGAGACGAAGCAGACCAGTCAAAAACGAAGAAAAATCCGATCAAGGCGATGCTAGATGTGATTTCGGAATCAATGAATCCCATTTTAGAACCAATCATCTGTGCAGGTTTATTAGCCGCATTTCTTTCAATTATTTCATTAACCGGTTTGATTTCGACAGATAGCTCAACGTATCAAATTTTTGATGCATTACGGTCGGCTGTTTTTTATTTCTTACCTATTTTGATGGCGATGAGCTGTGCCAAACGATTAGGCGCCAGCCCTTATCTAGCAGTGGCTTTAGCAGCAACCATTTTATCTGAACCGATCAACAATGTTTCGGGATTGAGTTTATTTGGTATTGGGTTACCACAGATCACTTATTCAAATAGCTTTATCCCGATTTTATTAGCAGTATGGTTCATGGGCTATGTAACAAAGTTTGCCAAAAAAGTCATTCCTAAAAGTTTGCAGTACTTTATGTCTCCTTTAGTGATCATGCTGATTACTTTGCCAGCCACACTCCTGGTTTTTGGTCCATTAGGGTTTTATATTGGGGAAGGCATCATTGGCTTCTTCAATCTATTGATGGACACGATAGGTAGCTGGTTTGTGATGATGCTCTATTCTGCATTACAGCCATTCATCATTATGTTAGGCGCCGGCAATTTCATTATGCCTGTTGTGGCTTCATTGATTGCAGCGAATGGATATGATCCAGCGTTTATCTCATCATGTACAATCTCTGACATCGCTGTCGGCGGAGCAATGCTTGGATACTTCTTGCGTGCTCGCAACTTGAAACAAAAACAACTATTTGGGACCGTGACTTTATCCGCCATTTTAGGAGTTACCGAACCAGCCATCTATGGTGTATTCGTTAAATTCCGTCGTCCGTTTATTGCTGTGATGATCGGCGGAGGTTTAGGGGGACTGTTCGCCGGTTTAACAGGTGTCAAAGCTTATTCAATTGCTTGGGGATTATTTGGATTACCTGCCTATATTGGCGAAGGCGACTTCATGAATCTTTGGTTAATGGTGGCAGCGGTTGCGATCAGTTTTATTGGTGCGACTATCGCAGCCTATATGTTAGGGATTCCAGTAGAAAGTGATGAAGTACCGGCGGTTAAAGAGAAAGAACAACCTGTATCTTCTGAAATGATTCGTTCTACTGCTTTAAAAAGTGTAGTGGAAGGAGAAGTGGTTCCCCTCAATGAAATCAATGACCAAGCTTTTTCAACTGGTGCTTTAGGGAAAGGAATCGGTATCAAACCTATAAGTCATGTGATTCATTCGCCAATCGATGGGGAAGTGCTAACAGTCTTTCCTACCAAACACGCGATTGGTCTTCGCAGTGACCAAGGCGTTGAGGTCTTGATCCATATTGGTATCGACACTGTTTCGTTAGAAGGCAAGTATTTTACGATGAATGTGAAGCAAGGTGATCGTGTGAGGACAGGACAACCAATCGGTGAAGTAGATTTTGAAAAAGTTCGTGAAGCCGGGTATGATCCAACGACTATTGTGGTCATTACGAATACGAATGATTTTCTTGATGTGATCCCAACATCCAATAACCAGTTGGTAAAGTCGGATGATTTACTAAATATTGTCTTGCAATAGAAACCGTAATAAAGAAGATAGAAAAGGTGAGCAGATGAAGTTAAGAAATGATTTTTTATGGGGCGGCAGCATTGCCGCTCATCAATGTGAAGGTGCTTGGCAGGAAGATGGCAAAGGCCCAGCTATTATGGACTATGTCACAGTAGGCAGCTATGAACAGCCTCGTGAGATCGATAAAGAACTTCTTGCTAACAAGGTTTATCCTTCTCATACAGGCATCGATTTTTATCATCGTTATCAAGAAGATATTGCTTTGTTTGCAGAAATGGGATTCAAGGCATTACGGATTTCTATCGATTGGTCAAGAATTTATCCTAAAGGGGACGAAGCAGAACCAAATCAAGCCGGTATCGATTTTTATCATCGAGTCGTTGACACGCTATTAAAACATGGTATCGAACCGATCATTACGCTCTATCACTTCGAAATGCCGATTCATCTAGTGACAGAATATGGTTCATGGACAAATCGCAAAGTCGTTGATTTCTATTTGCGCTTTTGTCGCACGATGTTTGAAGCATTCAAAGGAAAAGTCAGATACTGGGCCACATTTAATGAGATGAACCATATCGATCCTCAAAGTGAGGCTAGTGATATCTTTACCTATATCATTGCCGGATTAAAGTACTCTGAAATCGATGCTAAGGCCCAGACATTAGCCATGATTGGCTACAATATGACGCTTGCAAGTTGTGCTGCTGTCAAAATGGGACATGAAATTGATGAAAACTTCCAAATTGGCTGTGTTTTTGGTATCGAGCCAGTCTATCCAGCAAATTGTGATCCCGTCAATGTTCTAAATGCCTATAAACAAATGGATCGTGACTTCTATCAGATCGATGCAATGTGCAATGGTCTGTTTCCCCAATACAAACTGGAAGAATATGCAGATCAAGGCATAAAAATCGTGATCTCTGAGTCAGATAAAAAAGTGTTTGCTGAGGGCAAAATTGATTTTATTGGCATGAATTACTATGCGTCTTCTGTCGCAGAATATGAAGGTGCATCGGAAGGGAAAAGTGCTTTATTTGGCGGTCTGCAAAATCCTTATTTGGAAAGCAGTAAGTGGGGATGGACGATTGATCCGATTGGCATGCGGTATTTGTTAAATTACACTTATCGAAAATACGGATTACCAATCATGATTACTGAAAACGGACTAGGTGCAGTGGATGAAATCGCAGAAGATGGGCATGTTCACGATGCGTATCGCATTGATTACTTGCACAGACATGTCGAGCAATTGTTGCTGTCAGTTGAAGAGGATCAGGTAGACTGTATCGGTTATCTAACGTGGGCGCCGATCGATTTAGTCAGTGCTACGACAGGTGAGATGAAAAAACGCTATGGATTTATCTATGTCGACAAACAAGATGATGGAACAGGGTCCTATATGCGTAAGAAAAAAGATTCCTTTGAGTGGTATCGGCAAGTCATTAACTCCAACGGTGAGAGTATCAAAAGGGAGAATCATGAGTAAAAATTAGTTTTCTATTCATTTCATTTGTATTTTTTTTCATCAAAACTTGTATCGATACGCACTTTAATAAGAAATGATGGCGATCTAGAAAGAAGTAAATTCTTTCTAGATTTTTTTGTTTTTATTGTTTTCATAAATCAGTATGAGCGATGAGAACCTCTTGGTTTCAAAAAAATTTGATCTTTTCGATTTTGTTGATCTTAGTACTTAGCTACGATACATAGCTGCATTTCGTTTTATTTCTATTACTTATATATTCAAACGAGGTAGCCGCTTGCTTGAGCAATGTGAAAAAAATGTTCTAGAAATAACGATAAAATTTTTTACAGTGTTGTAATTCTGTCAGACTTTTGGCATTTTTTTCTTCAAAATTGATAAGATGATTTGAGTAAAAGACGTAAAATGAAGTATAATTTTAACTAGGCGGAAAATTGGTCTTTTTCTCAAAAAAAGTTGACTTCCTATATCCTGACACTCAGCTAGCTAATTTTAGCTACTTTTGACTACTTTTGGCTACTTTTTCCTAATTTTAGCTACTTTCACAAGCCAGCAAGTTCTCTTGGACTGACACTGAGTGACAGAATGAATTGAGCCGTGGGCCAAATCCCCTTATGGCATTTTTAAATTAGTCTGCCAAGTGATTCTAGTGAATGAATTAACAAGGAAAGGCTGTGGAATCAGCCAAATAATGGCATATAACAGAATAGTCAGCGTAGTTGGGCAGTTTTTGGCCATTCTTTGGATATTTGCTGGACTGTAAGAGCAGGTTGAATGAGCAAATCACCACTACAATACGCGTCTCATAGGTATAGTTGCAGGTGATTGGCAGGTAGTATTTCCAATTAAACCAATTCGTGTTAAAATGCGTAGGATACTCGGCAATCAGGAAATTTTCTCGATTCGTCCGATACTTTTAAGAGAAAGCCAAAACAATGTCTGAAAAAGACTGGTATGAAAGGAAATTAATTATGAGTACCATTCAATGGTTTCCAGGCCACATGGCCAAAGCAAAACGTGAAGTAAGCGAAAAACTAAAATTTGTCGACATCGTGTTTGAACTTGTAGATGCTCGTCTCCCCATTTCTTCAAGAAACCCCATGCTGGATCAAATTTTACAACAAAAGCCACGCTTGATCTTGATCAATAAAGCAGACTTGGCTGACCCTCAGCAAACAAAACTCTGGGAAGGCTATTTTAGAAAACAAGGTTTCTTAGCCATGGCGATCAATGCTCAGGATAGTCAAGGAATCAAAATGATCGTTCCTAAAGCAAAGGAAGTTCTGCAAGAAAAAATTGCTCGTGACAAAGCTCGTGGGCTCAAACCACGTCCGATAAGAGCAATGGTCATTGGGATTCCTAATGTAGGAAAATCAACATTGATGAATCGCTTAGTCGGCAAAAAAATTGCTCAGACTGGGAATAAACCAGGTGTTACCAAAGGGCAACAATGGTTGCGTTTTGGTACAGAATTGGAATTGTTGGATACACCAGGAATTCTCTGGCCTAAATTTGAAGATCCTGAGATTGGCAAAAAATTAGCTTTGACTGGCGCTATCAAAGATCAACTCATCCATTTAGATGATATTGCTTTGTTTGGGTTAGACTTTTTTGCTCGCTACTATGAAGGAAGAATTGCTCAGCGTTATTCACTTTCTGCGGAAGAAGAACAATGTCTAGCACCAGAACTATTGATGAAGATCACTGAAAAACGTGGCTACAAAGACAATTATGATCGCGGTAGTGAATTAGTCGTTTTTGATATTCGACAAGGGAAGCTGGGAAGGTACACATTAGATCGTTACGAGGAGTTAGGTGAAAAAGATGAAAGAGCCGATTAAAACTATCAAAGAGCGACTATTTGCCGAGGAGGTTGACCCGGCTTATGTGGCTCAACTGATGGCAGACGAACGCTCTGGTGTCCAAAAGCTGATTACCAAGTATCAAAATCAGCAGCGTAAACAGCGACAAATGCAAGAAAAATATGCAGAAATGTCTGTATTTGAACAAGAACTCTATCAGAAAGGGCTTCGGTTTGTTGCCGGTTTAGATGAAGTCGGCCGGGGACCGTTAGCTGGGCCTGTAGTTGCCGCGGCAGTGGTTTTACCGAAGAATTGCGGGATCATTGGCTTGAATGATTCGAAACAACTTTCTGCGAAAAAAAGAGAAGAATTATTTATTGAGATCCAAAATAAAGCGGTAGCAATTGGCATCGGTATTGCAGATCATGAGGAAATTGATCGTGTGAACATTTATCAAGCCAGTAAGAATGCGATGAAACGAGCGCTAGCTGACTTATCGATTACACCAGAGCATTTATTGGTGGACGCTATGACGCTTGATACCGATATTCCTCAGACCAGTCTGATCAAAGGGGATGCCCGGTCGATCTCTATCGCTGCTGCAAGTATCATGGCTAAGGTATTTCGGGATAATTTAATGAAAGATTATCATGGTGTTTTTCCTCATTATGGATTTGATCAAAATGCTGGTTACGGTACGAAAACCCATTTAGAAGGATTAGCTGCCCATGGGATTTGTCCTATCCATCGCAAAACGTTTGCACCAGTAAAACAGTATGTAAAATAATTCATCAAACAGCCTCATTTTTACGAATCTTATTAGTGAGATTCTTTAGAAATGAGGTTGTTTTATGTACTATCAGGAATGTACGCCCTTCGATAAAATCCTCCTTCGCTTGTCATTTGTACAAGGAGTCGGTATTCAAAGTCAGTGGCGGGTGGTCAAAGGCTGCCTCGCACAAGAAAATTGGACTATAACGGCTGAAGAAGTTATTCAAATGACAGGGATCACACGCAATATTCGTCGTTTTCAACAGTCGTGGCATCAGTTGACAGAGAGTGACTTAGCGGAAAAAATGGCCGACCAGTCATTTATCACCTTTTTTTCAAAAGACTACCCACCTGCACTGAGAAAAATCGCTGATCCACCATTGATCCTCTTTTACGAAGGGAATCTGTCATTACTCCAAAAGCCTTCACTGGCTGTTGTCGGTGCTAGACAAGCGACAAACTACGGTCAGCAGATTTGTAGAAAAATCATTCCGGAACTAGTGAAAAAGAAGTACTTGATCATTAGCGGCCTTGCCCAGGGATTAGATAGTTTCGCCCATGAAGCAGCGATTGAAAGTGGTGGACAAACCATTGCAGTTATAGGAACGGGACTGGATCAGTGTTATCCTAAGAGTTCGCAACGTCTTTATTCTCAGATCAAGCAGGAACATTTGCTGGTTAGCGAATATTCGCGAGGAACATTGCCGCATAAACATCATTTTCCCATGCGGAATCGACTGATTGCGGGAATCGCACAGGCAGTTTGTGTGATTGAAGCCAAAGAAAAGAGTGGCTCTTTGATTACTGCACAGTTGGCTTTAGAAAATGGGAAGGATGTTTTTGCCGTGCCTGGAGAAGCTTTGACCGATCGATCAAAGGGGTGTCATCAGTTGATTCAAGATGGAGCAAAATGCACGCTGACAGCAGAAGATATCTTAGAAGAATTGCCTTAGGCTTTTGAACTTATGATGATCCTTTCTTGACAAAACTTTTTCTGAAAGCTATGATAAGCTACGATTTGGATGTTTGGAAAGCAAGTGGATTGTTTGCCGAATATATTATAGTAGGAAAAAATGAAGGAAGGAGCCATTTTTTATATGGCATATAAATATCTAGTGATCGTGGAGTCGCCAGCAAAGGCGAAAACCATTGAAAAATACCTCGGGCGCAACTATAAAGTTGTTGCGAGTGTTGGACATATTCGTGATTTGCCGAAAAGCAAAATGGGCATTGATGTCGAAAATGACTATGAACCTCATTACATCTCGATTCGCGGCAAAGGCGATGTCATCAAGAGCCTTCGTTCTGCAGCTAAAAAAGCAGAAAAAGTTTATCTCGCAAGTGACCCGGATAGAGAAGGGGAAGCTATTGCTTGGCATTTAGCTTTCTTGCTAGGACTAGATTTAAAAGAAAAGAACCGGGTCGTTTTTAATGAAATCACAAAAGATGCAGTTAAAGCTGCGTTCAAAGAACCTCGTACGATTGATGTCGATTTAGTAGATGCGCAGCAAGCTCGTCGGGTGTTGGACCGTCTGGTAGGTTATTCGATCAGTCCAATTTTATGGCGCAAAGTCAAAAAAGGATTGAGTGCGGGCCGTGTTCAGTCAGTAGCATTGAAAATCATCATTGATCGCGAAAAAGAAATCCGCGAGTTTATACCTGAAGAATACTGGAGTATCGATGGCAACTTTAAAAAAGCAACGAAAAAGTTCAAGGCGGCTTTCTGGGGGCTAGATGGTAAAAAGAAAAAACTACCAAACGCTGAAAGCATCAAAGAAGTGACCGATCGTTTAGATGGCAAAGATTACCAAGTGACCAAGGTAGAAAAGAAAGAACGAAAACGCAATCCTTCGGCTCCTTTTACAACCAGCAGTCTTCAACAAGAGGCAGCCCGCAAACTGAATTTCCGTACACGTAAAACAATGATGGTAGCCCAACAGCTTTATGAAGGAATCCCATTAGGCAAGCAAGGAACGGTGGGGTTGATCACCTATATGCGTACCGATTCTACACGGATCGCGGATACAGCTAAAGGAGAAGCGGCGGAATTCATCGAAACAACCTATGGCTCAGCTTTTTCAGCTCATGGTGGCAAGAAAATCAAGAATGCGCAAGGGGCGCAAGATGCCCACGAGGCTGTACGTCCTACAAGCGTCATGCGTACACCAGAAGAAATGGAAAAGTACTTGGACAAAGATCAGTTGAAACTCTATCGCTTGATTTGGTCTCGTTTTGTAGCCAGCCAAATGACTCCTGCGATTTTGGATACAATGAAAGTGACGCTACAGCAGAATGGCGTCATATTCATAGCTAACGGATCCAAAATCAAATTTAAAGGATTCATGCAAGTGTATGTTGAGGGACGAGATGACGGCAAAGAAGACAAAGAGAATATTTTGCCGGAATTAAACGAAGGGGACGTTGTTCAGTCGATCTCTATCGAACCAAAACAACACTTCACACAACCACCTGCTCGTTTTAGCGAAGCAACGTTGATCAAAACTTTAGAAGAAAATGGTGTAGGGCGTCCATCGACTTATGCACCAACTTTAGAAACGATCCAACGGCGCTATTACGTTAAATTAACTCAAAAACGTTTTGAACCAACTGAATTGGGAGAAATCGTTAATTCGTTGATCGAGGAATTCTTCCCTCAAATCGTCGATACCCATTTCACAGCCGAGATGGAAAGCAGCTTAGACAGTATTGAAGCGGGCAAACAAGAATGGATCAAAGTCGTGGACCAATTCTATCGACCATTTGAAAAAGAATTATCCAATGCGGAAGAAAATATTGAGAAAATCCAGATAAAAGATGAACCCGCTGGCTTCGATTGCGATATTTGCGGTCATCCAATGGTCATCAAGCTAGGTCGTTATGGAAAATTTTATGCTTGTAGCAATTTTCCAGATTGTCGAAATACAAAACCGATCGTCAAAGAAATCGGAGTGGAATGTCCAGTTTGTCACCAAGGACAAGTTGTTGAAAGAAAATCCAAGAAGAACCGAATTTTCTTTGGCTGCACACGCTATCCAGAATGTGACTTTACGTCATGGGATAAACCAGTAGGCAGAAACTGTCCAAAATGTGACAACTATTTGGTTGAAAAGAAAGTCAAAGGCGGCAAGCAAGTCGTTTGTATCAAAGGTGATTATGAGGAAGATGTTCAAAAGTAAGCTATCGATCGTTTTTGACCTCTCAATAAAAAAATGAAGTGAGCGCAAGAAGTATCTGCTGAGAGACAGCAGACTTCTGCGTTCCTTTTCAAAAAACAGAGCTGTGACACAAGGAATAGAATAAAAAATAAGCAGAGACAAACGGTGATCTGAAGATCAGCATCTGCCAATGTAAGGGTTATTTTTTGTTTTGATGACTTTTGGCACAGACTCTTTTACTATAAAGGAGACGAAGTATGAAAAAAATCAATGTAATTGGTGCTGGATTAGCAGGAAGCGAAGCTGCTTGGCAAGCTGCTGAGGCAGGAGTGGCTGTCAATTTGTATGAAATGCGTCCTAAGAAAACGACAAAAGCCCATCATACGAATAATTTTGCGGAACTTGTTTGTACAAATTCTCTTAGAGGAAACAATTTAACCAATGCAGTAGGTGTTTTGAAAGAAGAAATGCGCCGCTTGAATTCGGTTATTATCTCTTCGGCCGATCAGACAGCGGTTCCGGCTGGTGGTGCACTAGCCGTTGATCGGGACGATTTTTCTGAATTAGTTACAAAGCGGGTGAAAGAACATCCGTTGGTAACAGTGATCGAAGAAGAGATCACCGAAATCCCAGAAGGAATTACGGTAATCGCTACTGGACCATTGACTTCAGAACCGTTATCCAAGGCGATTCAAGCATTCAATGGGTCGGAAGGCTTCTATTTCTATGATGCCGCAGCGCCAATCATTGATAAATCAACTATTGATATGGATAAAGTTTACTTGAAATCACGATACGACAAAGGAGAAGCAGCATACCTGAATTGTCCGATGAACGAAGAAGAATTTTATGCCTTTCGTGAAGCCTTGGTAAATGCCGAAGTCGCTCCTTTGAAAGAGTTTGAAAAAGAGAAATTCTTTGAAGGCTGTATGCCAATTGAAGTGATGGCCTCTCGTGGTCCAAAGACGATGTTGTTTGGACCAATGAAACCTGTTGGTTTGGAAGATCCTAAGACAGGCAAACGGCCTTATGCAGTGATCCAATTGCGTCAAGATAACGCTGCTGCCTCGTTGTACAACATTGTAGGTTTCCAAACGCATCTAAAATGGGGAGAACAAAAACGGGTCTTTCGGATGATCCCTGGATTAGAGCAAGCTGAATTTGTCCGCTATGGTGTAATGCATCGGAATAGTTTCATGAACTCGCCAGAACTTCTGCAACAAACCTATCAATCTCGCAAACGTGATGACTTGTTTTTTGCTGGTCAAATGACAGGAGTAGAAGGGTATGTTGAAAGTGCGGCTAGCGGTCTAGTAGCTGGAATCAATGCAGCAAAACTTGCAAAAGGGGAAGAACCAATCATCTTTCCGCAGGAAACAACAATCGGCAGCATGGCGTATTACATTACGCATGCAGAAGGCAAACATTTCCAACCAATGAATGCCAATTTTGGCTTGCTTCCTGAACTGCCCGAACGAATCAAAGATAAAAAATCCCGTTATGAGGCATTGGCTAATCGTGCGCTTACAGCTTTAGAGGCTGCCAAAGAAACAGTTGCAAATTAATTGTCGAAAACTTTCTCACGAGAAATTGTTGAGAAAGTTTTTTTTTGAATTGTCTTGAAACTTGGTAGCGGTTATCATATGATTAACAGTAACAATAGCGAAGGTGGTGACGATCGTGATTGGGGAATGGGTCACATTGCTTCAAGAGTATCTGCAGCAGTTTCCATCTTATATTCAAATAGTGGGCTGGCTGATTGTACTATTTGTTTTGATATTTGCCGTTTTTCTGCTTTTCAGTTTGTTGCTAGGCCCGTTTATGTGGCTTTTCAATCGCTTGACAGATAAAAATCGTAGCAATGTTCTTGGTCATGAAGATTTTTTGATTGGTGAATTGACAGAAAAGATCGTCGGAAATACCCTCGGTGAAGTGATGGAGATTGGCAGTAAGACAGCGCGTTCTGTTTATCCGGCAAAGTTCTATAAAGAAGAGGATATTCGGGAAAAGCGAGAATTACCAGTCGGAACCAAAGTGATTATTGTTGATTTTGACAAAAAAGGTATTGCTTTAGTGGTAGAAAACCACAATTTTATTGAATAGGGAGTGTTGGAAAATGTTAGATACAGGGAATGCATTAGATTTTTTAAGTAATCCAATTTTATGGATCATCGTTTTAGTCGTGTTATTGATCGCATTTTTAATGATTCGTTACCGAATCGGCAAGCCAGATGAAGCGTTGATCGTAACGGGGTCATTTTTAGGTAAAGAAGGCATCAAGATTTTAAAAAATAGCGGAACATTCGTGATCCCAATTGTTCAAAAAGCACATAAATTGAGTTTACTGACGCATAAACTTGAAATTGGCACACCAGAAGTTTATACCGAACAAGGGGTACCGATCAAAGCAAGTGCGACGGTTTTAGTTAAAGTTGGTAACAGTACGGAATCGATCAAAACAGCTGCAGAACAATACTTAGGCAAATCAACCGGCGAGTTGGAAGATGAAGCACAAGAAGTACTGGAAGGCCACTTGCGGGCGATTCTAGGGACAATGACCGTTGAAGCAATTTACAAAAATCGAGATGATTTTGCGGAACAAGTGCAAGAAGTCGCATCTACCGACTTGAAAAAAATGGGATTAGAGATCGTTTCATTTACGATCAAAGATGTTAGTGACAGTAACGGCTACTTAGATGCCTTAGGACGACCGCAGATTGCTGAAGTGAAGAAGAATGCAGAAGTTGCAGAGTCAAATGCATTAAGAGAAACACGAATCAAGCAAGCCGAAAATGAACAGTTGGCACAGCACGAGGAAATTCGTCGCCAAACGGAAATCGCAGAAGCAACGAAAGATATGGCATTGAAACAAGCACAATACAAACAAGAACGGGAAGTAGCAGATGCTAAAGCAGAACAGATTGCTGTGGGCGAAAAAATGAAAGTCCAATTGATCGAACAAGAAAAGAACATCGAGATCCAAGAAAAGCAAGCTGAACTGACGGAAAAAGAATTGAATGCTACAGTCCGTAAAAAAGCAGAAGCCGATAAATATGTTGTAGAACAAAATGCCTTGGCAGATAAAGCAAGAGAAATTGCTCGTGCCCAAGCAGAGGCTGAAAAAGTGAAACTAGCTGCCCAAGCAGAAGCAGAGAGAATCGAAAAACTCGGTTCGGCAGATGCTGAAAGAATCGCTAAAGTCGGTCAAGCAGAAGCCGAAAGTCGCGAAAAAATGGCGATTGCTTTAACTAAACTGAATGAAGCAGGTATTTTGATGGAATTCATCAAAGTATTGCCTGAAATTGCCAAAGAAGTTAATGCGCCACTTAGCAACATCGATAAAGTGGTCAGCTTTGGAGGCAACGACGGACTCCACGACATGGGAGAAGCCGGTTTGGCACGGACATTTGATACTATCAAAGAAACAACTGGCCTCGATTTAGTCAATCTCATTAATCAAACCATGTCTACTAAACAAGGAAACAAAGAGTTAGTAGCAGCCATCGAAAGCCAAAAGCCAGTAGAAAATCAACCAAACACAGACAATGACACCCAACCAATCGAATAACCCAAACAACGCACTCAAACGAGTGCGTTTTTGCTGCGAATCACAACGAGTGGCTTGCGAAGCAAGGCAGAGTTGATGATGAGCAGCGGCGAGCAAAGCGAGCGTAGTAACCTTCGTATGAATCACTGCGACTGACACTCGAAAGAGCGGCAGAGCAGATGATGAGCAGCGGGGAGCAAAGCGAGGGTAGCAACCTTGAAAGAATTTTCTACGGCTGACTCTGGAAAGAGTGGAACGCAAGTTCTACTTAGTTCACAGTGAGAAGCTACTGTAGGCAAAGCATATGCCAAGTTGAATTTGGGGCAAGTCCTTCGCAAGTTTTCGTGTAAATCATAACAATCAAAAAAAGCTTCGAGAAACCTGCGGATCTTTTCTAAATTCTCCCTTAAAGAATTTTCATAATTATGTCTAAACTTTGAAATATTGGTTAAATTCTGACAATTCGTTTGTTTTTTTTAAAACTCTATGATACAGTTATTTCGAGTCATGAAATGGGGGATTAGTTTGCCGGAGAACGAACTTCAAAATGATTTTTTTCGTTATCTAATTGTTGAACGAGGCTATTCTGATAAGACCAAGTCTGCTTACCAAGAAGACATGGAGGATTTCTTTCGTTTTTTAAAAGAGTCTGGCAATGAAGACTTTCTTGCCATTGATCACCGTGACGTCAGAGTATACCTTAGTTTTTTGAATGAGCGCAATTACAGTCGCAATTCGATCAGCCGTAAAATGGCCAGTTTGCGGTCGTTCTATCACTTTTTAACGAAACACGAAGTCATTAAAGAAAATCCATTCGCTTATATTCACTTAAAGAAAAAGAACGCAAAATTACCGCGTTTTTTTTATGAAAAAGAAATGGAGGCACTTTTTGAAAGTGTAAAAGGGCACGAACCTTTGCAGCAACGAAATCGAGCTTTGTTGGAGATCCTGTATGGATCCGGACTGCGGGTCAGCGAATGCAGCAACCTAACCTTGTCAGACGTTGATTGGGAGAATGGTGTATTGTTGATCCATGGGAAAGGAAACAAGGATCGTTATGTTCCTTTTGGCAGCTATGCGCAAGAAGCGTTGCGAGACTATGTCTCAGCTGGACGCCAACAGTTGATGGAGAAACACCACAAACGGCATGAGATTGTTTTCGTCAATCATTTAGGTGACGGAATCACAGCGACGGGGATTGAGTATGTGTTGAATCAAATCATTCGCAAAAGTAGTTTGGACAGCAAGATCCACCCCCACATGTTGAGGCACACATTTGCCACTCACTTATTAAATCACGGGGCTGATATGCGGACCGTTCAAGAATTGTTAGGCCATGCCAACTTATCTACGACGCAGATCTATGCCCATGTCACAAAAGATAGCTTGCAAAAAAATTACCGCCAATTTCATCCAAGAGCTTAAAAATTGGCGACAGGAGGAAAGAATTATGAAATCACCTTTTCATTCAACAACGATTTGTGCTGTTGAAAAAGATGGCAAATTCGCAATGGCCGGAGATGGTCAAGTAACAATGGGAGAACAAGTCGTCATGAAGGGGACGGCACGCAAAGTACGCCGAATCTATAACGGTGAAGTCGTAGTTGGATTTGCTGGAAGTGTGGCAGATGCTTTCACACTGGAAGAAAAATTTGAAGGAAAACTCAATGAATACAACGGCAACTTACAACGTGCTGCTGTTGAGTTAGCACAAGAATGGCGGACACAGCAATCGATGCAGAAACTAGAAGCAATGCTGATCGTGATGAATCAGGAAGAAATGCTCTTGGTTTCTGGGACAGGAGAAGTCATTTCACCAGATGAAGGGATTTTGGCTATCGGTTCTGGCGGCAATTATGCACTCGCTGCAGCTAGAGCGATGAAACGTTACGGCGGTGATCTTTCTGCAAAAGAAATTGCTGAAGGAGCATTGAATATCGCCGCTGATATTTGTGTCTTTACCAATCACAACATTATTGTTGAAGAGTTTTAAAGAGGGATGAAGCTATGACAAATCAAAATATATCACCAAAAGAAATCGTCAAAGAATTAGATCAATACATTGTTGGCCAAACTAGTGCCAAGAAATCTGTTGCAGTAGCTTTACGTAATCGCTACCGTCGTCTCCAGTTGGATGAGAAAATGCAGCAAGATGTGACGCCGAAGAATATTTTAATGATCGGACCGACTGGTGTCGGAAAAACAGAAATTGCTCGTCGATTAGCGAAGATCGTTGATGCGCCTTTCGTTAAATTAGAAGCAACTAAGTTCACCGAAGTCGGTTATGTCGGACGTGACGTGGAATCAATGATTCGGGATCTTGTGGAAAATGCCATCCAGATCGTAAAAAAAGAGCAATACAAAAACGTTCGGCTGCAGGCAGAAAAGAAAGCCAATCGTCGACTGGTTAAAGTACTGGTACCTGGAATCAAAAAAGAGCAAAAGAAATCTGCGAATCCATATGAACAAATGATGAATATGTTCAATCCTGGGCAGCAGGCAGAAGAACCAAAAGAAGAACTGACGGACGAAATCCGCAGCAACCGTCAAGCCATTTATGAGCAATTAGAAAAAGGCTTATTGGATAATCGTGAAGTAACGATCCAGGTGGATGAACCAAAAACACAGTCACCAATGATGAACAATGGATTGGAACAAATGGGGATCGATTTGAATGAAACATTAGGTGCATTGAAACCGCAAAAGAAAATCGAACGGACAGTAATGGTAAAAGAAGCTCGAGAATTATTGATCCAAGAGGAATCTTCAAAATTAGTGAATGATGCGGATATCCATAGTGCGGCATTGCGTTTAGCCGAATCTAGCGGGATCATCTTCCTTGATGAAATCGATAAGATCACATCAAAATCGCAACAATCAGGCGAAGTTTCTCGTGAAGGTGTGCAACGGGATATTTTACCGATCGTAGAAGGATCACAAGTCAACACGAAATACGGCCCTTTACAAACTGACCATATCCTATTCATTGCTTCAGGTGCCTTTCATTTGTCAAAACCAAGTGATTTGATCCCTGAATTACAAGGACGCTTCCCGATTCGTGTAGAACTTGATGATTTAACGAAAGAAGACTTTGTCAAGATCCTGACGGAGCCAAACAATGCTTTGATCAAGCAGTATATTGCCTTGTTGGGGACAGAGAATGTGACAGTCACTTTTACGCTGGAAGCAATCCAAAAAATTGCGGAAATTGCCTTTCAAGTGAATCGCGATACAGATAACATTGGCGCCCGTCGCTTACACACAATTCTAGAAAAGTTACTTGAAGACTTATTGTTTGAAGCATCCGACATGCAAATGGGAGAAATCACTATTACAGAAGCGTACGTTGAAGACAAACTTGCTTCTATTGCCAAAGATGAAGACCTAAGCCGGTATATTTTATAAAGGGAGAGAACCAATGAAAACACTTTTAGAAAAGACACGACAAATCAATGAATTACTGCAACAAAAAAATACCTTCAATCTGGCATCTGATTTGCCTTATGATAAAATGGCGGTTATTTTAGGTGACATACTCGATAGCAATGCTTATATTATCAGTAGTGACGGTAGTGTGTTGGGATTCGTTGAGACGCATGATGTCAACAATGAACGTATCAAAAAGATGTTTGTAGAAAAACAGTTTCCTAAAAATTATACAAGTTTAGTAGATAATTTATCTTCGACAGAAGCAAATGTTCCCATCAGCAACGATATGACTGCTTTTCCTATTGAGATGCGGGAGTTATATCCGAATGGTTTAACAACAATCGTGCCCATTTATGGTGCAGGCGAACGGTTGGGCACGATCATTTTGTCTCGGATCGAAAAAACGTTCGATGACGATGATCTAGTCTTAGCAGAATACAGTGCAACTGTAGTTGGCATGCAGTTTCTTTATCAAAAATCCCGCAATATCGAAGAAGACGTTCGTAGTGCGACTGCCGTACAAATGGCGATCAATACACTGTCATACAGCGAATTGAAAGCTGTCCAAGCGATTTTTGAAGCATTAGAAGGGGATGAAGGACGTTTGACCGCTTCTAGTATTGCGGATCGAATCGGTATTACACGTTCTGTTATTGTAAATGCATTGCGCAAACTGGAATCAGCAGGTATTATTGAGTCACGTTCCTTGGGAATGAAAGGAACTTATTTAAAAGTGTTGAATAGTCGTTTCAAAGAGGAATTGAACAAACATCAATATTAGGAGATGGCGATATGACAGTTACGATCAGCGCAGGGCATTTGCAGGCAACAATTGCCGAAAAAGGAGCCGAACTGCAAAGTTTGATTGATGTGAATACCAACTTAGAGTATATTTGGCAAGCTGATCCTGCACATTGGGGAAAGCATGCACCAATCTTATTTCCGATAGTGGGTGCGTTGAAGGACAATCAATACCGCTACAAAGGTGAAACGTATCATCTGCCACGGCATGGTTTTGCTCGAGACATGATGTTTGAAGTTGTGGAGCACAAAGTAGATTATGTTCGTTTACTACTAGCTAGCAGTGAGGAGACAAAGAGCAACTATCCCTTTGATTTTCAGTTGTTTGTTAGTTACGAATTAGGTGGAGACGGTCTTGTAGTCAAGTATCAAGTCGTAAATGATAGTCAGGAAGACATGTTCTTCTCTATCGGTGGTCATCCTGCATTCAATGTACCGTTAGGAGAGGATAATGTATTTGAAGATTTTTATCTCACATTCTCACCTAAGAAATCTCGTGTAAAATTGCCGTTGGTAGGCAATTATATCGATCTGGAGCAGCGGACATTGGGACAAACGAACACTGATCTACGGTTGACTCATGAGATGTTTAAGAACGATGCCTTGATTTATGAAACGAAAGGGTTGAATTCATTTTCGATCCGCAGTGAAAAATCTCCTCACAGTGTGACATTGAGCTATAATAATATGCCTTACGTTGGCTTTTGGACGACTTATCCAGTAGAATCTCCTTTTTTATGTATTGAGCCATGGGTAGGTATTGCAGATACCTTAGAGACTAGTGGCGAACTACATGAAAAAACAGGAATCCAACGCTTGGCAGCCAACGAGCAATTTGAAACGAAATATTCGATCACAGTTAAGTAAGCCTATGTGAATAAGAAAAAAAGAAGCTGGGACGAAAGTCATGAATGACTTTTCCCAGCTTCTCCTATTCTTTTTTATTAAGACCAAAAGAGATACGGCTCTCTGTGCCGTCTTTGATCCGCTTGATATTTTCACGATGACGGATAAAAATAAAACAGGTGACACCAATTGCGATACACGTCAATAACCAATTTTGTTTTGGTAAAATCATTGGTGCGACATAAGGCAATAGGATTGTCGACAAAGTGATCAAGCAGGCTGCAATCATACTTGTCAGGCTGACCATGCTGGTTATGAACAAACAAATCACAAAAATAAGCGCTGAATAAATGAAGAAAATTGGATTGTAGCCTAAAAGCATGCCTGCGCTGGTCGCCACCGCTTTCCCGCCTTTGAACTTGGCAAAAATTGGAAACGTGTGACCTAGAATAGCACAAACACCAAACCAAAGAGGATTGATTGTTGTGACTGAAAAGATCGCCGGCAAACAAGTAGCCAAGGTACCTTTCAGAATATCCATCAATAAAACAATGACGCCAGCTGATTTGCCAAGAACACGAAAGGTATTCGTAGTTCCTGTATTCCCGCTGCCAAATTGGCGAATGTCTTTTTTGAAGAATAGCTGACCGATCCAGACACCAGAGGGAATCGAACCGAGCAAATAAGCAATAAATAGTAACAGAATCGTCTTCATGATAACCCACTTTCCTTGAAAGTCTAGAGCAATTTTAGCATGAAACCGTCGCAGCAACAATAAGAAAATACTGAAGCTATGGATAAACGAGCAATGATAGATGGATCATCCAAAAGCTAAAAGTGACTTTGCCTTGTCGAACGGTGGGAAAAAGGATAAGATAGTTTAGAAAAATGTTCGCTTGAAAAAAGCCGATTTTATGTTAAGATTTTTTTTGCGAATCATTCATGTTGGGTTTCCGCGGAAACCCACTTAATTTAGTTAAAGGAGCGGTGGCTTTGGCAAAGAAAACCACAGAGTATAATGATGCCTCGATACAAGTCCTAGAAGGCTTGGAGGCAGTGAGAAAGCGACCTGGTATGTATATCGGATCGACTGACGGCCGAGGCTTGCACCATTTGGTCTACGAAATCGTTGATAATGCGGTCGACGAAGCACTATCAGGATTCGGGAATGAAATTGATGTCACTATCCACAAAGACAATAGTATCAGTGTGCGAGACAATGGTCGTGGAATGCCGGTGGGAATGCATGCTTCAGGAATCCCAACAGTCGAAGTCATCTTTACTGTACTGCATGCTGGCGGCAAATTTGGCCAAGGGGGCTATAAGACATCAGGCGGACTCCACGGAGTGGGTGCCAGTGTCGTAAATGCGCTATCAAGCTGGCTAGAAGTTTCTATCGTACGAGATGGTATCGAATACCAAGAGAAATTCAAAGATGGTGGCAAACCTGACGGTACATTGAAAAAAATCGGAAAGACGCGGAAAGCAACTGGAACAACCGTACGTTTCAAGCCGGATGACACGATTTTTACAACAACGAAATTTTCTTATGACACGTTAGCAGAACGATTGCGAGAATCAGCTTTCTTATTAAGAGGAGTGAAAATCACCCTAACAGATGAGCGGGCTGAATTGCAGCAAGAGGTCTTTTTATTTGAAGAAGGAATCAAAGAGTTTGTTGATTATTTAAACGAAGAAAAAGATACATTGACGCCTGTTGTGTATTTTTCTGGCACAAAAGAAGCAATCGAAGTGGAAGTTGCTTTCCAATATAATGATGGGTATTCCGAAAATGTCCTATCATTTGTAAATAACGTGCGTACGAAAGACGGCGGTACCCATGAAGTGGGAATGAAGATCTCTATGACTAAAGCTTTCAATGAATATGCTCGAAAGGTCGGCCTGCTGAAAGAAAAGGACAAAAATCTGGAAGGCAGTGATTTTCGGGAAGGTTTAGCGGCAGTTCTGTCGATTCGGGTACCAGAGAATCTGCTTCAATTTGAAGGTCAAACAAAAGAAAAACTAGGAACGCCGATCGCACGAAATGCGGTAGACAATGTGATTGGTGAACAACTGGGTTATTACTTGCAAGAAAATAGCGAGATGAGCCAAATGCTTGTCCGTAAAGCCATCAAGGCTCGGGAAGCGCGGGAAGCTGCTCGGAAAGCACGAGAAGAAAGCCGCAGTGGGAAAAAACGCAAAAAGGGCGAATCGTTGTTATCTGGAAAATTGACACCAGCCCAGTCTCGTAATCCGAAAAAAAATGAGTTGTACTTAGTCGAAGGAGACTCAGCTGGTGGATCAGCCAAACAAGGCCGAGACCGTAAGTTTCAAGCAATTCTTCCGTTACGTGGAAAAGTCATCAATACCGAGAAAGCCAAAATGCAAGACATTTTGAAAAATGAAGAAATCAATACTATGATCTACACGATCGGCGCAGGTGTCGGTCCAGAATTTTCGATCGAAGACTGCAATTATGACAAAGTGATCATCATGACCGATGCAGATACAGATGGTGCTCATATCCAAGTCTTGTTGCTGACCTTCTTTTATCGCTATATGAAACCATTGATCGAAGCTGGCAAAGTTTATATTGCATTGCCGCCTTTGTACAAAGTTTCAAAAGGCCTAGGCAAAAAAGCCGTAGTTGAATATGCCTGGACAGATGACGAATTAAACGCGGTGACCAAAAAAATTGGTAAAGGCTATATGCTGCAACGGTACAAAGGGTTAGGTGAGATGAATGCAGATCAACTTTGGGAGACAACGATGGACCCAGAAACAAGAACATTGATCCGTGTTCGAATCGATGATGCGGCACAAGCGGAACGACGGGTTACTACATTGATGGGTGATAAAGTAGAACCGCGGCGGAAGTGGATCGAAAGCCATGTCCAATTCAGCTTGGAAGAAGACGGCAGTATTTTAGAGAAAAAAGAAGAGACGATCCCTGGATTGGTCGAAGAAAAATTACAAGAAGCTGAGCAAATTTCAGCAATCAGCTTGTCTGAGGATTAGGAGGGGATCTCTTGGAACATAAAAACAATATACAAGAATTAACATTAGAAGAAGTGATGGGGGACCGTTTCGGCAGATACTCTAAATATATTATCCAAGAACGGGCATTACCGGATATTCGAGATGGCCTAAAGCCCGTTCAGCGACGAATTTTGTTTGCCATGAATCAAGATGGAAATACTTATGACAAAGGATTTCGTAAGTCCGCAAAATCTGTAGGGAATATCATGGGGAATTTTCATCCCCATGGAGATTCCAGTATTTATGAAGCCATGGTCCGTATGAGTCAAGACTGGAAATTAAGACAAATCCTGATCGAAATGCACGGGAACAACGGGAGTATGGATGGTGATCCGCCAGCAGCTATGCGTTATACAGAAGCCCGTTTGTCTGAATTAAGCGGAGAATTATTGAAGGATATTGAAAAAGATACCGTTGAGTTAGTTTGGAATTTTGACGATACCGAAAAGGAACCAACTGTTTTGCCAGCAAAATATCCCAATCTGCTGGTCAACGGGTCGACAGGGATCTCTGCCGGTTATGCAACTGAAATTCCCACACACAATTTAAGTGAAGTCATTGACGGAACGATTTATTTGATTGATCACCCGAACGCCTCATTGGATAAATTGATGGAATTCATTCCAGGTCCAGATTTTCCAACTGGCGGCATCTTACAAGGAAAAGAAGAAATCAAGAAGGCATATGAAACAGGTCGCGGGAAAGTGATCTTACGTTCAAAGACTAGAATCGAAGATATCAAAGGGGGCAAACAGCAAATTGTCATCAATGAGATTCCTTACGAAGTCAATAAAGCGAATCTGGTCAAAAAAATGGATGAGATTCGTTTAAACAAAAAAATCGATGGGATTGCCGAGGTCCGGGACGAAACGGACCGTACCGGTTTGCAAATTGTGGTTGAGCTGAAAAAAGATGCCAATGCTCAAGGAATTTTGAACTATCTATTTAAAAATACGGAACTGCAAATCAACTACAATTTCAACATGGTAGCCATCGATGAAATGCGGCCGCAGCAAGTCGGGTTGAAACATATCTTAGAAAGTTATGTGAAACACCGTCGGGAAGTCATTGCTAAGCGGAGCCGCTATGAGCTGAAGAAAGCGCAGAAACGTCAGCACATCGTTGATGGGTTGATGAAGGCTCTTTCGATCCTCGATGAAGTGATCGCGACAATCCGCAGCAGTAAAGACAAAAAAGATGCAAAAAATAATCTGGTCGTTCAGCATGGGTTTACAGAAGAACAGGCAGAAGCCATTGTAACATTGCAATTGTATCGCTTGACTAATACAGATATCACGCAATTACAGGCAGAAGCCCAAGAATTAGCTGAAACGATTCGCGAATTGACGAAAATTTTGAATGAAGAAACGGAATTATTAAAAGTCATCAAAAAAGAGCTAAGAGAAATCAAGAAGAAATACCACTCTGATCGGATGACCGAGATTGAAGCAGAGATCCAAGAAATCAAAATCGAGACCCAAGTACTTGTCGCCCAAGAAGATGTTGTGGTAACTGTTACGACAGATGGCTATGTCAAACGCAGCAGCTTGCGGTCTTATGGCGCTTCTAAGCCAGAAGAGTTAGGCATGAAAGAAGGCGATGCACTGCTTTATAGCGGGCAAGCAAGCACATTGGATCATTTGTTGCTGGTGACCAATAAAGGGAACGTCATTTATCGCCCCATTCATGAGTTGCCGGATCTCAAATGGAAAGATCTAGGGGAACATATTTCGCAAACGGTAATGAATCTAGCTACCGAAGAAACCATTTTAGCTGTATTCACCTATCAAGAACTTGATCCGCAAAAGAATTTCGTGCTGATTAGCAAAAACGGTATGATTAAACAAACAAGAATGACAGAATTTGAACCTTGGCGTACGTACAAGAGTCGGCCATTGACTATGATGAAACTAAAAGATGAGGCCGATGAACTTGTCAACGTGTATTTAGCGGATCAAAATGAGCCGTTGGATGTCTTTCTAGTTAGTTATCGTGCTTTTGGCCTACGCTATCCATTAGCCGAAGTGCCTGTTGTAGGACCAAAAGCTGCTGGAGTCAAAGCGATGAATCTTAAAGAAGATGATCAGATCGTCAATGGATCATTGGTTTACTCGGAAGGAGATACGCCTGTAATCATGGTCACTCAGCGAGGGGCGGTCAAACGAATGCTGGCTCAAGAAATCAGTCAGTTAGGACGAGCGAAACGAGGACTGATGGTTCTCAGAGAGTTAAAGAAAAATCCTCATCGGATTGTTTATATGGGAAGCGGTGAAAACCAATCCCTGATTTTGACTACTCAAAAGGGGCAAATGATCGAGATCGAGACGAATCAAATCCCAATCAATGACCGGACATCGAATGGGTCCTTTGTTACCGATGAAAAATCCGGTGGCTTGATCCATGAAGTTGCTCGAGTGATTAATCCTGCGATTCAAGAAGATTCTGTACTATAAGTTAAATGTAAAACACGCATCTGTACCAATACAGACGCGTGTTTTTTTCTATATAATTAATTTTTCACATTTTCAAAAAATGGACTTTAATAAAAAATTCACATTTGAAAAACGTTGATTTAAAAGCTGTTTCGTTGCATTTTATGTTTTAATAGCTAATTTTGTTAAAAATAATTCTTGTAAATGCTTGCAATGCAAACCCTTTGTGTTATACTATTCACGTAAAGCTGTTACACTTAGTGAACAGAAAATTTAAGGAGGTCCATCAAATGGAACAATGGAATGGATTTAAAGGAAAAACTTGGAAAGAAGAAGTTAACGTACGCGACTTCATCCAAGAAAACTACACACCTTATGACGGAACAGACGAATTTTTAGCTGGCCCAACTGAAGCAACTACAAAGCTTTGGGATCAAGTTATGGACTTGAACAAGCAAGAACGTGACGCTGGCGGCGTTTTAGACATGGATACAAAAATCGTTTCAACGATTACTTCTCACGGCCCGGGCTATTTGAACAAAGAGTTAGAAACAGTTGTCGGGTTCCAAACAGACAAACCTTTCAAACGCAGCTTGCAACCGTTCGGCGGTATCCGAATGTCAGAACAATCAGCAGAATCTTATGGGTATGAAATTGATTCTGAAGTTTCTCACATCTTCCGTGACTACCGTAAAACACACAACCAAGGTGTATTTGATGCGTACACTCCTGAAATCAGAGCTGCACGCCGTTCTGGTGTTATTACTGGACTTCCTGATGCTTATGGTCGTGGTCGTATCATCGGTGACTACCGTCGCGTAGCATTGTATGGTGTGGATTACTTGATCAAAGAAAAACAACAAGACTTGTTGTATTGCGGCAATGGCACGATGTCAGACGATATCATTCGCCAACGTGAAGAATTAAGTGAACAAATTCGCGCATTAAGCGAATTGAAAGAACTTGGTACAATCTACGGGTTTGATATTTCTCAACCTGCACAAACTGCAAGAGAAGCATTCCAATGGTTATATTTAGGCTATCTAGCAGCCATCAAAGAACAAAACGGAGCAGCAATGTCTCTAGGACGTACGTCAACTTTCTTGGATATCTATGTAGAACGCGACCTTAAAAATGGCGTGATCACAGAAGAAGAAGCACAAGAAATCGTTGACCATTTCGTAATGAAACTTCGTCTAGTGAAATTTGCTCGTACACCTGAATACAATGCATTATTCTCTGGTGACCCAACATGGGTTACAGAATCAATCGCCGGGATGGGTGAAGACGGACGCCACATGGTAACTAAAAACAGCTTCCGTTTCTTGCACACACTAGCAAACTTGGGACCAGCTCCAGAACCAAACTTGACTGTTTTGTGGTCAACACGCTTGCCACACAACTTCAAAACATTCTGTGCGAAAATGTCTATCCAAACATCAGCAATCCAATATGAAAACGATGATGTAATGCGTGGACATTGGGGCGATGACTATGGAATCGCATGTTGTGTATCTGCTATGCGCATTGGTAAACAAATGCAATTCTTCGGTGCTCGTGCGAACTTGGCGAAAACGTTGTTGTATGCAATCAATGGCGGGGTCGACGAAAAATCAAAAGCGCAAGTGGGACCTAAATTCCAACCAATCACTTCAGAATATCTTGATTACAATGAAGTAATGGAAAAATACGACACAATGATGGACTGGATTTGTGATTTGTATGTCAATACATTGAACATTATCCACTACATGCATGATAAATATTCTTATGAACGAATTGAAATGGCCTTACAAGATACAGATATCTTGCGTACGATGGCTACTGGTATCGCAGGATTCTCTGTAGCAGTTGACTCATTATCTGCTATCAAATATGCGAAAGTCCGCACAATTCGTGACGAAAACGGCATCGTTGAAGATTACGAAATCGAAGGCGACTATCCTAAATATGGAAACAACGATGATCGCGTAGACGATATTGCTGTTAACCTATTGAAAACCTTCATGAAGAAAGTAAAACGCACAAAAACTTACCGTAACTCAAAACATACAACATCGATCTTAACGATCACTTCAAACGTCGTTTATGGTAAGAAAACAGGGAACACTCCTGACGGACGCCGCGCTGGTGCGCCATTTGCCCCAGGTGCGAACCCAATGCACGGCCGCGATACACACGGTGCGTTGGCTAGTCTTTCATCTGTTGCGAAATTGCCATATGACTATTCATTAGATGGTATTTCAAATACATTCTCAATCGTACCTAAAGCATTAGGACGTGACGACGAAACACAGCAAGAAAACCTAGCAACTATGTTGGATGGTTATGCAGCAAAAGGTGGTCACCACTTGAATATCAACGTATTCAACCGCGACACATTGCTTGATGCACAAGCGCATCCAGAAAAATACCCACAATTAACGATTCGTGTATCAGGTTATGCAGTTAACTTCATCAAGTTGACAAAAGAACAACAAGATGACGTTATCGCTCGTACCATGCACGAAGCAATGTAATAGCACAAAAAAAGGCGGCGGATGGAACATTCCGCCGCTATTGTTATGAATCACTGCGACTGCGAAGCAGAGCAGATGATGAATACGAGGAACGAAGAGACCGTAGTAACCGAAGTCCGAAGGGAATCACTGCGACTGCGAAGCAGAGCAGATGATGAATACGGGGAACGAAGAGACCGTAGTAATCAAAGTCCGAAGGGAATCACTGCGACTGCGAAGCAGAGCAGATGATGAATACGGGGAACGAAGAGACCGTAGTAACCGAAGTCCGAAGGGGATCACTGCGACTGTGAAGCAGAGCAGATGATGAATACGGGGAACGAAGAGACCGTAGTAGTCAAAGTCCGAAGGGAATCACTGCGACTGCGAAGCAGAGCAGATGATGAATACGGGGAACGAAGAGACCGTAGTAACCAAAATCCGAAGGGAATCACTGCGACTGCGAAGCAGAGCAGATGATGAATACGGGGAACGAAGAGACCGTAGTAACAAAGCCGAAGGAAATCACTGCGACTGCGAAGCAGAGCAGATGATGACAAGCGTAGTTTGTTCATCAAACTATTGCCTCACTGCGAGTATGGGCGAGGAATCAATGGAATAAAACGATGCAACTTTATTTTTAGTTTCTTCAAGAAAGGAAGAGCAACATGTCAGTAACAGGACATATTCATTCAACAGAAAGTTTCGGATCAGTGGACGGACCAGGTATTCGTTTTATTGTCTTTATGCAAGGATGCCGGATGCGTTGTGAGTTTTGTCATAATCCAGATACTTGGAAAATCGGTGCCGGTATCGAACGGACGACAGATGACGTACTGGAAGAAGCACTCAAATATCGAGAATTTTGGGGAGAAAAAGGTGGGCTGACTGTTAGTGGCGGAGAACCATTGCTTCAGTTGGACTTCTTGATCGATCTTTTCCGGAAAGCCAAAGCTGCAGGGGTGAACACCACCTTAGATACGTGCGGAAAACCTTTTACTCGGGAAGAACCTTTTTTTAGCAAATTTCAAGAGTTGATGACTGTCACTGATTTGCTATTATTTGATATCAAGCATATTGATAATGATGCTCATAAGAAGCTGACCACACAATCCAACGACAACATCTTAGAAATGGCAAAATATCTTTCAGAAATCAATAAGCCAGTCTGGATCCGCCACGTGCTGGTGCCATTCAGAAGTGATTATGATGAGTTTTTGATCCGTTTAGATGCGTTTATCAAGACGTTGAATAATGTAGATAAAGTAGAGATTTTACCTTATCACACAATGGGTAAATATAAATGGGATGAATTAGGGCTGAAGTATCCACTGGAAGGAATTGAGCCGCCAACACAAGATCGCGTGAAAAATGCAAAAGAGTTGCTTCATGTCGATGACTATAAAGGTTATCTTACCCGTTAACAAGCGTAGAGAAGATAACTATTGATTCTTTCCTATTTTTTGCTATCATTAGAAAGTGGAAAATGAATGAATTAGGAGCGATCATTATGTCGAAAATATTAGTATTTGGACACCAAAATCCTGATACAGATGCTATTGGAGCAGCGATTGCTTTTGCGCACTTGCAAAAGGAATTAGGAAAAGATACCGAAGCAGTTGCTCTGGGAACACCAAACGAAGAAACGCAATTTGCTTTGTCTCATTTTGAACTTGAAGCCCCGCGTGTGATTGAGCAGATTGAGGCTGGTTCAGAAGTGATGCTTGTGGATCATAATGAGTTTCAACAAAGTGCAGAAGGGATAGCAGAAGCTGCCATTTTAGCTGTAGTTGACCATCATCGTATCGCCAATTTTGAAACTGCAAACCCTCTCTACTACCGTGCAGAACCTGTTGGCTGTACGAGTACGATCGTGTTGAAATTATACCGTGAGGCAAATGTAGAGATTCCCGCAGCTATTGCCGGAATCATGTTGTCAGCGATCGTTTCAGATACATTGTTGTTCAAGTCACCTACATGTACTGAGGAAGATATCGCCGCTGCAAAAGAGTTAGCAGCAATTGCTAATGTGGATTTAGATGCGTATGGTCTGGATATGTTGAAAGCTGGAACAAATTTAACAACCAAAACGGCTGCTGAGTTGTTGGATCTAGATGCAAAAAGTTTTCCGATGGGTGGAAAAAACATTCGTATCGGTCAAGTAAATACAGTGGATTTGAATGAAGTGTTTAGCCGCCAAGAAGAGCTAGAAACAGCAATGAAGGCCGAAAATCAGGCAAAAGGCTATGACTTGTACTTATTAGTCGTTACTGATATTTTGAACAGCAATTCTGAATTGCTAGTGATTGGAGAGCCAACTGCACCGGTTGAAGCGGCGTTTAACGTTGTCTTGACAGCAAATCGTGCATTCTTACCTGGGGTTGTTTCTCGTAAAAAACAAGTTGTGCCGCAATTAACTGAAAGCTTTAATAACTAATAGCTGACAGGATAATACGGGCAAAAAAGATGAACATTTGAATTTGTCGGACAATCAGCAACTGCAGTCCTTTCACTGTAATAATGAAAGGTTTTTGGCTAGCAGGGAAGCTTAAGATTGTCCGGCTATTTTTGAATGGGAAGACGGCCCTTCTAGTGGGAATGGAAAGAGAGCGAAAGACATGGAATTTTTTTATAGTAGTCATTATCAAGGAATTCAGAAAATTATTGATTCAGAGTTGTTCTTAAAACTGATTCTTTTCTTGAAAAAACAACAAAAACCACCAATCTTAAGAGAATTAAAACAAAATTTTCCAGAGAAAAATTTTGAAAAAATACTTGATCAGTTGATCGATGCTGGGATCATTAACCGAAAGGATCGTCGCTATCAAGTGGCATTTCCTATCTATTCCACACAAGATCAGCAGAAGAGTCGTGAACGTTGGCAACTACCTAATACGATAATTTCAGAACAGTTGGCGTTCATTTTACAAGCGGAACTCATGAGTGACCAACGCTTTTTCTATGCTTGTGAGGAAGGGGTGGTACAAGGATTCATTTATCGGCTAATCCATGAGTCTTTCCAGCTTATTTCTCTTTCCCAAGAAAAATGGCCGGCAACGATTCCCGCTTTTTTTGCAGCAAATCGACAACTACTGTCATTGCCAATCTATCAGAAGCTTTTGTATTTGTTAGGGGATGTTGATGAGGTCTATTACTTGGATCAAATCAGTGTCATCTTTGAACGGGTGGCAAAACAGCGAAAAATCCGGCCAAGTATTTTTCTGACATCACTCATAGAAGGAAATATTCTTCAGTCAGAACAGCGTTTTGATCTTCCTGTTGTTGATCCTGCGTTTCTCACTGAGCAGAATGGGTCATCGATGGAAGGATTGTCCGAATTTGATCGGCGTACATTTTTAGCAGATTATCTTGGAAAAACATCTAATCCGCAAACAATTCTCATCACGGAAATGATAAAATTTTAATAAACGTTCAGAAACACAAAAGATAAAAAAGAAAGAATTCGTTAAAACCCTCTTTGGGATAACGTTTTCTTTCTTTTTTTGCATTTTTTATTATTTGAAAATGATTAGAAAATAACGAGCGTATTAATTGATTGTTCTCATTTGAGGTGGTATGATAACTTTAGAATTTTGAAAGGGGGCGTAAAAATTGGAAGGAATCAAAGCATTTCATACAGAAGTGATTGAAGAAACAAGAAGCAAAGCAGAGATGATCACTTTTGTTTCGATGGCGGAAATTGAGCATGCACGAAAAGAACTTTGCGAAGCCGGTATTGAAGAAAGCCGCTTTTCTGATGGAGAATTAATTTTTGCACTTAAACAAAAAAATGAATGTCAAGCAAATACAATCGTACCAATCGTGATCGACTGGTTGTTAATGAAAAACTATTTATTGACTCCGGCCCAAGCTGTTCGTTTTTTGACGAATAAATTAGGACAGACAGAATCAGTATCTTTGAAAGCATTAGGAGATCTTGAGTTTGACGGGGATGGAAAATACTTTTTGATTGCCTGTCAATCAATGAATAAGCAATATGAAAAAGTGTATAAAGTATATACAGATGGACAAGTGAAAGAACTTTGGCGGGCATGATCCTTTTTAGGATCGAGAGAAAGGTCATGCCTGTCTCTGAATGGATTAATCAAAGGTTGTGAGTCTCAGGTGAAATCAAATCAAAGAATCGTCTTTGCAAGTAGCCATGTGTTTATTTTTATTCTAAGTATGGTGTCGGCACTTTTATTTATTTTAAAAGTTCCTAACACATTTAATGCAAATCAAATTTTTTCAGAGAATATACATTTTTCAGACACAGTCTTTGATGTGGTCACAAGGCTTTTTTTATTGGGCATCTGTAGTTTATATACAACAGTTGCCAGCTTCTGGTCTTTTCGTTCTTGGCCTTATCTTTCAGCCGGAATTGGGATCGCTGCGGTCATAACGGCTTTCCAGATGAAAGTTCAATTCCATCCATTTTTGTTTGCTTTATTTTTGATCGTCGGTTTGTTTCAAGTAAGTGTCGCTTCTTCTGTCGCTTTTGTTTCCAAAAAAAGAAGCAGCACTGAAACAGGTTGAACCAATCGTGTTCAAGCTGTTTTTTTTCTGCCTTAAATCTTTTGATTATAAGCAGAGGATCGAAATACAACGAATCAGGAATAGGAATTGTTCTATTCCGGCAATCGCCAAGGCTTTTACGTTACGAGATCTTTAATTTATGCTATTCTACATATAGGAGCAGCAATGCTAAATTAAAGCCAACTGCCCTGAACTATTTTCCCAGTGATCTTCCTAATATTCTGTTTTTTAGATGGAAGGTTGATTGGCTGAAAAAATAGGGTTGATCTAAGAGGAGGTTTGACATACGAGTGGAAAATGAGCAAATGATTACAGCAGAGAAGCAGTTTACGACCGGTGAAAATTTTTATTCACAGCATCTTTTAGGTGCACATCGTATGAAAGCAGGCTATGTTTTTCGTGTCTGGGCGCCAAATGCGCAAAATGTCTGGCTAGTAGGTGACTTCAATCAATGGGATGACTCTTTGCCGATGACGAAACGCTCCGAATCGGGGATTTGGGAAATTACCACCAATCAGCCTCAAGAAGGACAGCATTATAAATTCAAGGTCAAGCAAGCCGACGGCCGTGAAATCATGAAAATTGATCCATATGCAATTTATTTCGAAGAACGTCCTGGAACGGCTGCTGTCTTGTACACCGTGCCGGCAAAAAAATGGCGTGATGGTTTGTGGCAAGGCCGCAAAAAGCGTCAAAATCAATTTAAACGACCACTTAATATTTATGAAGTCCATGCAAGTTCTTGGAAACACCACGCAGATGGAACCCCTTATCGTTTTTCTGAATTAAAAGATGAACTCATTCCTTACCTCAAACAAATGGGCTACACCCATATTGAATTTATGCCATTGATGGAACATCCATTAGGCACATCGTGGGGTTATCAATTGATTGGCTATTTTGCGCTCAGCGCTTATTACGGCACACCAGAAGAATTTCAAGATTTTGTTGAAGCCTGTCACTTGGAAAATATCGGTGTCCTAGTTGACTGGGTGCCGGGCCATTTTTGTGTCAATGATGATTGTTTGGCTTACTATGATGGAACGCCGACATTTGAATATCAAGATGCCGATCGTGCAAAAAATGTTCGTTGGGGAGCAATCAATTTTGATTTAGGCAAACCACAAGTACAAAGTTTCTTGCTATCCAGTGCCCTTTTTTGGATCGAATTTTATCACATCGATGGGATTCGCGTGGATGCGGTTTCGAACATGATCTACCGAGACTACGACCAGGGTGTTTGGCAACCAAATCATGAGGGGGGCAATCGAAATTATGAAGGTTATTACTTCTTGCAGAAACTAAATGCAGTCGTGAAACTGGCGCATCCAGAAGTGATGATGATCGCTGAGGAAAGTACCTCAGAAACGAAAGTTACAGGCCTGATTGAAGAAGGGGCTCTTGGATTTGATTATAAATGGAATCTGGGCTGGATGAACGATGTCCTGCGTTTTTACCAAATGGATCCAATCTTCCGTAAGGATCATTTGAGTTTGTTGTCGTTTTCATTCATGTACCGCATGAATGAAAACTATATATTACCCCTTTCCCATGACGAAGTCGTCCATGGCAAACGTAGCTTAATGCACAAAATGTGGGGAGATCGTTACAAGCAATTTTCACAATTAAGAAATTTGTATACCTACATGATGACCCATCCAGGGAAGAAACTGCTGTTTATGGGCAGTGAGTGGGGACAATTTTTGGAATGGAAATATGATCACGGGCTTGAATGGGTCGATTTATCAGATGAACTAAATCAGCGTATGCAGCAATTTACAAAGACACTAAATGAACTGTATAAACAGGAGCGCTCATTGTGGGAAATCGAAGATAAAGAAGAATCGCTGGTAGTCATTGATGCTGATAACTTAGCGGAAACAACATTGACCTATTTGCGACAAGGTAAAACCAAAAAAGATTTCGTGATCGTTGTATTGAATTTGACACCTGTTGAACGCCACGATTTCGCCATTGGCGTTCCGTATGAAGGGACCTACCGTGAAGTATTGAATACCGAACGCGATAGTTTTGGCGGGACTTGGACCCAGAATAATCAAGACCAACAAACAGAAGCGATTCCATTCAAAGAATATCCTTATCAAATCAAAACAATTTTGCCAGCACTTGGGGCATTGATTATAAAACCAGAAAAGATTCAAATCAAACGCAGGAAAAAATGAAAGGGGGGAGGAGCTGGCTCGAAAGTCCAATCGAAGTGACAACGTGAAAGGTGATATCGAAAAGAAGGCTTTTTGAAAGAAAAGCATTCATATCGAAAATAACACCGGCATCGTGAAAGAGATTGGCTTTTTAGCGGCTCAAGAAAATGAAAACAGAGATGTTAGCGATGATCCTCGCAGGAGGACAAGGCACACGTTTAGGGAAGTTGACCAAAAATATTGCGAAACCTGCAGTACCTTTTGGTGGTCGGTATCGTATTATCGATTTTACATTAAGTAATTGTGTCAATTCAGGGATTAAGAATGTTGGTGTGGTGACACAGTATCAACCTTTGGCATTGAACAGTCACATTGGAAACGGATCAAGTTGGGGGTTAGATGGTATCAATACCGGAGTGACGATTTTACAACCCTACTCAAATTCTGAAGGTGGAAAATGGTTTGAAGGAACAGCTCATGCGATCTATCAAAACATTGCCTACATTGATGAAATGGACCCTCAATATGTATTAGTATTATCCGGTGACCATATCTACAAGATGGATTACGAAGAAATGCTGGAAAAACACAAAGAAAACGATGCGTCTCTTACTGTTGCAGTGCTAGAAGTGCCAATGAAAGACGCTTCCCGCTTTGGTATCATGAACACAGATAAAAATGACCGGATCATTGAATTTGATGAAAAACCAGCAGAGCCAAAAAGTAACTTAGCTTCAATGGGAATCTATATCTTTGACTGGGCTCGCTTACGCAGCGTACTGTTAAGCAATTATACAAAAGACGGCGAAATGGTCGACTTTGGGAAACACGTGATTCCATCTTACTTGGAAAGTGGCGACAATGTATTTGCTTATCGTTTTTCAGGCTATTGGAAAGACGTGGGTACCATTGATTCTCTTTGGGAAGCTAATATGGAATTTATCGATCCACAGATGGAACTGGGAATCCGTGATAAAAATTGGCAAGTCTTCTCAAAAAATCCGATTGCTCCTCCTCATTTCATTACAGAAACAGGTTCTGCAAAAAATTCGTTGATCATGGATGGTTGCTATGTTGCTGGAGATATTGAACATAGTATTTTATCAGAAAATGTTCAAGTCAAAGAAGGAACCAAGATCACAGATAGTGTGGTCATGCCTGGAGCAGTCATTGGGAAAAATGTAACACTAAAACGCGCGATCATTGGAGAAAATGCAGTGATCGGTGATGATGCAGTCATAGACGGAACAGATGAAATTGCTGTTGTTGGTTATTCTGAAGTGATAGGAGTGACGATTGATGAGAACTAATAAAATGTGTGCCATTTTAGGCAATCTGCACCGCTACAAAGAACTGATGCCCTTAACGGAAAGTCGTCCGTTGTCGACGCTATTGTTTGATTGTAAATATCGTTTGCTTGATTTCAACTTGTCAAGTATTGAAAATGCAAATATCAAACAAGTGTATATGATTTTTAATGAAGGAGAAACACAATCCGTATTTGACCATATCGGTGGCGGGAAAGAATGGAATCTAGATGGTGTTCAAAACCGTTTCTTCATTCATTTGTTCCAAGACTCATTAAAACAGCAAGCTGCTGGTCAAGAGTATTACTATAACGTGATCGATTATTTGGAAAAATCTAAATCAGAGCATACGGTTTATATGGGCAGCAATATTTTGTGCAACATCGATTTGCGGGCGTTGCTGAAAATCCACCAGTTACAGAATAAAGAAATGACGGTCGTTTATAAACGAATCAGCAGTGATAACGTAAGTGACAACGACTTGATCTTTTCAGTTGACGAAGAAGGCCATTTGAATGAAGCTGTCCAAGCGAAGAAATGCGAGACAGAAAGTATGGTCAATCTTTGCACTGATATCTTCATCATCAAAACAGACCGCCTGATCCAAGCTTTAAAAGAAGGACAAGCTGTAGGAGCTACTCCAGACCTAGGTCGTTTCTTGCGGGAACGAATCTCTATCGAAAATACTAGCTTGTATGAATATACTGGTTATTTAAGCAATATTTATGATATTCAATCCTATTACCAAACCAACATGGATATGTTAGATGTCCACAAATTTACCTCATTGCTTTACTCAAATCAAAAGATCTACACCAAGCTGAAGAATGAAGTGCCAACCTATTACGCTGAAACTTCGGATGTCAAAAATAGTCACTTTGCTTCTGGTTGTATCGTAGAAGGATCTGTCGAACGGTCACTTGTTGCCCGCAGAACAACGATTCATCCGAATGCCCATGTCAAAGACACGATCATTTTTGGGAATAATGAAATCAAGGAAGGTGCTGAAGTTTCCTATGCTATTCTCGATAAAAATGTTGTGATCGCAGAAGGTGTCAAAGTTAGAGGAACCAGTGACGCACCGATCGTCGTCAAAAAAAATACCCATGTCACTGAAGATCTAATTGGAGGAGCAACGGCATGAAGGTACTATTTGCCGCAGCAGAATGCGCGCCATTTTTCAAGACAGGTGGACTAGGGGATGTCGTGGGTGCATTGCCCAAAGAACTTGTCAAAAAAGGGGTAGAAACAGTCGTGGTTCTGCCATTCTTTACTAAAATGTCAGCCGACTATCAAGAACAGCTGGAAGATTGTTTTTCATTTGAAGTCAATGTGGGTTGGCGTAAGCAATATTGTGGGTTGAAGAAACTAGTTCTCAATCGTGTTACCTACTATTTTATCGATAATCTGTACTATTTTGGTCGTGATAATTTATACGATTATTATGATGATGGCGAACGTTTTGCCTTCTTTCAACTAGCAACTATCGAAATGATGGAGAGAATCGATTTTATTCCTGACGTGATTCATGTGAATGATTACCATACAGCAATGATTCCTTTTCTTCTGAAAGAAAAATATCATTGGATCAATGCTTATCAGAATATCCGCACCGTTTTGACGATTCATAACATTGGCTTTCAAGGATGGTACAGCAAAGATATTTTACCGGACTTGTTTGGCATGGGGACAGAGCGTTACGATGACGGGACATTACGATTAAATGACTGTTTGAATTTCATGAAAGCAGGTATTTTATACGCAGATCGTATCACAACAGTCAGTCCTTCTTATAGTGAGGAAATCAAAACACCAGAATTTGGTTGCGGACTTGAAGTCATTCTAAGAATGGAATCTGGGAAACTGCAAGGAATATTGAACGGAATCGATTATGAAACCAACGATCCCGCAACAGATCCATTGCTGCCCTATCATTTTACTTCCGATGAAATGTCCGGTAAAGCTGCAAACAAGCAAGAATTGCAAAAGATGCTGGGGCTGCCAGCGCGTGATGTTCCTCTTATCACAGTGGTCAGCCGCTTGACTACACAAAAAGGCTTTCATCTTGTAATGCCGGAAATGGAAAACTTATTGCAATTTGATGTTCAATTTGCGCTGTTAGGAACGGGAGAACCGGAATTTGAAGAAGGATTCCGTTACTTTGCTGCAAAATATCCAGAAAAATGTGCTGCGGTGATTTCTTTTGATATTGGACTGGCGCAAAAAATGTATGCCGGAGCGGATCTGTTCTTGATGCCTTCTGCTTTTGAACCTTGCGGGCTTTCACAAATGATCGCCATGCGTTACGGGACATTGCCAGTCGTGCATGAGATTGGCGGTCTAAAAGATACGGTAGATTCATACAATCCAATCACTCATCAAGGCACCGGATTTGGTTTCCAAGAGTTCACGTCATTTTATTTGATGAATGCAGTGAAACAAGGAATCCTGCTTTATCAAGACGACCAGCAGACGTGGAAATCTTTGCAAGCACAAGCCATGAATAAAGATTTTAGCTGGGACATTAGTTCCAATCAATATATTGATCTCTACCAAGCGATCAAAGTATAATCAAGTATAAGACAGAAGTATTCATTAGTCTGAAAGTAGAGCGGGTTTGACAGAACGACCTAGCGACAAGGGCGATTGGTGCTTCTGTCCTTTTTCATACAAATTGATAGTCATAAAGGAGTGAATTGTAATGGAGAAAGCTACCTTGCAAGAATTATTAGAAACCCGGTTGAAAGATATTTTTTCGATCGAGATCGCAGAAGCTTCACCGCAAGAATTGTTTTTAGCTTTAGCTAACGTGGTCAAGAGCTGCTACGCGAATGATTGGAGCCAGACACGAAAAAATCTGCTCGTTGAACAGCAGAAACAGGCGTATTATTTCTCAATCGAATTTTTACCTGGAAAACTGTTGAAAAGTAATCTACTGAATTTAGGGTTGCTGGATACTGCGGAAGAGCTCTTCGAAGAGTTATCCTTTTCATTAGATGAAGTTGCTGAAGTTGAAAAAGATATGGCATTAGGAAATGGTGGACTAGGACGATTAGCTTCTTGTTTCATGGATTCTTTGGCTTCATTAGGGTTGCCAGGAAATGGGAACGGCATCCGTTATAATTATGGCCTTTTTAAACAAAAGTTTGTAGATGGGCATCAAGTAGAGCTGCCTGACGACTGGTTACGTGCCGGAAATGTCTGGGAGGTTCGAAAGGAGAGTAAAGCCGTGGATATCCAATATGGCGGCGAAGTGTACTTGATTGAAGACGAGAATGGGAGGCTGCGTCCTGAACGGCATGGTGGGTATGTTTGGCGTGCGGTTCCTTATGATACCGGAATGGTTGGCTATCAAAATGATATGATCAATACATTACGTTTGTGGAGCGTTGAGGTTCCTGCAGCGGAAGAAGCCAACTATGCAACCATTGAATCTCGTCGTTCTCTAGAAGATCTGACCGCTGTCTTATATCCAGATGATTCTAATGAACGAGGCAAGAAGACTCGACTTATGCAAGAATATTTCTTTGTCTCAGCAGGCATTCAAAGTATTGTTCGCTACTATTTAAAATTGAATCATCCGCTAACGATGATGAGTGAAAAAATTGCTATCCATATCAATGATACCCACCCTGCATTATGTGTATCCGAGTTGATGCGGTTATTGTTAGATGATCATGATTTGCCATGGGAACAAGCATGGGCAATCACAGTGAAAGTCATGAGCTATACCAACCATACGATTATGGCTGAAGCTTTAGAAAAATGGCCGATTGATCTATTCAAAGAAGTTATTCCTCGGAATTACCAAATCATTGAAGAAATTGATCGTCGTTATCTTGAAGAGTATGCAGAGGTTCACGAAGCTGGCCTTCTTAATCGGACGCGTATTATTATTGATGGCCAAGTCCATATGGCGCATTTAGCGATTATTGGCAGCCATAGTGTCAATGGTGTCGCAAAGCTCCATTCTGATCTGTTGAAATCCGTTGTCCTACATGATTTTTATTTGATATTCCCAGAACGTTTCAATAATAAAACCAATGGGATCGCACAACGTCGTTGGATGCAGTTAGCCAATCAACCTTTATCAAAGGTGCTTGATATGACTATCGGCAAAAGTTGGCGCCATAACCCACAAGACTTGCAATTATTGAAAAATTACCAAGAAGATCCAACAGTATTGCAACGTCTAGCAGATGCAAAACTGACCAACAAACAAGCGTTAGCTGAATATATTCAGCAGACAACCGGGATCGAAGTTGATCCAACCGCGATATTTGATGTCCAAATCAAGCGGCTCCATGCGTATAAACGACAATTGCTGAATGTGATGCATATTTTGAAACTTTACTTTGACTTGAAAGATGACCCTCAAGCACCGATTCATCCGCGGGTATTTATTTTTGGAGCGAAGGCCGCACCTAGTTATCATTATGCGAAAGCCATTATTAAAGTGATCAATGAAGTAGCTAACCTGATCAATCATGATCCGACAATCAATGATAAGCTGAAAGTCGTCTTTTTGGAAAACTACAATGTCACATTGGCTGAGCGGATCATTCCCGCAGCAGATGTCAGTGAGCAAATTTCCTTAGCATCAAAAGAAGCTTCCGGTACTAGCAACATGAAGCTGATGTTGAATGGGGCAGTCACGATCGCGACATTGGATGGTGCGAACATTGAGATTCGAGATGCAATCGGAGATGAGAACATTGCCATTTTTGGATTAACAGAAGAAGAGGTCTATGCTTATTATGCCCAACAAAACTATTCTGCGTATGCGTTTTATGAAGAAGATCCTGTGCTGCAACGAGTTGTGAATGCATTTATTGACGGAACGATCCCAAATATAGAAAGAGAAGGTCGGGAAGTGTTTGATTCACTGTTAAAATATAATGATGAATACTTCTTGTTGAAAGACTTCAAATCTTATTGCGATGCCCAATATCGCGTGGATTTAGCTTATAAAGACCAACAGCGCTGGCAAGCGATCAGCTTGATGAATATTGCGAATGCCGGCAAATTTTCCGCAGATTATACGGTTCAAAATTATGCTGATGACATTTGGCAGATCGAACCATTGTATGCACATGTCAAAGAGCCAAATTCAGCTAGTCTGACGTAATAATCTATTGCATTTGGTCATTGAATATTCCCAAAAGGCACCACAGCTTTCGTGAATTATTCACTGAAATATGATATGATTATAAAAAATCGCAACCAGAGGATGAGTGAATTGGCAAATTATTTAGATGTGAAACGCAAACATTTCCGTTTTCCAGCATATGATGATCAAGAAGGTGTAAAGCTGCAGTCCGAACACAAGGAAGTTTTCAGTCAGTCTGATGATTGGATTTTGACAGAAATCAAGGATCAACCTAGCACGAGCAGCAAAGAAAAGGATTCTGCTCACTCATTGCGTCGGAAAGTTCCTTCCAGTCACCCCAATTACGGTCATAGTGTGCGGCAAAAAGAAGAATTAGCGCAACATCGGGCAAATTTACCAAGCTATGGAAAACGACCTTTGCAGGAAAGTACACCTACCGGCAAAACAAATCTTTTTGGCAATGATCAACGACGTGCTTCTTATAAAGTGACGAGTAAAGCAGAACGGGCTGAAACGCCAACACCGACCAAGAAAGAGTATTCTGGGCGATCTTATTTTGTTCCCAAATACATTCCTGCATCGATCATCCCTGAGCAAGAAAAAGAAGAGATCACTTCACAAGAACTGATGGATTCAATGGAGAAACCCCGCGAATCCTATTTGCTCTTTGATACTGAGCCAGCAGCCTACCAAGTAAAAGAAGGCGATGATCCCACGGTCAGAAAGTTCAATCGACCGCAATCTGTAGGCATGACACGGCGGGAATTTCGCGGCATGAACAAAAAAAACGGCGATAAGCGAGCTGTTTTGGATCGTTCCTTAGAAGGAATGATCGAAGAGGGGCAGTCAGAAAGCAATAAAAATGGCTACTTTCGCTCTTGATGAGTAGGACAACTGAAATAAGCAAAGGCACTCGTGAGAATCTCTCGCTCAACAAGCAGTTGAGAGTTATTCGTTAATAAAACAAGGATAATGATTTAAACAACAAAGAAAGCAACTATCTGAATTGTAGATGAAGCTATGGCGCTAGCTTGCTGGATGAAGTAAGCTGACAAAACCAGTCGCTATCATCTGTGATTTGGATAGTTGTTTTGTGCTTCAGAATACCGCTAGTCTTTTCAATAAATATCAAGAAAGCTGAAGCGACAATTTCCGTTAAAGAAGCGGCAGCTGTCCTCCTTGTTTTTATTTGTTGAAAGAAAACGGTGACTAACAGATGGCAACTTCTCAATTATTTTCACTTTTGAGAAGCATTTGCTATTCTTAAAATAGGAGGGATACGGGATGGAAATTGATTTGCAAATGTTAGCGATGATCTTCTTTATCAATATGGCTTATGTCACATTGAATACAATTCGTTTTTTATTGACGATGAAAGGGTATCGGCTGATTGCACCGCTGGTCAGTATGGTCGAGATCACGATTTATATATTAGGATTGTCGATGGTATTGGATCGCTTAGACAATCCATTGAACCTACTGTTTTATGCATTAGGTTACGCCGCAGGAGTTAGTGTTGGAATCAAAATCGAAGATCAGCTAGCTCTAGGCTATACGATGGTCACGGTGATTTTACCGACGAATACAGATGAAGAAAAGAATTTGCCAAAAATTTTACGCCAAGAAGGATATGGTGTTACTCAAAGTTATGGAGAAGGATTAGAAGGTCCGCGATTGATCCTTGAAATTCTCTCACAACGCAAAAGCGAGAAGAAACTGTTTCAAAAAATCAAACAAATCGAAGAACGGGCCTTTATCATTAGCTATGAGCCCAAATATATTTCTGGCGGCTTTTGGACGAAGAAAATCAGTCGGAGAGAAGCTCGGGTCAAAAAAGAACAAAAAAAGGAATAGCTCTTTTTCTCTCCTGTGCGACGGTCCTTTTTTGAGATATAATAGGCAAGAATTTGGTTTGGAAGGAAGCGAATTTGAATGGAAAAACAAGCAAACGGCATGATGGCGGTGATAGCAGCACTCATCTCGAATATTTTAGTTGCCATCAGCAAGTTTGTCGGCTACGCATTGAGCGGCAGTGCGGCGATGTTGAATGAAAGTATTCACAGCGTGGTCGATTGCAGCAATCAAATCTTTCTGTTGATCGGTGATAAACGAGCAACGAAAGGGCAAAGTGAACTTCACCAATTTGGCGAAGGACGCGCGAAATACTTCTTTAGTACGATCGTAGCGATGATGCTGTTTTTTGGTGGGGGCGCTCTAGGTGTAATGGAAGCTTTTGAAAAGCTGCTGCATCCTGCTCATGAAGTTGGTAATACTTGGCTAGTGATTGGTATTTTGCTTTTCGGTTTAGTTGTAGAAGGTAGTTCTTTGTGGATCGCGATCAAAGAAATTCGGACCTTGAACGTAGAAAAGCAGCCTATTTATCGTTTTTTGAAAGAAAGTCGCCATAGTGAGATCTTGATTATCTTTACCGAAGACTTTTGTGCAGTGATTGGCTTGATGTTGGCAATGGGTGGAACGATCTTGACAATGGTCACTGGCAATGCGTTTTTTGATGCTTTCAGTGGCTTGCTGATCGGTATTTTGTTGATGATTGCTGCTATCTTTTTGGCACGAGAATTTTACAGTTTATTGATTGGCGAAAGCGTGACGAAAAGAGATCTTGTACTGATCAAAGAAGCCTTTGATCGTCCAGATGTCGATCGATTATTGGATATCAAAACCGTCCATTTAGGTCCTGCGGAAATCTTAGTCGCTGCCAAAATTGATATCACAGCAAAACAAGAGGAGATCGGTTATCAAATCATTAACGAGATCGAAGCAAAGATCCGCAGCTTCATGCCGGATAAAAAAATGTATATTTATATTGAAACGGATGAGTATGATCCTCATTATATGGAGAAACGGCGAAAACTTGTCCGATCACAAGACTGATTTTTGTAGAACAAAGCCATTTTTTTTGATACAATAGACAAGGATTATCTAAGACGAAGGAGAATAAACCATTATGATCAATGCAAGTGATTTAAGAGCAGGAATGACATTCGTGCAAGACGGCAAACTAATCAAGGTATTAGAAGCCAGCCATCACAAACCTGGTAAAGGGAATACAGTCATGCGTATGAAATTGCGCGATGTTCGTTCAGGTTCAACCTATGATACAACATTCCGTCCAGAAGAAAAATTTGAAAAAGCTCATATTGATACGAAAGCTGTTCAATATTTGTATACAATGGACGATACAGCGTTCTTCATGGACTTGGAAACCTATGAACAATATGAAATTCCGGTTGAAGTTGTAGAAGAAGAAATGAAATACATTCTGGAAAACATGGAAGTGAAGATCCAATTCTTCGGCAGTGAAGTGATTGGGGTTCAATTACCATCATCAGTCATCTTGAAAGTTGTTGAAACACAACCGTCGATCAAAGGTGCGACTGTGACTGGCTCAGGTAAACCAGCAACGATGGAAACAGGTTTGGTCGTCAACGTACCTGACTTTATCGAAGAAGGCGAATCTCTAGAAATCAATACTTCTGAAGGTACGTACATCAAACGCGCGAAATAATCATTTTCTAGAAGAGCCAAGGTTTTATGAACTTGGTTCTTTTTCTTTTAGAAAGAAGGATCAACATGAATGTACTTGTTGTGGCATTTTTTGCATTTTTTGGCGGCATGGCACGCTATTTTCTTGCTTCGGAATTGCCGTCTTGGGGCATCTTCCCTTTAGGCACATTACTGGCTAATTTTATTGGCTGTTTTATTTTTAGCTTTTTAGTCAAGCAGATCATGACGAAAAGACAATTGAATGGACGTTTGATCTTGGGCATGGGGACCGGATTTTGCGGTGCTTTGACGACTTTTTCATCCTTTGCACTTGACACGGTGCAGTTGCTGCAAAAGCAAGCCTATGGATTAGCGGCGGGGTATTTGATCCTGTCGATTTGCGGCGGGTTATTTTTTGTCTGGTTAGGCGAAGCCCTCGTTAGAAAGCAGGTGTAAGTATGGCATATATCGTTGTAGGAATTGGTGCAGCCATGGGCGCTGTCCTGCGTTATGGTATCAATCGTTATTTTGAACGAAGACCACATCCTTTTCCCAAAGCCACTTTGCTGATTAATTTATCTGGTGCGTTGATACTAGGGATTCTTGCCGGTCTTCAGATTGATCAACACTTGTATCTTTTGCTTGGAACAGGGATCATGGGCGGTTATACTACTTTTTCAACAATGACGATTGAATTATTTACATTGCTAAAGACCAATCGCCAGTACTTTTATCTTTATTTTTTCAGTACGTACATTATAGGATTGACGGCTAGTTTTATTGGGTTGATGATAGGTGCTTATTTGAACTGAAAAGGAGTAGACGATGATTGCATTCATGTCAGCAGAAATGTGGCTTAAAAGTGAGTTTTTTTATTATTCAATCGTTCCGGTTTTATTAGTCGTTGGATTAGTGGCGCTTTTACTTTTGCTGATCCTTTTGTTGTATCGGGAGAACCGGCGGCAGGGTTTGATCAGGCTGCCTGTCGTAGTTTTGTTGCTTTGCGGCGGCGGTTTCTTGTTAGGAGATCATTTTTTTCACGACTTTAAAAATGACAATGCACAAATTACGCCAAATATCCGCGATCGGGAAAAACGCTTTATCGGATATAAATATTATGATCAGAGCACGTTGGCGGCTTATCAGCGAATCCAAAGTGAAGCCATTCCTTCTCTGGGGATCTATCAAGCAAAACCAGTTAGCCGAGAAATCCAATTTCTGGGTATTGCGCACAACTCTGTGTATTTCAAACTAGGAGAACAGTATTACTATTTGCGCCAAGAGCCAATCTTTGCGAAACAAGAACAAGCTGAGCTGCAAGGTGTCCAATACCATCTGATTGAGTCCGCTTTTGCAGACATCGGTTTTTTTACAGAAACAAACAATTATTTAACAGCCATCGTTTTGCCTGAGAGCAAAAAAGAGTTAGTCTATGAATCCATTGATGGGATCTTGCCAAAAGAGTTTGGCAAAAGTCAAACAGCTTGGGCAGTCCCTGGAAACCAATAAAAAATGTCATTACATGAGACAAAAGGATAGGTGAATCATCCGATTCATCTATCCTTTTGTGATGTCTTTACTTCCCATTGAAGATTGAGCATTCAAAACATTTTTTTCTTTCTGTTCAGTCAAATAACGTTCTTTGTGTTTGCGCACCAGTTTTTTAAAGGCAGCTTCCGCTTTTGTGGCTTCACTACGGGTAGCAAAACTTTCCGCATGGATCATTTGTAAGGGGCGACGACTAGCTGGATGAGTGTACTTTGCTCCAATGCCTTGATTGTGTTGATGCAGGCGGCGTATCAAATCTGTGGTATAACCACCGTAAAAGGTATTGTCTTTACAGAGCAATACATAGAAGTAATGCGTATCAGCTGCCATAAAGCATCCGACTCACTTCCTCACTGTAGCTTCCATCCGCATGATAAGTGATCAGCGGTGAGGCAATCTTGAAACCATCAGCTTTACCATCCTTGATGCCCTCGATCAATAGGATATTCGCGTCTTTCCCTGCTTTGGGATAGACGAAACGGACACGTTTGGGGGCGATCCGATATTTTCTCATGCAGTCTAAAATATCCAAAAAACGATCAGGTCGGTGAACCATAGCAAAGCGCCCATTCATTTTCAGCGCTTTACTGGCTGTGTGGACCACCTCGTCTAATGTGGTCTCGATTTCATGGCGAGCAATCGCCAGATAAGGATTGGGATTTTTAACAGCAGTGGGAACATTTTTGAAATAGGGCGGATTACAGACCAAAAGATCCACCGAATCCGGTTTGATTTTGGTAAAGATGTTTTTTAAATCCATTGGGTAAACCGTTATTTGTTCCTCAAGCCCATTCAAGCTTACACTGCGTTGGGCCATATCAGCCAGCCGATCCTGCAGCTCGATCTGGTAAATATGAGCCGAAGTTTTACGGCTGATAAACAAGCCGACTGCACCATTTCCAGCACACAGATCAACGATTCGTCCCCGTTTGGGAATCGTTGGGAAGTTAGCTAGCAAGACGGCATCGAGGGAGAAAGAAAAGACCTCGCTGCTTTGGATGATTTTGATATCTTCCGCATATAATTGATCTATGCGTTCGTTTGATTGCAACATGAAAGCATACTCCTGTTCTAATTCATTTCCTTTGTATTATACTACGATTAAGAATAATCGGAAACGACAAAAAAGGCTTGTCATTTGAAGCGTTTTTTTGCATACTTATAAAAGAAACTGGAAAGGAAAGTGAGTATGTTTTTTAGCTTTATGCGAGGCGTGGTTCGGGTCATTTTGTTTTTGATCAACGGGAACGCCCGATATCAAAACAAAGAGGCTTTGCCGCAAAATGAAAATTACATATTGGTTGCACCTCACCGTACCTGGTGGGATCCGTTGTATCTGGCGGTGGCTGCTCGTCCCAAAAAGTTCAGCTTTATGGCAAAAGAAGAATTGTTTAAGAATCCAATCTTGCGCTTTATTTTGATTCATGCGAATGCTTTTCCGGTAAAGCGTGACAAACCAGGGCCGAGTGCTGTCAAAACACCGGTGAAAATCTTAAAAGATACAGATCTGAGTCTCATTATGTTTCCTAGCGGAACAAGACATTCGACCGCGCTGAAGGGTGGCATGGCACTGATTGCCAAAATGGCGAAGGTAAAAATCGTTCCTTCTGTTTATCAAGGTCCCTTAACGCTAAAAGATTTATTTAAACGTCGACGAGTAACCGTTCGTTTTGGGGAGGCGATCGATATCAGTGATATCAAGAAAATGGATAAAGAAGGGTTAGCAGAAGTGGAACGCCGCATTCAAGGTGCTTTTACAAAGCTCGACCAAGAAATAGATCCGAATTTTGTTTATGAAGTAGAAGAGAAGAAACGTTGATGCGTTTCTTCTTTTATTTTTGACTGTGTTTTAAATAAATATTGAACTTGATAATTTTTTGAGGATATGCTATAAGATAATCAATAACAAGGGTTTAGTTACAGGTTTAGAGGGCCTATTAGGGCAAATAGTAATTCTTTGATTTCAGATGTTCAAAAATTATTTGTGAAAGTAGAATATTTAAATACAATTAGATACTTGTTTTATAGTGCAAATTAAAATGAAGATTTTTACACATCGAGGAGGTAAAATGATATGAAGCCAAAAGAAATACTTTGCCAATGGGTTGACGCATTTAATCATGCGGATGTAGAAATTATTTCAGAATTATATGATGACAATGCAATAAACCATCAGGTTGCCAATGAGCCAGTTATTGGAAAAGAGGCTATAAAGAAAATGTTTGAACAAGACTTCTCTAACGCAGAAATGGTGTGTATCGTTGAAAACATTTTCGAAGATGGACAATGGGCAATTTTAGAGTGGCGTGACCCATTAGGTTTGAGAGGTTGCGGTTTTTTTCAAATAGTAAATAATAAAATTTTATTTCAAAGAGGCTACTGGGATAAGCTATCTTTCTTGAAACAGCACAATTTGCCTATTGAATAAAATGAATAGATATCTTATATAAATAGTTTGTGAATTCCTTAAAAGGTGCATTAAGGGGAGGATAATAATTTCCCTTAATGATTGTTAGAATAGTAACACTGCGTTAAAACATAGTCTTATTTCTAATTTCTAAAGTAAGGTTGCTTCGTGCTTCTTACTTAGGAAAAGCAGCTCCTTATTGGTATGCTCAAAAAAATTTTAAAAAGGAGTCTCTGTTAAACAGAGGCTCCTTTTTTAGCTCATCAAGAGTTATTCAGTGACTGGTTGATTTTCCTTTTCCAATTCATTTTTGTCATAGATTTTTACAAATGGATAATAAATGAGGATGGAAAGTACAATCAAAAGAATGTTTAAGACGATTGCTCGCCAGTCACCGCCTGTTGCAAGAAAGGCACCAATTGGTCCTGGCAATGTCCAAGGGGCATTGACGGTCACTTTGTTGACTAAACCAGCCGAGGTGGCTACCCAGGCAATTACACCATTGACTAATGGTGCAATGATAAATGGCGGAATCAAAATTGGATTCAAGACGATAGGCGTCCCAAAAATCAGCGGCTCATTGATATTGAAAATAGCAGGGATCAATGCGGTTTTTCCTAGTTTTGATCCGAATTCGGATTTTGTACGAAAAGCAAGCAAGATCGCCAGACCGATGGTTGACCCTGCGCCGCCGATCCAAATGAACCATTGGTAGAATGGCTCAGCAGCAATGTTGGGAATCACATCGCCAGAAGCTAACGCAGTGGTGTTGCCTTCCAATAATTGCAGCCATAACGGCCGTGCCAGTGAACCAACGATCGAGGCACCATGGATCCCAAAGGACCAAAAGAATGTCGTTAAGAAAGTGATCAATAAGACACTTGGCAAGCTATCGGCTGCGCTAACTAGAGGATCAACAACTTTTGCTACGATGGTATGCCAGTCAAAGCCAATGTAATAGGTGATTGCCCCCATACCTAAAATAATGATTAATGTTGGCGTTAATGCTTCAAAAGATCGAGCAACAGCAGGAGGGACTTGTTCCGGCATCGTGATTTTAAATTTAGATTTATCCGTCAAACGATAAATCTCGACAGCTAAAATCGATGTAATGATCGCTACGAACATCCCGGCACTGCCCAAGTTTGCCATTGGTAAAACAAATCCGGCTGTACCAGCAGCCTCCAAAGCTTCGGGGGGAATATTTATTGGCGTGAAAGTCAATAAAAAAGCTGTGGTGGCTAAGATACCACCAGAGAGACCATCGAGTTTATAGGAACGGGCTAAGCTAAAGCCGATCCCGAATGCGGCATATAAACTCATAATGTACATTGTCATGCGGTAAGGAAGCAAGATCGTGGTCGCATGGCTCGAAAGAAATTGATAGATTCCCCAGTCTTGTGGCAGGGGAGGAAAAGCTAAAATCATAAAAAATGAGCTGACGATAATCAGTGGCAAAGTAGAGACGATCCCATCGCGGACCGCCCGTAAATGCCGTTGACTCCCCAGTTTTTCCATTGGTCCAGCCAGGTGACGTTCAATGAACTGTGTAAATTTATCTAACATTTTTTAACCTCCTGTGAAAACGTTCGTATGGTTGAATTGATAAAGTTATGTTGGGTGATTCCGCTCTCCTATGGGACCAAATGGATTTGGGATGATCTTTCCCAGAATCACGGATTGTTTGGCACCAGTCGCGGCAGGAGCATTATTTTTATGTCCCTGTAAGGTCTCGTATCCTAAAAGGGCAAATGCCATAGCTTCTTTCGCATCATTGGACCAACCTAAATCATTTTGGGTAATCACTGTAATCTCAACGGGTAAGTAGTTGACCAGCATTTTTTTTAGTGTTGAATTATGCGCGCCGCCGCCTGCTAAAATCACTTCAATGGGTCCGCTTTCAACAAGTGGGAAAACGAAGCGCCGATAGCTCTCGGCAATCGAGTAGGCAGTAAAATCGGTCACTGTTGCTATTAAGTCTGCTGGTTTTTCTGCAGAAAAATCTGCTAATAGTTGATCACTGAATGCTTGACCAAATAGTTCCCGTCCAGTGCTCTTAGGGGGTGCTTGATCGAAATAGGAATGATTTCTTAATTGTGTTTGCAATTTAGGAATAATGGTTCCCTGTTGAGCAATCCTTCCTTCAGCATCGTAAGGAAGTTGGAATAATTGATGCATCAGTTCATCGATGATCATATTTCCAGGACCAGTATCGAAGGCGACAAGATCACTTAATGTGCCATTTTTCGGCAGGACCGTCACATTTCCAATCCCACCGATATTTTGCAATAAGCGGGTTTTATCAGGGGAACGATACAAGAGATAATCAGTATAAGGTACAAGCGGTGCTCCTTGTCCACCAGCAGCCATATCCATTGCGCGGAAATCGGCAACCACAGTTGTTCCGAGTCCGTAGGCAATGATTGACGGCTCTCCAATTTGAAACGTACTGGAAACAAGCGGGTTTTCCGAGGGTGCATGCCAAATAGTTTGTCCGTGGCTAGCAACAAAGTCAATGCTAGTTTCGGTTACTGCTGTTTCTTGGCAGACCTGACGACAAGCAGCGAGAAAGGCATAGCCTAGCTCAACATTTAACTGACAGATCAAGGAAACAGAAGAGTCCTCCGGGTCACAGGCTTGTTTTATTCTTTGGCGCAGCTCGGGGGAAAAAGCAGTAGTCGTCAGATGCAACAGACGAATAGATGGCTGTGAATGATTATCGATTTCTACTAATGCGGCATCAACACCATCTAAACTAGTTCCAGACATGAGTCCAATTCCAAGCATTGTTTCTCCTCCTTTCTTTTGTGTTTGTCGAAACCAAATTAGATGAACTTGGGCGGAAATGTATTCGGTTTCAACCTCGTCTTTATTGTAGTGTATGTGTAATTGCATTTCAATGATTTTTTTGTAAAAGGAAATTTAATTTCATTAATTTGACAAATCAGTGTGAGAACCCGTTTGGAAAAAGAAGAACTCAACTGTCTGGGAACGAGAAGATCACGTTGATACATTCAATTCATAATCGTAAAGTGGTATAATGATGGGAAGGATATTTTTAAGAGGGTGGGTATATGCGGTTTTTACATACAGCAGATTGGCACATAGGTAAAAAATTACACGGCTATGATCTTCTCGAAGATCAAAGTTACATTATTGACCAGATAATTGATCTGGCGGAAGAACAATCAGTAGATGCAATTATCATTGCTGGGGATCTTTATGATCGCACGGTGCCAGCCGTTGACGCAGTGAAATGTTTAAATGAGAAAATAGCGAAAATCAATTTAGAAAAAAAGTTTCCTTTACTAGCGATTTCTGGTAATCACGATAGTCCGACACGACTTGAAACTGGCAGTCCATGGTTCAAAAATACGCAATTTTACCTAACGACCTCCATTGAAGAAAGTATTGAGCCGATTGAATTTTCTGACACCCAGTTTTTCTTGTTACCTTATTTTGAACCGATCGAAGCGCGTTTGTTTTTTGATGAAAAAATCACAACGATCGCAGAAGGGGTGACTCGGGTCCTTCAAGAGATGAAGCAGTATTTTGATTCTACGAAAAAACAAGTCTTGGTGACTCACTTTTTTGTAGCTGGTTCAAGCCAGACGGATTCGGAAACCAAAATTCAAGTAGGCGGATTGGATAGTGTACCGACAACGGCTTTTGAAGGGTTTGACTATGTCGCCTTAGGACATCTTCATGCAAATACTGCGCTAAATCATGAACGAATCCGTTATAGCGGGTCTCCGTTGAAATTTTCATTGTCTGAAATAACCAATGAGAAAGGTGTTTATATCGTAGATACTCAAAAGGACCAGCGGCATTTTTATCCGTTGCGGCCGAAAAGAGATCTTCAGCAATACACTGCTTCTTTTGAAACATTGCTTGATCCTGCCTTTTATCGGCAAGTGGATCGAGAGGCCTTCTTACACTTCACGTTAACGGATCGAGCCGTAATTCCTAATATGATGAATCAATTACGGCGGGTCTATCCTCGAATTTTATCTGTGGAGCGGCAAAGTGGGCGAATCGTCAGCAAGAAAAATTTGACATTAGCCGATGAGGAGGATCCGCAACGGGTGATCGCCCATTTTTATAAAGAAATGACTGGAGAACCGTTAAATGAGCAGCAGCAAAAATGGCTCACAGGTTTGACAGCGGGTGGAGAGAAGGAGCGAGAGCAGTCATGCAGCCAAGAAAATTAATCATGAAAAACTTTGGTCCCTACATTCATGAGGAACTGGATTTTGGCGACTTTCAAGAAGGTGGTTTGTTTCTAGTCAGCGGGAAAACCGGGGCTGGCAAGACGACGATCTTTGATGGAATGACATTTGCATTATTTGGAGAAACTTCCGGAAATTTGCGGTCCGGTAAAGAAATGCGTTCGACATTCGCTTCCCCCACAGAAGAGACGAGTGTCCGTTTTTCCTTTGACCATCAACATTTGCACTATGAGATCGAACGACGTCCCGAACAAGTCTTAGCCAAAAAACGCGGCGATGGAGTCACGAATCAAGCAGCTAAGGTACGGTTGACGATCTATGATCAGCAAGGAAAAGAGCGCAAACAAATCAGCAAAAAAAATGAAGTAGATATCTTCATCAAAGATCTGCTGCAATTGGATGCCAAACAATTTTTCCAAATCATTTTGCTGCCTCAAGGAGAATTTCGCAATTTTTTGATCGCCAGTAGTAATGAGAAAGAAAAAGTTTTGCGGAATATTTTTGGAACGGAAATGTATCAGCGCTTCAATGAATGGCTGAAAGAACAGGTCAAAAAGCAAACCAAACAAATTGAAAAACAACAAACGGCAGCGGATCATTTGGTCACACGCTTTGAGTGGACCGAACCGGCAACTCCGGTTTCGTTGGTTGAGACATTAGCGTACTGGCAGACAGATCTTGAGAAACAACGAAGTCATCAGCAAACAATTGAAGCAAAAAAATCCCAAGCGGAGCAAGAGAAAAAGACCGCACAGGAAGCTTTTTATTTGGCAAAAGAAATCCATAAAGCACTTGCCGAGCAACAGGAACTCAGCCAACAGGCAGCGAATCTAGCTGCGAAAGAAAGTCAAATTTTAGACGATAAACTGCGGCTGCAGCAGCTAGACTGGGCGAGTGAGCATCAAGAAATCTTACGCCAAAAAGATGAGCGGACAGCTGAAGTAGCACAGGCTATTCAACAACTTACATTCAATCAGCAATCATTAGAACAATGGCAAGAGTCTCAAGAGATATGGGACAAAAGCCGAGAAGTTCAGGTAGATCGAAAGGACGAACATACGGCAGCTAAGCAACGTTTACAAATACTGGCACAGTTAAAACCATTAGCCGAGCAAGTTCAGCAACAAGAAAAACAGGTCGCTTCTTTGCAGGAAACGGTGACTCAACAGGAAAAACAAGCGCAGCATCTGAAAGAACAGCAAAATCTTACTATGAACCAGGAGCAAGGATTAAAAGAAGAAATCCAAAAGCATTCGATCTACCAAGTACAGGAAGTCCAACTGGTTCGTGGAGAAAATCTATTGTACCAATGGCAGATGTTGAAAAAAGAGGAGCAGCAGCTGACTGATACCCAACAGCAACTAACAGACCAGCAGCGAAAATTGCAAGAGGAGCAGCAGCAGTTAGTAAGTAAATATGATGAGTTAACTGAAAAATTGGTGCAAGAAAAAAGTCGAAATGCCAAGATGCAGATTGCTCGTTTAAGTCTCTTATTGGTGGAGGGGGAACCTTGTCCGGTCTGTGGCTCTTTTGAACACCCCGCTGCTCAAAAACATACAGAGTATAGTAATGAAGAAATCATTGATAGCGAGCAGCAACTTGAATCTTTGGAGAATCAGCTGCAACAAGTTGGTGAAGACCGTTCGACGAACTTGCTGCTGCTAGAACAAGTCAATGACCAGTTTCAAACAATTAAACAAAAAATGAGCGCGTTGAAGGAAAAACAACAGACAACGTATCAGACACTACGAGAAATCCTCCAGCCGTTGGTGGAAAATATGCTAAGTCAAACAGTCCTGAAAGAAGGAGCTGGCAAGGAACCAGCTGATCCATTGCTGGCAGAAGGATTGACTGAAAAGGAAATTGCCACTACCTATTTCAAATGCCAACAAATCAATCAGCAGTTGAAAGAGCAATTTGCTCTAGACAGTCAGAAATTGACAGAGGTCCAAGCAAACAGCCAACATCTTACAGAAGAATTGACAGCACTTGAAGCAAGTCTCAAGACTGCTAGTGACGCTTTACGTTTGGAAGAAGGAAAACTGTCCTCACTAAAAGAGCAAACGGAGGGAGTATCTCTGGAGCAGTTGAACGAGGAACAGAAGCAACTAGCAGCACAATCGTCTCGTTTAGCAGCTCTGATTGAAGCGGATCAGTTGGAAGAGCAACGTTTGAAGGAACAGTATACGATCCTGACAGAGCAGCAACGAAATCTGCAACAGTTTCTAGCCGACAAGCAACAAGCTGCTCAGCTAGCCCAAGAACGCTTGGAAGAAGTCTTGCCTGCGGCATGTACCGAACAACAGATGCGCAGTCTGCTCAATGATCTTGAGGAACGCCAGGAGCTACGCAGTACGATAAAAACCTATGAACAACAACAACGTTTTGTTCAACAGCGACAGCTTGAACTGGCACAATTTTTGCAAAACAAAGCTGTGCCTGACTTGGAAGTCTTGCAAGAACAAGTAGACCAGTCTGAAACAGCGGTAGAACAATTACAAGAACAAGTAATCCGAGGAAAAGAACAAATCAAGCAAAATCAGCGATTACTTGAAGAATTGCAGATAATCTATCAACAAAACACCAAGCAATTAGAAAAAATCAGCCATTTACAGCAACTATCAGAAGTCATCAATGGAGAAAATGAAAAGAAGACCAGTTTGGAACGCTATGTTCTGCAACGATTTTTAACTGAGATCTTAGAAGTGGCGAATGTTCGCCTAGCTCGGTTGACAAGAGGACGTTATCAATTCGAGTTGGCAGACAAAGTGGGGAGCTATCGAAGCTCGACAGGGTTGGAGATCGATATCTATGATGATAATGCTGGCAGTCTGCGGCGAGCACATACCTTATCGGGTGGTGAAAGTTTTATTGCCGCACTGGCATTGGCTATCTCATTAGCTGATGTGATCCAAAATCGTTCGGGAGGCATCGAGATCGAGGCGTTGTTTATTGACGAAGGATTTGGCTCATTAGATGAAGAATCGTTGGAAATGGCGATGGAAGCATTAGAAATGATTGAAAATGAAGGGCGGATGATTGGGATCATTAGTCATGTAAGAGAATTAAGAGAGCGAATCTTGCAGCAAGTCGTTGTTCAAACAGATGGCAGCGGACAAAGCAAAATTCGTACAAAACTTTAGAGAAAGGAGGAATCAGAAGCATATGAAATGGAGTATTCCAGAAAAAGTCATTGAAAGAGGTCGGACCTATCTAAATGAAGGTCGCGTCCTATCGGTTATTCCAGATCCAGAGAGAAAGGTATGGCATGCGGAAGTCTTGGGAAGTGAGCTATATTTAGTCGATCTTGATGCGACGGCTAAAGAGATCGATTATTGCCAATGCCCCTATTGGGAAGAACATCACTATTGTAAACACACTATAGCTGTTGAACTTTATTTACGAAAGCAAGGTAAAACAAGACAAATCACAGAAGAAAAAAAGCCAGCAAAAGCCGCATTTTCGGCTTCGGAGATGTTTTCTCAGGGATTCAATCGATTGCAGTCTGGACAGCGGACGATCACTCCTTTGCAAATTGAATATCGTGTCGAAAATCTGACCACGAACCCTTACCACCAGGAGATGGATGTTCTAGGGATTTCACTAAAAGTCGGTCAACGGGGAACTTCAAAGACATATGTCGTCAAAAATATCTATAAATTTTTGCAAGTCTATCAAGAAAAAAAGAGCTATCTGGCGAACAAACAAACAGAGTTTCTTTTAACGAGTGAAGCATTTGACCAAACCAACAATGATATTCTGATCCGCTTACTAGGCATTGCTCAGACACAGCAGCTGATTGGACAAGCTGGCATCCAAGTGAAAGGCAAACTAGACAAAAAGTATTTGCTATTGCCAGTTGAATACGGGAAAGAACTATTAGAGAAAATGAACGCTGCTTATATGCAGTTAACGATTGGCAACGCTAAACTTCGTCAAGTGACTTTTTCTGAAGGCAAGCCGCTGCATTTTCGTGTTCAAAAAGAACACGGTCAATTTCCGTTATCTTTGACGAGGGATTTTGATCACTTGCTGAGCTATTACAATTGGGGCCTTCAAGGCGATACGATCGTTGAATTGACGATGGACCAAAAAGAAGTCTATTTGACGATGCAGCAATTATTCAAACGCTTTGAAGAACCAACGATCATTTATCCAAAAGCGGAACTGTCCAACTTGTTTATGCAAGTTTTGCCTCATTTACGCAAGATCGGCACGGTAGAGATCACAAAAGAGGTCGGAGCAGAGATCCAAGAGAGTCCGTTAGCCGTTGTTTTTTCACTGCGTAAAATCAAAGGTCAGATCGATTTGCAAATTGATTTCAATTATGGCGAAGTGACTTTTTCGACTGACGAAAAGCATCAAGTGATTCCTGAGGCTCATCCAGAGATTTTAAGGGATTACCCTCAGGAAAAGCGGATCGAACAAGTAGTTGAAAGAATGAAGTATCAAAAAAGTACCAAAAATTGGTTCAAAGCGCTACCGGAAGGGGAAGAATTGTTTGCCTTTTTCACTCGTGAAATTCCTTTACTGCGCCAACTAGGAGAAGTACGTATCGGCAAAAAATTGCGGGAACTTTACTTAGATGCACAGCAGCACCGTCCAACGATCGAAATTGAAGAAAATGGTTCCTGGCTGGATATTCACTTTGATGTCAGCGGGATCGCTGAATCGGAGATCGATGCTGTCTTGCGGAGTTTGTTGCAGGCTGATCGTTTTTACACGACAGAAAATGGGCAAGTTCTTTCACTGGAAACAGAAGCCTTTCAAGAAGCAAGCGCCGCGCTGAAAAAATTACGGACAGCCTTTGTATCTCAGTCAGGTACGTTACAAGTTCCGTTGAATCAAGGATTGTATTTGCAAGAAGAACTAGCTGACCAAGCAACTTTTAGTCAAGGATTCAAACAAATGACGACAGATTTGATTCATCCAGAAAAATTTTCTGCACCATTGCCTCATCAGCTCCAAGCGCAATTAAGACACTATCAGGAAGTCGGATTTCGTTGGCTGAAGATGCTGAGTCAGTATCAATTTGGCGGCATACTTGCAGACGAAATGGGATTAGGGAAGACCGTTCAAACCATCAGCTACTTGTTGTCTGAAAAGCAAGAGAAGCAACAGTTGAATGCTCTGATCGTTGCACCTGCGAGTTTGACGTATAATTGGCAGCAAGAAATCAAACGCTTTGCACCAACGATCCAGTCGGTGGTGATCAGTGGTTCTCGGGAGGAACGCGGCAGCCAATTACAGCTGCCGGCAGATGTCCGCATCACATCTTATGCCAGCTTACGGCAGGACATCGACCAGTACCAAGAATTAGGTTTAGCGTATTTGATCTTGGATGAGGCGCAAATGGTCAAAAACAGCGGAACCAAAACAGCACAAGCATTGCGTTCTTTAAATGTTCCCCATCGATTTGCATTGAGTGGGACACCCATCGAGAATAATCTTGAAGAGTTGTGGTCCTTATTTGAGATGATCATGCCGGGATTTTTCCCAAATAAACAACGCTACAAAGAATTGAAGACACAAGAGATCGCAAAAATGATCAAGCCATTCATATTGCGACGCGATAAAAAATCCGTTCTTCAAGATCTGCCAGAGAAGTTAGAAACGAATTATTATAGTGTACTGACAGAAGAGCAGAAAAAAATCTACCTTGCGTATTTGCGCCAAATGCGGAAAGAAATCGCACAAATGGATACAGCAGCATTTCGCAAAAATCGTATCAGCATCTTGGCTGGCCTTACTCGTTTGCGTCAAATCTGCTGCGATCCGCGATTGTTTGTGGAAGATTACGAAGGCACATCAGGCAAGCTAGAACAGGTCAAGGACCTGATTCAAGCAGCAAAAGAAAACGGCCGCCGTGTGCTCTTATTCTCACAGTTTACAAGCATGCTTTCGATCATTGAAGAAGAACTTGCTCAAGAAGAAATTGAAACCTTCTATTTACGAGGAAGCACTCCTCCTCAAGACCGTTTGAGTATGGTCGATGCTTTCAATAGTGGAGAAAAAGATGTCTTTTTGATCTCATTAAAAGCCGGCGGAACTGGATTGAATCTGACAGGGGCGGATACGGTCATTTTATATGACTTATGGTGGAATCCTGCAGTGGAAGAACAAGCCGCTGGCCGGGCACATCGAATCGGTCAGAAAAAGGTTGTGGAAGTTTGGCGAATGATCGCTGAAGGAACCATTGAAGAACGAATGGATGCTTTGCAACAAGAAAAGCGGGAACTATTCCAAAAAGTCATCCAAGGGAATGAAGCCCAGCTGAACCAAATGACGGAAGAAGATATTCGCTTGATTTTAAGCATTGGTGAAGAATAGATTCAGCGAAAACAAAACCCTTGATACAAAAGCAAGAGACAGCTAGGATGCGAAGATTTGCATCTATAGCTGTCTCTTAGTTTTTAGCGAGCCATCACAACTGCATCTGTAAAGGATAAGATACCCTCTGTCAGCTCTTCAAAAGCAGTTAACGTACAGTCAGGGTGACAATTTTTGATTTCGGGAGCTTGGCGTCGGCGATGATTCAGCCAAAGGGCTTGCCATCCCGCTTGTTTACAGCCAAAGACATCATTGTCAAAGTTATCTCCCACGTATAATGTCCGTGAGGGATCTAAATCAAATCGTTCTTCAGCAAGCTGAAAAAGTTCAATATCCGGTTTTTGGTACCCTGTTGCTTGAGAAATCAGCATGTATTCTGGATGGATCCAGCGAGTCAATTCCAATTGATCGATTTTCTTTTGTTGGTGATCTGTTGGGCCATTGGTAATGATTCCAAGCTTGATAGGTAATGAAGCCAAGGTATTGAGAGTTTCTTCTACGGCTGGATGAAGTTGGATGTTGTCTAGCTCTGTCTCGTAAGTCGCTTGAAACAATCGGCTAGCATCATTTGATAAAGGAGAGTAGCCTAAATCAATCAGCGACTGACATAGTCTAAAGGTACGAAATTCTTCTAATGTCCATTCTTTTGAGATGACTTTTCCAAAATGGTCATCGCTATGTACGCGAAAACGAATATAAAGAGGATGGAGATCTGTTGTTGCTACTTCAGGTATGATGGTTGTAACCGCATTTCGAAATGGTTGTTGTTGATCGTATAAAGTATCATCGACATCAAAGATTACCGCATTAAGCAAAAGAGACACGCCTTTCAAATGTAGTGAAAATTTTCATTTTGTTTTCGAACATATAATAGCGGATATCTTGAGAGAAAAAAAGGGCTTAAAGCTTGATAAATAAAGGTTTTATTTACTAATTTTAGAAATCCTTGGTCTCATCGCTTTTTCAAATTTGAGTGAATTTTACCCTTTTCAATCGATTTCTCATTTTGCTTTTCCAGAAAGACTTGCTTATAATGTAGATTAATGAAAAGGAGGAGGAAGTGTGTTAAAAAGGTTTTTTAGCTATTATCGGCCATACCGGTCATTGTTTGTCTTAGATTTTACTTGTGCTGTCTTTGCAGGGCTGCTTGAATTGGTTTTTCCAGTTGCCGTGAATCAAGTGATCGACAAGATTATGCCGCAGAACAATTTTCGGCTGATTTTGCTCGCTTGTTTGGGGCTATTTTTATTTTATCTGGTCAATACGATCTTGCAATATATCGTGGTCTTTTATGGCCATAAATTGGGTGTCAATATCGAGACAGATATGCGTCAAGAATTATTCCGACACTTACAGACACAGTCTTTTGAATATTATGACAATCAAAAAACTGGACGTTTGATCAGTCGGCTAACGACTGACTTGTTTGAAATATCAGAAGTTGCTCACCATGGTCCCGAGGACGTCTTTATTACGATCATGACATTGATCGGTTCATTCTTGCTGATGCTCAATATGCATGTTCAACTTGCACTTGCTACTTTTGCACTGATTCCATTGATTACGATTGCACTGGTTTTCTTCAATAAGAAAATGACGAAAGTCAATACAGAGATCTATGACAATCTAGGTGAATTCAATGCTGGGGTAGAAGCAGCAGTCAGCGGCATTCGCGTGACTCAGTCTTTTGCCAATGAGACGTTTGAACATCAACGATTTGACGGTCTGAGCGGCCTTTATCGTCGTTCAAAAATCGTCTTTTATAAAGTGATGGCAATCAGTTCTGCCTATAATTACTTTCTGATTCGACTGATCAATTTGTTTGCCTTGATTTTTGGGGCCTATTACGTGATCAAAGGGGAATTGACGAATGGACAGTTTGTTGGATTTATCTTGTTATCCAATGTCTTTGTTCGGCCAATCGAAAAGGTCAATACCATGATTGAAAGCTATCCGAAAGGATTTGCTGGCTTCAAACGCCTGACAGAAGAGCTGGACAAGAGACCGGCGATTCAAGATAAGCCAAATGCCATCGATGTACACGCACTAAAAGGCGATATCGTTTATCAAGATGTTTCCTTTGCTTATGCAGATGCGACGAAGGTATTGAACCATATTGATCTAACGATTCAATCCGGCGAGACTGTCGCTTTTGTGGGACAAAGCGGTTCTGGAAAAACAACGCTTTGCAATTTACTGCCGCGGTTTTATGAAGTAACTGAGGGTCAGATCACGATTGACGGAATCAATATCCAAGACATGACGCTTGCCTCACTACGGGGCCAGATCGGAACTGTTCAGCAAGATGTTTTCTTGTTCCCGGGAACGATTCGAGAAAACATTGCTTATGGGAAATTGGATGCGTCAGAAGAAGAAATTGCTCAAGCCGTGAAACTCGCTCATTTAGAACAAGTAATCGACCAAATGCCTGAAGGATTGGAAACAGTCATTGGAGAACGCGGGGTCAAACTTTCTGGTGGTCAAAAGCAACGGGTAGCGATTGCCCGAATGTTTCTAAAAAATCCGCCAATCTTGATCTTAGATGAAGCGACCTCTGCGTTGGATACAGAAACAGAACAAGTGATTCAAGAATCATTGAACTCATTAGCTGATGGACGGACCACATTGATTATTGCCCATCGTTTGGCTACCATCAAACATGCGACAAGGATCATTGTTGTCAGCGATAAAGGGATCTTGGAAGAAGGAACCCACGAGCAACTGTTAGCAACAGGGGGACATTACAAAGCATTATATGATGCCCAGTTCAAAAATTAGACGAAAAAAGCGACTTCGATCGCTTTTTTCGTTTATATGCAAATAAACATATTCAGTGGATATCGCTGATTTCTTCAAAGAGATTTGTTAGGATTTACTTATCAAACGCTTTCTTTGTTTGTAACATTTGTCATATTCGTTGCCGATGAAATGATTTTTCACTCATAATGAGCAACTAATGACTTGGAATAGAATACGTGATAATACAGATTTCCGCTTTTTTGAAATCTTTTAATAACAAGTTCTTTTCTTTGTTTGTAAGTTTTTAACGAGTTTTAGGTGTAAAAAAAGATTGGTAAAGACCAATGAGAGAGTACTAGTATTATAGAAAGAAACTTGTATAGAGGAGTCAGATATTATCGAATATTTTATCAAAACTAAAAAACGATAGAATTAAATCACTAGAGTGATTTAAATAAATCTATGGTTCATGATACAATTTTGACACACTGTTATACAAAAGAAATGAAATTAAAAAAAAATTTGATTTTTCTCATTTAAATTGATGTAAAGTTTGTGAAAGCTTTTGTTTGAGAGGTTTCTCTTTTAATATAACTTGAGAGTTTTATTAAAAAATACAAAATTTACACTAGATTTTTTTAAAATAGTTCTGTATAATTAAAATCAAGCAAGACAACAGAACTTGCGAATGGAATTTAAAAAAGGAGAGATGCACGTTGTTGACACTATATACTTCCCCAAGTTGCACATCTTGTCGCAAAGCTCGTGCGTGGTTGCAAGAGCATGAGATTCCTTTTGTTGAAAGAAATATTTTCTCAGAACCTTTAAATATTTCTGAATTAAAAGCAATCTTACAAATGACAGAAGATGGTACAGAAGAAATTATCTCTACAAGATCCAAAGTTTTTCAAAAATTGAACATGGATCTAGATGACCTGCCGCTAAAAGATTTATTGACACTTGTACAAGAAAACCCAGGATTATTGCGTCGTCCGATCATGATTGATGAAAAACGACTCCAAGTTGGTTTTAATGAAGATGAAATCCGTCGTTTCTTGCCAAGAGATGTTCGTCAACTAGAACTACGTCAAGCACAATTGATGGCAGGCTTATAAAAATCAAATAGTTATGAGATCAGTGAATGAAAAGCTGATCTCTTTTTTTGGCATTTTAGGATTTTCTTAAGAGGATATGCGTTTTCTCTTTACTTTTCAACAGGTTTCGTTAAAATGAACCTATAGTGATTAGCAAAAGTGAGGTGTAGCTAATATGGAAATGGAACATATCAATGAAAATACGATCCGTGTACTGATCAAGAGCGAAGATTTAGCTGCTAGGGGCATCACTTTTCTTGACCTTCTTGGAAATCACAATGAGATTGAAAACTTTTTTTATAGCATATTAGAAGAAGTAGATATTGATGAAGAATTTAAAGGCAGTGAAGCGGTGACCTTTCAAGTCTTACCTAAAGGGGATGGCTTAGAATTGTTTATCAGCAAAAATCTACCGCCTGAAGGAATGGAAAACTTTGATGATATGAGCGATGGTTCAACTGAGGACATTACGGATATGTTGAAGAAGCATGTCGCGTCACAATTACAAGAGACAGAGTCCCAGCCGGAGTTAGGCAATCGTTTTATTTTTGAATTGAACAGCTTTGAAGCAATGGTTCAATTAGCGTCCGAAGTGTATTTGGATTCAGTGACCACGAATCTTTATCAAATGAATGACCGTTACTATCTAGAAGTCCAATTTATGGATAACGATACGACAGACATCGAAGTTGAGAATGCACTGGCTTATTTAATGGAATTTGCTAACCGGACACAAGTCACTTCAGAGGTTTTGGCAGAGTATGGAAAAATCATTATGGAGCATGACGCATTGGAATTGACCCGTTACTACTTCAAAAATGTCTAATGTTCACTTATAATCGTAAAAGCGAGAAAATGGCTACAATCATTTTCTCGCTTTTTTGCGTATTTCTTTTTGAGGTGAGAAGATGATTATTGCGTATGACAACCAGCAGCAGCGGATCAAAGCTGATCAGGCGAAGAAAGATTCAGAACCCTTTTATTGTCCAGGATGTCATGAACCGGTGCACTTAAGGAAAGGCCTCCTGAAACGCCATCATTTCGCTCATTATGCTGCGGCTAACTGCGAAGTGTTTAGTGAAGGAGAGACGGAGGAACATTTGTCAGCAAAGGAGCTCCTCTACGAATGGCTAACAGATGAAACGATCGAAATAGAAGCTTACTTGCCGGATTTGCAGCAGCGACCGGATCTTCTTGTGGGCAAAACAGCGATTGAAGTACAGTGTTCGGCTTTGTCTTGGAGCCGCTTTGTCCAACGAACAGAGAAGTATCTTGCCTATAACTATTCTCCTTGGTGGCTTCTAGGCAAACATCTACAACCGCAACTCCACCATCGATGGACCGTTTTGCAAAAGGCCTGTTGCCGTTTTGCGGAGCAACCGGGGTTTTATTTGTGGATCATAGATACGCAAGAGCAACGCGTTGGTCTCATATACGAGATCAATTGGCATTATAAGTGGGGTGTTTCTTTTCGTAGACGTTATTTTCGAAAAGGAGAACCTATCGGCTGCTGCCCATCGCTAAACAATTATTCTAGAAAGTCCTGTCGAACATACCATCAAAGGTGGCAGCCGGAAGCTTACCGAGTCTGGGTATTACACAAGCTGATGCAACAGCAAAAGCAGATCCTCAGTCTTCAAGCACTCCTTTACCCTCTCGGAGGACATATCGGCAATCTGCCGCATTGGTGCTATCAACCCAGTGATTATGGTTTTTTGTTGGAACATCGAATTTTAGTCCTGCGCTTTTTATTTCATCAAAACGCAAACCGGAATTTTTCTCACTGGCTGAATCAGTTGCGCAAAATGAATTGGAACTGGTTGTTTCCTATGATTGATCAAGGGCAACTATTGAAACGTATTTATCAAGAATGTTCTGATTTCCAGAAAATTCAACCTTTTTGATTCTCTTAGCTTGGTTCCCGCCAAAAGTATGTTAAGATTATTTTAGTATGTAAAGGAGTGAAGAATATGTCAGAAACAAAACAATTACCAGATCGTGCGGATCTACCGGAAGCATTAACATGGGACCTTACAAAGATACATGCCGATGATGGGGCATTTGAAGAAGCGTTCCAAGAGATCGTGGCTGAGTTGAAGCAGGCTGACGATTTCAAAGGGACATTATCACAAGGACCAGCAGCTTTCAAGGAAGCATTAGAATATGTGTTAGCGATCTCCCGTAAACTGGAAAAACTCTATGTATACAGTCATCTGAAAAATGATCAAGATACAGCCAACACAACCTATCAAGGGCTTTATGCAAAAGCCAGCAACCTTGTTGCTCAAGTAAGTGAAGCGATTGCCTGGTTTGATCCTGAATTGCTTTCAATGGATGATGCAACTATTTGGGGTTATTTCGACCAAGAGCCGGAATTGGCCATTTACCGCCATCTTATTGAAAAAACTGTCAATAACCGTCCCCATGTTTTGCCGGCTGAACAAGAAGCTTTACTAGCAGGTGCAGGAGAAATATTCGGCGCTTCTGGAAATATTTTTTCAGTATTAAACAATGCCGATTTAGAATTTCCGATCGTTGAAGACGAGAATGGAGAGAAAGTTCAATTATCTCATGGTGTTTATGGTCAATTGATGGAAAATACCGACCGTTCCGTACGGGAAGCTGCCTTTAAAGGGTTGTATGGTGTCTATGAGCAGTTCCGTAATACATTTGCCCAAACATTAAGTACCAATATCAAAGCCCATAACTTTAAAGCTAAAGCACGCCACTATGAGTCTGCTCGACAAGCTGCATTAAGTGCCAACCACATCCCGGAAAGTGTCTATGACACCTTGGTAGCTGTCGTGAATGAACATTTGCCGCTGCTGCATCGTTACATGGAGTTAAGAAAACGCTTATTGGCTGTTGATACTTTGCATATGTATGATGTCTATACACCAATTCTAGGAGAAGCTCCGATTCGCTATAGCTATGAAGAAGCTGTCGCAAAAGCCAAAGATGCTTTAAAACCTCTAGGTGAAGAATATTTAGCCGTGGTAAACGAAGCGTTTGAAAATCGCTGGATCGATGTTGTCGAAAATAAAGGCAAACGCAGTGGCGCCTATTCATCTGGCGCGTACGACACATTACCCTATATTTTGATGAACTGGAATGATCGTTTGGATCAATTGTTCACATTGGTGCATGAGATGGGTCACAGTGTCCACAGTTATTTTACTCGCAACAATCAACCTTATGTTTATGGCGATTATTCTATTTTCTTGGCGGAAATTGCTTCAACAACTAACGAGAACATCTTGACAGAATACATGTTGCAAACCGAAACTGATCCTCGCGTAAAAGCCTATGTCTTGAATCATTTTCTGGATGGATTTAAAGGAACGATTTTCCGTCAGACACAATTTGCTGAGTTTGAACACTTTATGCACGTAGAAGATGCCAAAGGAACGCCATTGACTAGTGAATTTTTGAGTGACAGCTATGGTGAGCTGAATGCTAAATACTACGGTCCTTCTGTAGAAAAAGATCCTGAGATCAGTCTAGAGTGGTCACGTATCCCGCATTTTTACTACAATTACTATGTCTATCAATACGCAACAGGCTTTTCGGCAGCTTCTGCACTAGCTAAGAAAATTTTAACAGGAGAGCCTGATGCCTTAACGAAATATTTGACCTATCTAAAAGCAGGCAACAGCGATTATCCAATTGAAGTGATGAAAAAAGCTGGAGTTGATATGACTAAAGCAGATTATATCAAAGACGCGATGAAAGTCTTTGAACAACGGTTGGATGAATTGGAAGCATTAGTCAAGGAATTAGAAGCATAAGCAAGACTGTCTTAGCCACTGAAGGATCGTTGATCGATCGTCAGTGGCTTTTTTAAGCAACAGGTTGATTGCCTTATTTTGATGGTGACGCCTAGAAAAAAAGTAAGTATAGGAAGGATTTGCTTGTCAACAGAAACCTCAATTTAAACTTTAAAGTGAGAAAATCTTTTTTTATGAGTAAGCAAATTGCAAGAAGCAAAAGTATTTCCATGTTACGATAGAAATGAAAGAGGAAAGGGGGCCTTTGGAATGGACAAGGAAGAAATTTTTGCCCGTCGCTTGGATAATAGCAAGAAAAAACGGGAAGTTGTCACGAAAGAAGCTGTATCTGCCCACAAAGAGAAGCAGACCGAATTGCCGGATCAAGACCCTACAGATAAAAAAGAGCTTTCTAAAAAAGATCCTTCAAAGAAAAATTCTGATAGGACTGAATAGAAAAAACATCCAAACGATGGATCCACCCTTTGACGGTCTCTTATTAATAGGAGACCACCAAAACGAGGGTGACTCGATCAGCGTTTGGATGTTTTATTGATTGTTTAAAGCAAGACAAGTCGTCGATTCAACGAGTCGATACGAGGAACATCAGCATCCCTGATATCTTTCTTTTGATAGAATAAACGATAGTTTTCCTGATCTGTTCGGCAAAGGTGTGGAATATTTCTAAGAGCTTCCATTCCTTCTAATAAGACACCATAATCTCGTTCACAACCGAAATTATACACTACAGCCGAAGGAGACATCGTAATGCCCATTTCGCGAGCAACACTTTGGTCGGATGCGAAATTCTGCTTGATCAAATCAGACTTGCGATCTTCTAAAAACATGTCAAGATCGCCGTTTGTTTCAGCGAAAATCTGTTTGACTAATTCGAAGGAATAAGGTTCTTTATTTACACCTACTTGACATTGAAGTTTAAGTAAAAAGTCGCGGGCGATTTTTCGACCTTGAAGCTGAGCTGCTTTGTAGTCCAATGAAGCCTCATAGATTTGACTGGTTTGTTGATTACGCAATCCTAGATCGGATCGATCCATTGAAAGGTAATCCATTGAAATCCCCACAGTGTGTAAATTCATGATTGGTAATATATGCAATTGTATTTTTTTTCTTTGATCACTCAGTGCGTCCAACAAGGTCAACTCGGATTGATAACAAATTGGACCTATCGGATTCACAAACAAATAAATCTCGATCATCTGAATCTCTCCCCAATTAAGATTCTTTTTCTTTTGTATATATTAAATATAACAGAAATTATTATAAATGAGAAATGCCTAATGAGAACTATTCATACTCTTTTTTTGACAACTTCTCTTCTAAGGCACGAATAATTTTATTTTTTGCTGGACGATAACTGATATGCAGGCGATCAAGCAAAGACAAAAATGCTCGTTTTCCTGAAGAAACCTCTGAGACTTCCAGTTCGAGCTCATAGTCATGGGATTGGCCATACCAGCTTTCGTCTAAAGCAAGTAAACCTTCTGTTACGCTGAATTCTGCTCGACGAGTCGTCAACTCAGCAAAAGGTTTCACAGCTGCCGGATCAATTTGCTCTTGGATCAAGCGATCGGCAACCGCACCGGTAAATAAGATTCTTTGATTCTCACGCAAATCAGCTGCTTCATCTAACGAAAGGATATCGGTCGTTTCCAATAACCCTTCTTTAAGAGGTGATTTAAGCGTTAATTCTGCTTTATCTTCCGTCGTCCGAATCCGCAAACCAAACTTTTTTTGTTTTAATTGATGATCCAATGTATCAAAATAAAGATTTGTTTGGGTATGAAAGGCGGAGCGATCAAGCTGATAGAAGGCAATGACTCTCTGATATTCTTCACGAGTCAACAATGTTTTAAATTCGATTTCTACTTGATGTGTCATTGTTTTCCTCTTTCCTTACAGTCCATCAAGTTTACATAACGATGGGCAATAAGTCAAATGAAAACCCTTGGGAGAGTTGAAGCAAAAAAGAGCTCTGTTATTTTTCTTGCAGGTGGCACCGATTGAACATTCTGTTTTCCTTTAAGATTGTGGTAAAATAGAACCGTATGTTATGAAAAGAATCGAGGGATAGAAATGATTCGAGATTGGGAAGATTTTTTGGCACCATATGAACAAGCCGTCTCAGAACTAAAAGTAAAGTTGCGGGGAATCCGCAAACAATATCGAGAACAAAATAAACACGTGCCGATCGAATTTGTCACGGGTCGTGTAAAACCAGTCGATAGTATTTTAACTAAAAGCAAATTGCGGGGAATCCCTTTGGATCGTTTAGAAGAAGAAATGTCAGATATTGCCGGCTTGAGGATCATGTGTCAGTTTGTTGAAGACATCCATCAAGTAGTTGATCTTTTGCGCACCCGACATGATATGAAGGTAATTATTGAAAGAGATTATATTACAAATAAAAAAGCGAGCGGCTATCGTTCCTATCATTTAGTGATCGAGTATCCTGTCCAATTGATCGATGGTGAAAAGATCATTTTAGCAGAGATCCAGATTCGTACATTAGCGATGAACTTCTGGGCAACGATCGAGCATTCACTGAATTATAAATATCAAGGAGAATTTCCAGATGAAATCAGCGAGCGCCTGCGTCGGTCTGCAGAAGCTGCCTATCAATTAGATGAGGAGATGTCGAATATTCGCGAAGAAATCCAAGAAGCGCAACGGCTGTTTTCACATGGGAAAGGCAATCATAAGGAACAGCGGCAGGGGGATGAAGCATGACAGGGATCAAAGTAGCAATTATCAACAATCAAGAAGAAAAGTCGATGCTTGTCACAAAGCGATTAACAGAATTGTTGGCCCAGTCTGACAATACGATTGACCAAGAGAACCCAGAATTGGTTATTTCAGTGGGCGGAGACGGGACACTGTTGTCTGCGTTTCACTTGTTCAGTCATCGCTTAGCAGAGGTTCGTTTTTTGGGGGTCCATACAGGACACCTTGGGTTTTATACCGACTGGCGAGACTATGAATTGGAAGAACTGGTCGATACGTTGTGCAATGATCGTCAAAAGAGTGTGAGCTATCCTTTGCTTGATGTCCGCATCACTTATACCAATGGGAAATCAGACAAACATTTTCTTGCATTGAATGAATCAACGATCAAGCGGGGAAATCGGACAATGGTAGCTGATATTTCAATCAAAGAAGATCTTTTTGAGAAATTTCGTGGAGATGGCTTATCGATTTCGACACCTACAGGCTCAACAGCTTACAACAAAAGCGTGGGAGGGGCAGTATTGCATCCAAGTATCAATGCTTTTCAACTAGCAGAAATCGCTTCTTTAAACAATCGTGTTTTCCGAACGTTAGGGTCACCGATCATTGTCGGAGATCATGAGTGGGTCAAAGTCAAACTACAAGCTAGTACGGACTATCTAGTGACCATTGATCAATTTACGATTGAACAGGAAGAAATCGATGCGATTTATTATCGTATTGCAGACGAACGGATCCACTTTGCCTCCTATCGGCATATGCACTTTTGGAACCGTGTCAAAGATGCGTTTATTGGAGAAATTTAACAGTTATGGAATTTACTTATCATTATGAGCGGCAAGAGCCGCAACAGTTAAAATACTTTTTGAAAGAGCAAGGGATTTCTAAAGGATTGTTGGCAAAAATCAAGTTTCAAGGAGGCAAGATTTTTGTTAATGACCAAAGACAAAATGTCTTGTATTCTTTGGTGCAAAATGATACGGTAACCATTGTGATCCCAGACGAAGGTGAACATGAAACGGTCTTATTAGATGAGACGCCAATCGAGATCGTTTATGAAGACCAGCATCTTTTGATTGTAAACAAACCAGCAGGCATTGCCTCGATCCCGGCTCAATATCATCCTAATGGGACGATGGCTAATCGTGTCAAAGCTTATTATAAACAGCAAGGTTATCAAGATCAGGTCATTCATGTGGTCACTCGCTTAGATCGGGATACATCTGGATTGATGTTGTTTGCCAAGCATGGTTTTGCCCATGCGAAGTTAGATGTTCAGCTGCGGCAAAAGCAATTGATAAAAAAATATCAAGCAATCGTTGCGGGACAGATTCAAGAATTGGCTTCTCACGGAGAAATCACTTATCCGATTGCACGAGATCTCAGTTCATTATTAAAACGAAAAACAAGTTTGGAAGGGAAATCCGCACGTACGGAATATTGGTTGACGAAAAAGGATCAGCAAGTTGCTGTGGTTACGATTCTTCTTCATACCGGTCGTACCCATCAGATTCGCGTTCATTTTGCTGCCATCCATTGTCCATTACTGGGAGATGAACTTTATGGCGGTGCGATGGATCTTGGCATTGATCGTCAGGCCCTTCATTGTTGCGAATTGGCTTTTACCCATCCTTTCAGCGGCAAATCGCTGCATTTTAAAGCAGACTTGCCGGCAGATATGGCATCAATCAAACAAGCAATGAGTGAATAAAAGAGGTGAAGAGATTGGATGAAAATCAAGAACTTAATGAGCGCTTTGAGCAGCTGACTCAGGCGTTGAATGAAACAGATATCCAAAAATTTCGTGAAGTGTTTTTGGATCTGCATATTTATGAGCAGGGACAATTCTACCAATCTCTCGATGAGTCGCAGCGCCAAATCGTTTATACGTACCTTTCACCCAAAGAGTTGGCGGATATGTTTGACGTGATCGAAGAAGATGATGAACATATGACAGAGTATCTTTCGGAAATGCGTCCCGGCTATGCGGCTGACATGCTAGCAGAGATGTATACCGACAATGCCGTCGATCTTCTGAATACGTTAGATAAGAAGCAAGTAGCAAAATATTTGAGTTTGATGCCGGCAGAAGATGCTAGTGAAATCAAAGAGCTCCTGCATTATGAAGATGAGACAGCTGGTTCATTGATGACGACAGAGTTTGTTTCGATCGTGGCCAATCAAACGGTACGATCCGCAATGTATGTCCTAAAAAATGCAGCAGATGTCGCCGAAACGATTTACTATATTTATGTCGTCGATACGGACAACAAACTGGTCGGAGTAATCTCTTTGCGGGATTTGATCATCAATGATGATGATACGATGATTGCAGATATTTTGAATGAACGGGTCATGTCCGTGCATGTGGGGGATGATCAGGAAGATGTAGCTCAGACATTTCGGGATTATGACTTTCTAGCTTTGCCAGTTACAGATTACGATGACCATTTATTAGGGATCGTAACTGTCGATGACATCATTGACGTAATCGATGATGAAGCTGCCAGTGACTATTCCGGATTAGCCGGGGTCAACGTGGAAGAAGTCAGTGAAAATCCCCTCAAAGCCTCTTCACGACGCTTGCCATGGCTGATCACATTGCTTTTCTTGGGGATGGCAACAGCAAGCTTGATCAGTCATTATGAAGAGCTTGTAAGTGAAGCAAGTATTTTAGCCGTTTTTATTTCATTGATCACTGGTACAGCAGGGAATGCCGGTACGCAATCTTTAGCGGTTGCGGTCCGCCGTTTGGCCATCTCAGATGATAAAGAAAAAAGCTTTATGCGAACGGTGATCGGTGAAGTCCTCACAGGGTTAGTGACTGGTGCTGTCACCGGTTTAACGATTTTTGCGATCGTGGCTGTCTGGAAACAAAACCCGATCTTAGGTTTTGTTATTGGAATGGCGATGATGTGTGCCATTACGGTAGCGAATCTCGCAGGAAGTCTGATTCCAATGTTAATGGATAAATTAGGCTTTGATCCAGCCGTTGCCAGTGGTCCATTCATTACGACACTTAGTGATTTGACTAGTGTCTTGATTTATTTCAACATTGCTAGCTTATTTATGAACTATTTTATTCGTTGAAGAAACTAGGTATTTCTTTCAATCAAAGTAGATCCATTCATCAAAAGCGAGGCGCCTCTTTTCTATAAGAGACGCCTCGCTTTTTTGTCTTATTCGTATCGATGATGGGACCATGATGGTAAATTTATTTTTGCAACTTGGGAATGACTGACGAAGGAGAAACGCCAAAAAGTTTTTTAAAAGACTTGCTAAAGTGATACGCGTCTTGATAACCAACAGCAGAAGCGACTTCTTTGATCGTGAGTTTCTCGTTTGTCAGCATATCTCTCGCACGTTTTAGCCGGATCTCGATTAAATAATTGATTGGGCTGACTCCAGTAGCCTCTTTAAAAACTTTTGAAAGATAGGTTGGACTGAGAAACTGATCTTGTGCGAGCTTTTCTAAAGTGATTTCTTCTTTATAGTGGTTCTCTAAAAAGTAGATGGTGTAGTTAACGATTTGTTGGTGGCGGCGTTGGCTTTTCGTGAGATAGGGCACCACATTCAGACGTTTGTCGTTTAAGCCTCTTAATATATAGACCAGCATCTCGATGATCAATGCTTTTTGCATTAATTGGAATTCATCTTGCTCCTCATTACTCTCCCGAACGAGCTGCCACGCTTTATCTAAAACTTGGTGGTGGTATTTTCCTAAATCCAGTAACGGTTGCTTGTTGGGGAAAAAGTTGCGTTTGAATCCTTCTAAAGAAATATTCTTTAAGCCAATATGCAGTTGGTGGGAACAAGTCCCTGACTCCTGAAACTCACAATGATTGACACCAGGGTTAAACAACATGATACTGCCTGCCTTGATTTTAGTAGCTGGCGCCTCTTCAAAATAATAATTGCTTTCTCCTTCCAAAACGATACTGATTTCCAAGAAATCATGGTGATGCATTTCTCCATGACTTTCAGACTGTGTCCAAGGATCAAACAAGTAGATGATTTCGGGATTAAAGGTTCTGGGATTTACTAGATTCATTCATTTATCACTCCAATGGTGTCAGAACCTGGTAATTTCAGGTCGACGGCTTCTTAGTAATATTTTACATCAAAATGAGTAAGAAAAACCATTTTAATCGCCTAGTAAATCGCTAAGCTTAACAACGAGAGGGGGAATTAGATGAGTAACACACAATGGATCTGGCGATATGCGAAAAAAATCGTGGCCGAATCATTTTAGCAATCCTGTTTTTACTTATTAATGCTGCGTTGATCGTCGTCAATCCATATCTAGGGGGAATGGTGATCGATGATGTGATCAATCAGCAGCAAACGCACTTATTGATTCCATTATTACTGATTATGATCGCAACGACAGTGATCCGAACCATTGTCCGCTATGCGTATCAACTATTATTTGAACGAGTTGGACAAAACACGCTCTATCATTTACGAGAAGATTTATATCACAAACTGCAAGAACTGGATTTTGACTTCTTTAATCATACGCGAGTTGGGGATATTATGGCGCGTATGACAGGGGATACCGATGCTATTCGACACTTTGTTTCTTGGGTGACCTATAATATAGCCGAATGTTTTTTGTGGTTTTTCTCAGCCGTAGTGGTCATGAGTTTTATTGACTGGAAATTGATGCTTGCTTTAGTCGCTGTGACGCCAATCATCTTTCTATTAACGAATCAAATGTCAAAAAAAGCTCATCCATTGTTCTTTGAGATTCGGGAAAGCTTTTCTCGGTTGAATTCGATGGTAGAAGAAAATATTGGTGGTAATCGCGTCGTCAAAGCATTTGCCAGAGAAAATTATGAGATCGACAAGTTTAAAGCGTACAACCAAGATTTCAAGACCCGCAACATGGCTTCTGCCGAAGTATCCCGAACCTATTTGCCTTGGTTGGATGGATTAGCCGGAAGTTTGAATGTCATTGCTTTGGTCTTAGGAGGAATCTTTGTGATCAATGGAGACATGACATTAGGTGATCTAGTGGCATTCAACGGGTACCTATGGATGTTGAATAACCCGATGCGAATGAGTGGCTGGCTGATCAATGATGTTCAACGTTTTTCTGCCGCCTGTATCAAGATTCGTCAAATGCTCGCACAAGAGTCAAAAATTCCTGTCCATGAAAAGAAAGCCTTGGAACCAATCAAAGGCTTTGTGGAATTTAAACATGTTTCCTTTCATTTTTCCGATGATCCGGATCAAAATGTTTTGGAAGATGTTAGCTTTAAAATAGGACCTGGGCAAACGTTAGGGATTTTAGGTGAAACCGGCTCTGGTAAAACAACATTGGTCAATCTTGTAGGCCGGTTTTATGATCCTACTGAGGGTGAAGTGCTGATTGATGGCAAAAATGCGAAAGAATATCCGGTCCGCCAAATGCGGGAGAACATTTCAATGGTCATGCAAGATGTATTCTTGTTTTCTAACACGATCTCTGACAATATCGCTTTTGGAAATCCGTTGGCAGACGAAAACTTTATCCGGCAAATGGCGGTGGTAGCGGATGCCGACACCTTTATTTCCCGAATGCCTCAAGGTTATGAAACCATCGTCGGTGAGCGGGGAGTAGGCTTATCCGGTGGCCAAAAACAACGTATTTCATTGGCACGGGCTTTGGCGAAAGATCCATCGATCTTGATTCTTGATGATACCACTTCAGCGGTTGACATGGAGACAGAATCCAAGATCCAACAAGAGCTAACCAAACTAACTGGAGAAAAAACGACTTTCATCATTGCTCATCGGATCTCTTCTGTCCGTGAAGCAGATCAAATTCTGATGATGGAAAAAGGACGCGTGATCGAGCAGGGAACCCACGAAGAACTAGTTGCCAAAAAAGGCAGATACTTCGAGGTATACCAAAAACAATTGGGATTGACTGGAGGTGACGACAATGGCGCGCAATAAATTTGATGTGGATGAAGAACTGGAACAGGAGTTCAGTTGGAAAGACTTTAAACGATTGGCCCGCTATGTCGTCCCTTATAAAGCGAGTATCGGTAAAGTCCTCTTTACGATCATCTTAGCCAATTTGGCGGGAATGCTTGCTCCGGTATTTACAAAAATTGCGATCGATTCAGCTATTCCTGACCAGAATAAAATGCAGCTGTTTTTGATCGGTGCTGCGTTTGTTGTGACACTGCTGATCATTGGACTGTGCATGCGTTACCGGATTTATCATATTACGAATATTGGCCAAGACGTCTTGAAAGACATGCGTTACGATATCTTTGAACATTTACAGCGCTTGCCTTTTTCCTATTTTGATACGCGGCCTCATGGAAAGATTTTGATCCGTGTGGTCAACTATATCAATACACTGAGCGATCTATTAAGCAATGGACTGATCAATCTGATCTCCGATGTTTTCAATGTAGTGATCACACTGATTTTCATGTTAGTCATCGACGTCAAACTGACATTGTATTCATTGGCACTCTTACCGATCTTGTTCGTGATGGTCATGGTGATTAAAAATAAACAGCGCAAAGCTTATCAAGTTTTAAGCAACAAACAGTCGAATCTAAATGCGTATATTCACGAAAGTATCGCTGGTATCAAGATCACTCAATCCTTCGCCCGTGAAGAAGAAAATGCCCAAATTTTTGAAGAAGTCAGCAATGATTACCGTACATCTTGGATGAAAGCTGTCAGAGTCCAATTTTTGATGTGGCCAGGGGTGCAAAACATCTCTGTGATCACTACTTGTCTGATTTACTTTGTTGGTATTCGTCAAATCGGTGTTGATGTCAGTACTGGCACGTTGATTGCTTTTATTAGTTACATCAATAATTTTTGGAATCCAGTAATCAATATCGGAAATTTTTATAATTCACTGATTACGGCAACGGCGTACCTTGAACGGATCTTTGAGACGATGGATGAAGTACCGGATATTGAAGATAAAGCTGATGCGATAGAATTGCCGAGCATCAAAGGGGAAGTGGCTTTCGATCATGTGACTTTCCGTTACGAAGAAGGCAAAAATATCTTGTCTGATGTTAACTTCCAGATTCAGGCAGGAGAAAGTATTGCGTTAGTTGGTCCTACCGGCGCAGGTAAAACGACGATCATCAACTTGTTAAGTCGGTTTTATGATGTGAATGAAGGCAGTGTCAAAGTTGACGGTTATGACGTTCGGGATGTGACCTTGGAATCATTGCGCTCACAAATGGGTGTCATGCTGCAGGATACTTTTATTTTCTCGGGGACGATCATGGAAAATATTCGTTATGGAAATCTGGCAGCAACCGAAGAAGAAATCATCGAAGCTGCAAAAATCGTTCGAGCCCACGAGTTTATCAAGGAGTTGAAAGATGGTTACCACACAGTTGTTGAAGAGCGAGGAAGTACGTTATCCGCAGGGCAACGCCAGTTAATTTCCTTTGCCCGAGCATTACTGGCAGATCCAAAGATATTGATTCTAGACGAAGCAACTTCAAGTATTGATACAAAGACTGAAGAGCTGCTGCAAGAAGGGCTTTTAAAACTTCTGGAAGGCAGGACGTCCTTCATTATTGCCCATCGCCTGTCAACGATCAAAAATTCCGACCGTATTTTTTATGTCGCTGGAGGAAAAATTGCTGAATCGGGCAATCACGACCAGCTGATGGCCTTAAAAGGGCTCTATCATCACTTGTACCAATCACAGTACGATTTGTTGCAGGCGATATGATAAATGGTAGTAGGCTTTGCGCAAAAAAGACATTCGTTTATCAGCGAATGTCTTTTTTGCTTAATGATCTGTCAAATCAACGATTTTCGTTCCGTGGAGTTCAGAGACACCAAGCTGATCGGCAATTGACTGGGCATTCTTGTATGAAATACCTGCACCTGGTAAAATAATCAAGCGGTCTCCTGCATAGTCGATCAATGCTTTTAACCGTTCTAAGTTCTCTTCGATAGCTGTTCCTGCTGGCCCGCCATGTGTGAGGATGCGGTGGACGCCGTGATTAGCAAGCCAATCAATGGCTTCAAATTGGCGAGATTCCGGAATGGCATCATATGCCATGTGAAAAGTGATCTGTAATCCTTCAGCTGTATCAATCAGAAGTTCCAGTGCTTCCTCATCGAGCCAGCCGTTCGGTGTCAGACAGCCAAAGACCACACCATCAGTTCCTAATTTCTTGGCTTCGATCAAATCGGTGTGCATGATTTTTAACTCGATGTCATTATAAACAAAATCACCGCCTCTTGGTCGAATCATTGTCATGATCGGTACACTTTTTTCACCAGCGTAACTCAGTGCTTCTTCAATCACACCCGTGCTAGGTGTGGTCCCGCCGACAGCCAAATTGTCGCATAACTCGATCCGTTTTGCTCCTCGGCCGATCGCTAATGGGATCATCGTATAATTTTCGGCACAAAATTCTTTTAACATCTGTTTCCCTCCGTTTTTCAGCTGTTATTCTATACTAGCATTTTACCATAAGTCTATGCTAAAGTAAGAAAGAGAAGAGGGATTTGATATGTTAAAAAAAATCGATCGTGGGCGACTTTTTCTTGAGGCCCATAGCGACTTATTTGAGTGTCCATTGTGTCATCAGCAGGTCTTTGCCAATGAGAGTGGACTGATTTGTCTGAATCGTCATCGTTTTGATCTTTCAAAAAAGGGTACTTTATTTTTTTTGGATCATCCTGTGAAAACGGAGTATGATCAAGGAATGTTTGTTCCTCGAAGTCGGATGATCCAAAGTGGGATGTATCGTCCAGTCTTAGAGGCCATCTCCCACCAGATTGAACAATCTGAAAACATTTTAGATATTGGTTGTGGGGAAGGCAGCTTTTTTGCCCAATTATTAGCCGGACAAGAAAAAACGGCAGTAGGATTTGACATTGCCAAGGAAGGCGTCTATTTGGCAACCAATCATGCTGCTTCTGCCTTTTGGTGTGTCGCAGATCTCACGAATCTTCCTTTTGCCCCCGCTAGTTTTGATACGATTTTGAATTTATTTTCGCCTTCCAATTATCAGGAATTCGACCGCATCTTGAAGCCGGGCGGACAAGTGATCAAAGTTGTGCCAGCAACAGGCTACCTTAAAGAGCTGCGGCAAGCTTTTTATCCAGATGATTCTGCAAAACAAGTCTATTCTAATGAACGTGTCGTTGATAAATTTTTTGCAAAATATCCGCAAGCGAGCCGAGAACGGATTTGTTATCCATTCTCAATCCCAGAAGACCGGCGACTGGACTTGTTGGCGATGTCGCCATTGGAGTGGGGTGCGTCAAACGAGCAAATAGCAAAAGTTCGGGAAAACCCGTTACACGAAATAACAGTCGATATTGAGTTGTTAGTCGCGAAAGTTTCTTGAAAAATTTTTGAACTTTTTTGTTATTTACCCTTGCAATCATGTCATGGGAGTGATATATTGTTCTCAAGTCATTTTTCATTGGTTTTTATCAGGTTCCTGTTCTGATAAAAGTTAGTGAAAAGAGCTTCACTAACGTAACGACTCGCAGTGATTGACACCGAGTTGGTACGTTTTTTTTTATGCTCAAAGTTTCAGTAAATCAGATAGAAGTTCGCAAAACGATTTTCGTTAAAATATGGTACTATAGAATCTATTGAGAGACAATTGGCTCGAACCAATTGAAAGGAGTCTTACCAGATGAATCACATTGTTTTATTTGAACCACAAATTCCTGCCAATACCGGCAATATCGCTCGGACTTGCGCGGCCACCAATACACATTTACACCTAATTGAACCATTAGGCTTTTCAACAGATGACAAGCATTTGAAGCGTGCTGGACTTGATTACTGGCATGATGTTCATATTACTTATCACAAAGATTTAGCGGCATTTATGTCCTTTTTAGGTGATCGTCCACTGTACCTGATCTCTAAGTTTGCCAATCGTGTCTATTCTGAAGTAGATTATACGACTCATGAAGAACAATTTTTCCTTTTTGGGAAGGAAACAACTGGATTGCCTGAAACATTCATGCGCGAACATGCGGACAAATGTTTACGAATTCCAATGAATGATGCCCATGTCCGATCATTGAATTTATCTAACACTGCCGCGTTGATTATTTATGAAGCTTTACGGCAACAAGGGTTTCCAGAGCTAGAATTGACTCATCACTACGACAATGACAAATTAGATTAGATACAATCGATAGGAGAGACTTGTTCGATGCAATTATATTTTACTCGTCATGGCAAAACAGAATGGAATCAAGCACGACGATTTCAAGGAATGATGGGCGATTCACCATTGTTGCCTGAAAGTTATCAGGAGATCCAGCTTTTGGGTGACGCAATCGCAAATGTTCCTTTTGAAAAAATCTATTCAAGTACCTCGTTACGTGCCCGTACAACCGCACAAGGGATTGTGGAAAGATTAAAGCAACCAGTCGAGATTGTTTATACAGAAGGATTACGTGAACTTGGACTAGGCGATTTAGAAGGGCAGTTCATTGATGAAATGCAGGCAAAATACCCGCAAGAGCTGGCTGATTTGCGCCACCATCTTGACCGTTATGACCCAACGATATTTCAAGGAGAGCCCATCGAAGATGCCCTGAAGCGCATTGAAACAGTGGTGATGACTGCTGTGCAAGCCCACAATGGTCCGTTACTTTTTGTCGGTCATGGGGCCTCATTGACGGCAGCTATCCAATGGTTGGCCGGAAAAGAATTGGCACAATTGCGGGAACAAGGTGGTCTTGTTAATAATAGCTTGACCATTTTAGAGACAGGAGCAGATAAACAATTGCCTTTTGAGATGACCTGTTGGAATGATGCAAGTTTTCTAGAAAATCAAGACAGTTTAGATGCCTTACTATAGGTGAAAGGAGCGGCGTCGTGAATCCAGAAAGAACATTTTTTGTCGGCCATGTTGCCGCGATCTTTTTTCAAAATCCTAGCAATTTCTATAAGGTACTTTTAGTCAAAGTGACAGAAAATAATGCGGATTACAAAGAATCTGAGATCGTCGTCACTGGAAGCTTCGGTGAGATCCAAGAAGAGGAGAGTTACCGATTCTACGGTGAGTTAGTCAATCATCCCAAATATGGCGTCCAATTAAAAGTGGACAGCTATCAGCAAGAACAACCTACATCAGAGCAAGGTCTGATCAATTATCTTTCAGGAGAGAAGTTTCCTGGTATCGGTAAGAAGACGGCTGAAAAAATTGTGGGGCTTCTAGGAGACCAGGCGATCGATCGCATGTTAGAGGACCCGGAATTGTTGGAGCAAATTCCTGGATTGAATGAAAGCAAGCGAAAAATGATTCTTGATACGGTTCGACTCAATCATGGGATGGATCAAGTGATCGTTGGGTTAAGCCGCTATGGATTTGGTAGTCAGCTTTCTTTTGCCATTTACCAAGCATACAAAAATGAAGCATTAGAGATCATCCAAGAAAATCCTTATCAATTAGTCGAAGATATTGAAGGGATTGGCTTCAAACGGGCAGATAACATCGCCGATCAATTAGGAATTGAAGCCACCTCGCCCCAGCGCTATCGTGCGGCAGTTTTGCACCAGATTTTTGCCCAATCTTTACAGACTGGGAACACGTATATTCACGCACAAGATTTGCTCGAGCAAACACTTCGGTTGTTGGAAACGAGTCGACCCATCGAAATTCCACCGGATGACTTGGCAAATACGATTATTGGATTGGTAGAAGAAGGCAAGATCCAACAAGAAGAAACGAAGTTGTATGAAAACAGTCTCTATTTTTCAGAGTGGGGGATCGCCAATTCGATCCAACGATTATTAGCTCGCAAAAAAGAAATCAACTACCCCAAAAAAACAGTTGAAAAAACACTGCGAAAAATCGAGAAGCGATTAGGGATCGTCTATGGATCTTCCCAAGAAGAAGCCATCAAAGAAGCCATCCATTCCCCATTATTTATTTTGACTGGCGGACCTGGAACAGGGAAAACGACAGTAATCAATGGGATCGTTCAATTATTTGCTGAATTGAATGATCTTGATTTAGATCCCGCAAAATACACGGAAGAAATGTTCCCCATCTTGTTGGCAGCTCCTACAGGTAGGGCAGCCAAACGGATGAATGAGACGACGGGACTTCCCAGTGGGACGATTCATCGTTTGCTTGGGCTTAACGGCCGTGAGAAGACGCCTAGTGTCGCTGCGAAAGAACTTGAAGGCGGTTTGTTGATTGTTGATGAAATGTCGATGGTGGATACGTGGTTGGCTAATACATTGTTCAAATCGATCCCTACAAATATGCAAGTTATTTTTGTTGGCGACAAAGACCAACTGCCTTCAGTAGGACCGGGACAAGTGCTGCATGATCTTTTAGAAATCGAACAGATTCCAAAACAAGAATTGACCGAGATCTATCGTCAAGGAGATGGGTCAAGCATCATTCCATTGGCTCATGCGATAAAAAATGGGCAACTGCCTGCAGACTTTACCCAAAATCAAAGAGATCGCTCTTTCTTTGCTTGTGATGCTTACAAAATTGAACCGTTGATCGCACAAATCGTGCAACGGGCGAAAGCGAAAGGCTTCACACCGCAAGACATTCAAGTTCTAGCGCCAATGTACCGCGGAGCAGCAGGGATCGATGCACTAAACAAGATGATGCAGGAAATCTTTAATCCAAACGATGGGACCAAAAAAGAAGTCACTTGGAATGAAACAGTCTATCGGATCGGAGATAAAGTTTTGCAGCTGGTCAATTCACCAGAAGACAATGTTTTCAATGGGGATATGGGACAAATCGTCGGCATTATTCCTGCCAAACAGTCGGAAGACAAAGTGGACGAATTAGTGATCCAATTCGATGCCACAGAAGTTACCTATAAGCGAAATGAATGGAATAAAATCACATTATCCTATTGCTGCTCGATCCATAAAGCGCAAGGAAGCGAGTTCAAAATGGTGATCATGCCGATGGTTCATCAATACCAACGAATGCTGCAACGAAATTTACTCTATACAGCAGTGACCCGCAGCAAAGAGCTGTTGATTTTATTAGGAGAACCCCAAGCTTATCAAACATGTGTGACACATGAGTCCGCCACTCGACTGACTACCTTGCAAGAGCGGATCAACGGCAGCGACGAGATGACACCTTTGCAACGTCAAAGGTTGGCACAGTTTGAAGAAGCAGATGATCCTTTCTCAGAGTCTAACTCACGGACAACAGCCACAATGAAAAGTGAAAAGAAAACAGATACTGCCCGTGAGCCGGTGAGCAGTAAGCAGTCGGTTCAGAAACAGGAACTTGATTTGTTTGCCACAACACCGAGTGAATCCATCATCGAAGAAACACTACCGGAAGGAACTATCTCAAAAGAACCGCTTTCGAGAGAATTGACAATCGAAATGGTTCAAAAAAATGTGGTTGATCCAATGATTGGGATGGAAAATCTTTCTCCATATGATTTTCTCGTCTCTTAAAAAAGAATTTTTTACAGTTAATGAAAATGAGCGCTTTCTTTTGGTTTTTTAGCGAAACATGCTAAGCTAATACCAAAAGGAGGCGTTTTCAAATGGCGAAAGAAACAGATGACAAATTAGAAAAATTAGCAAAAGAATCCAGCAATAACTTCAAGAAATTGGATGAGTTGGAGAAAGAATACAAACTTGATGAAAGTCCAGATGCCGAAAACGAGCAAGGAGAGGAAACCGGTTTAGAGAAAAAATTAGACAAAGTTCCGCCAGTTTGGGCACCAAACACAAATCCGACTAACCCAACCAATCCGAATAGTTCAGGAAGCATTTAAGGCTGAAATCAAAAAAACGCGTAAGAGGAGATTGCCTCTTACGTGTTTTTTATTGTAAATGCTGGTAATAATAAATGGCTAACTGGGTACGATCCCGAAGTTCTAATTTTTCTAATAACTTACTGATATAATTGCGGACCGTTCCTTCGCTGAGAAACAACGCTTGCGCAATTTCTTTATTGTTTTTTCCAGTGGCAATTTCCTTCAAGATCATTTTTTCTCGTTCTGAGAAATGAGTAGTCAAATAAGAGTCATTATTTTTTAACAGTGTAGGAAACTTCGTGACGATTTCAGCGCCAAACACTGCTTGGCCATTGTATGCAGCTTTGATAGAGGGAACAATAGCCGAAAGATTTTGCTTGATGAGATAGCCTTTGACTCCGAGATCCAAAGCTTCTCGTATATAGGCATCATCATCAAAAGTAGTTAAGAGTAAAATGACGGCATTCGGATCCTGGGTTAAAATCTTGCGAGCAGCATCTAATCCAGTCCCATCGGGCATCCGAATATCTGTTAGTATAATCGCAGGTTTTCTTTCTTCGTACAATGCAACTGCTTCTTTGGCACAATGACCAATGCCTGTTACCTCAATTTCGTTTGAAACTTCCAAGATGGTTTTTAATGATGCGGTAACTAGGGGATCGTCATCGATGATTACTACTTGGATCATTGGTCCTCCTCCTTAGGTAAAATAATCGTAAGTTGAAATAAATTCTCTTTTTCAAGGGCATGGAGTTGTCCGTTTACCTGGTTGATTCGCTGGCGCATCGTCTGCAAACCGATCCCGTGGGTGTGATTGAGCCTATCCTTTGGTTTGTCATTCTTGATTTGTAATCGATGAAAAGCAGGTAGTTGTTTAAAATCGCAAGTCACTTTTGTTGCTTGACTGTGCTTCATGACGTTGGTCAAGGCTTCTTTTATGATCGTGATTAGGACAGTTTGTTGTGTTTGAGAGAGAATACTTGGCGGTGTTCCTATTACCTCAACTGTACAAAATTGAAAGTCTGATAGCAAAAGATCTAATGCTTGTGGAAAAGGAAGCGAGTGATGATGTAAATCGTGAACACTTTCTCGGATGCGGTCCATACCCAAGTTCATGGTTCGGTTCAATTGATCCAATGGTAAGTGAAGTTGCTTATTTTGATTAATTGCTTGAATGGCACCTAATTGTAAGATGGCACTTGAAAGCAGATGACCAACATTATCATGGATATCACGAGCGATTCGATTCCGCTCTTCAGCGATCTGTAAGGCGACTTCTGTTTCTTGAGAGCTTTTAAGGTAGTCGTTTTGCTCACGCAATCGGCTCTCATTTTCCCAATTGGCATCTTGAGTCGAGTTGAATTTTTTTTGTAACGAATGAAATTCAAAACTATCGTTTCGCAAGTAAGAAGCAGAGTAGACCAAAAGCATCAGTATAATCCGTATCGGCCAAGAAGGAACCAAGGAAAATAAGAGTATACAAAGAATGAGCAGGAGGATCTTTTCTTGCTTTTCACCAATCTGGGCTGAACGAAAGACGCATGGGAAAAAATAGCTATAAATTGGCCAAACCAAACTAAGACCTATCAAAATGCCCAATGCCAGCCACGTTCCTTTTTTGAACAGCAGACAGAGACCACTTAAGATGATTGTCGTCAAAAGATAGATTAAGTCTAGGGCTTGGAAGCCATTCAGGGACATTAGCCCTCCACAGAGAAGAAAATAAAAAACAACCTCATTAATCGACAATGGTTTATTCATATCTGGCTCCTAAATAATGACAAATGTCATTTTTGTTTTGGCGTATCCTCACTAGTTATTCTTTTCGCTTTTTATTATAGTCAGAATAAGAAGTGTTTGGAAAGGAGTTTTTTCGATGATTATTGAAATTGATAACTTGGTAAAACGTTATGGTGATTTTCTCGCATTGAATCATTTTAATTTGCAAGTCAGGGAAGGTGAAGTTCTCGGGCTTTTAGGACCTAATGGAAGCGGCAAATCAACAGCTATCAACTGTATGTTGTCCTTATTATCTTTTGATAAAGGGACTATTAAATTGTTTGGAAATAAAATGACACCGACAAGTTATGAAATAAAGCAAAAAATTGGCGTCGTTCCGCAAGATATCGCTGTATTTGAAGAGTTGACTGTCTACGACAATGTTGATTACTTCTGTGGTCTGTATGTTGCTGACAAGAAGAAGCGGATACTATTGATCGAGGAAGTCATTTCGCTTGTGGGATTAGAAGAGTTCAAAGGATTCTATCCAAAACAATTAAGTGGTGGCTTGAAACGGCGTTTAAACATTGCTTGCGGCATTGCCCATAAACCACAACTGATTTTTCTTGATGAACCAACTGTTGCCGTGGATCCCCAAAGTCGGAACAAAATTTTGGACAGTATCAAAAAGTTGAATCAGCAAGGTGCAACAATTGTTTATACGACTCATTATATGGAGGAAGTCGAAATACTTTGTGATCAGATTGTGATCATGGATCAGGGACAAGTCATCGCGAAAGGAACAAAAGAAGAGTTGAAGGACATGGTTCGAAGTACGGAAAATCTTGTGATTGATATCCCTTTACTTCCAGATACAGCGATCGAATTTATCAAGTCATTGCCTCAAGTTCTTGAAACTGCCTATGATAAAGAGCGTTTGACGATCACAGCCAAAAAGATGAAAGAGATTCTTTTACCAGTACTAAGCTATTTGGAGGATGAACATATCGCATTTACTAAGATTCACACAGGAGAAGCAACATTAAACGATGTGTTTCTGGAAATTACCGGTAAAGAATTAAGAGACTAGGAGGGAGATTATGTTTGGACACTTATATCGGTATCGCTTGAACGTTTTAGTTCGTAATAATTCCTTACTATTTTGGACATTGATCTTCCCGATTTTATTAGGGTTGATGTTTTCTGTAGCATTTAGCGAGATTGATCAAGCTGGAACGATCGAGACGATTCCCGTTGGGATTATCAAAGAAGAACAAAATCAGAAAACAAATGAGGGACAACTGACTCAGCAAGTCGCATTTATGAATGTTTTGAAGCAAACAAAGTCTGGTGGAGAACCATTGTTTTCACTACAAGAAGTCTCTCCTCAAGAGGCTGAAAAACGATTAGATGCAGGGGATCTTGCTGGATATTATTCCTTTGAACAGTCATCGATCCAATTGGCTATTGCACGTACCGGTCTTTCTCAAACCATTCTAAAAAACATGATGGACCGATTTTTACAAAATACTGACCTGGCCAATAAGTTGGTGGCAATTGACTCTACTTTGACAGAAGACCAGCTCACATCTTTTCTAGTTGGAGAATCTTTTGTTCAGCAAGAAAATCAGACTAGAAACATGAGTATCAAAAGTTTTTATTTCTTTACCTTGGTGGGAATGGCTATTTTGTATGGATTCATGTGGGGGGTCAGAAACGCCCAAGACCAGCAAGCAAATCAGTCTTCCAAAGGGATTCGCCTTTCGATCATCCCTCGAAACCGATTGCTGGTTTTTTCAGCAAATATCCTTGCTGGATTCACGATATTTTTCTTAGAAGTTTTAGTGATTCTAAGTGTTTTTCATTTTATTTATCAAGTCGACTTCGGAAACCGCTGGCAGTGGTTATTCGTCCTATCCGCTTTGGGTGCATTGAATGCATTATTATTAGGGAATTTGGTTGGGAATTTGTTTCCTAATATGGGGCTGGCACAAAAAGAAGGATTGGGTGTGGCTGTTACAATGGCGATGAGTTTTTTTGCTGGTATGATGGGCTCCCAAGACATCAAATACTGGATCGATCTGCACATTCCGGTGCTAGGAAAACTGAATCTTGTCAACTTAATTAGTGAGAGTTTCTATCAGCTCTATTTTTATCGCTCACTAGAGGATTTCTATTTGAATCTTTTCTGGTTAGTAGCCTTTATGGTTATCTTAGCCTTTAGTAATCTAATGTTTGAAAGGAGGGTTCAATATGTCGCTGTATAAAGCCGTTTTGAAAATTTTAAAAGCGAACAAAACAAATTTGTTGATTGCAGTCATTGTAACTGTGATCATCACCTTCTTCTATGCGCAAAATACAGCAGCACCGGATGCAAAATTGGATCGGGGGACAATGACCATTGTTACAGAAGACAACTCCGCATTAAGTAAAGCACTGATTGACTATTTAAAAGAAGAACAAACGGTTGTGGAATTGTCTGATAAGAGCCAAAAATCGATTGATGATGCGCTGTATTTTGGAAAAATCGACTATGTTTTATTTTTGCCTAAAGATTTTACTACGAATATTGAAGCAGGTGTACCGTCAGCAATCGATGCACAATCTCGTCCCGATGCTTTTGCTAAAACATTGATTGAAGGGCAAGTAGATACCTTTTTGTCGACTTATACGGCTTTTTATCATGTAACTGGCAATAGGGAAGAGGCATTGAAAAATACGCAATCTACTTTGGCCGCAAATGGCGAAGTAACGATTAGTCGTGGATACAGTGAACGGATGAACCAGCAATTCGGCAGCTTAGTATTCAATGCACTTGCTTACGGTTTGTTTCTTTCTATTTTTAGTGGCTATGGAGTGGTCAATCTAGTGTTCAATCGGAAAGAAATCCGGAATCGCAATCAAGTATCTCCTTTATCAACACGGCGGTTGAACCGAGCCGTTTCTATTGGTATGTTGGGGTATTCACTGCTTCTGACTAGTTGTTTTACAGCGGGATTACTCCTATTTACTCGTAGCACGTGGTCCGTCATGACCGGCTATCTAGTGATTAATCTTTTGTGTTTTTTCTTGCCAATTGTCACATTTTCAACGTGTGTTACCTCATTTGTCAAAAATAGTGAGGCGTTGAATGGAATTTCGAATGTGTATATTATGGGAAGCTGTTTTTTAGGGGGAGTTTTTGTTTCATCAGATTTTTTACCAGACTTTATTAGTAAGATCGCTTCTTTTACACCGACTTATTGGTTTGTACAAAACAATCAATTGATTGGGAACACCCTCTCAGTGAATGCGGATTTCATTACGAAATTCTGGTTGAACTGCTTGATATTGGTCTTATTTGCCTGTGCCTTTTTGATAATACAGTTCGTTTTGAAAAAAGACAGCCGCTGGTTTAATCAAAAAAGGGTTGCATGAGTCATAAAAAAATGATGCCGCTGACACAACAGCTGCATCATTTTTCTTCTCTCACTATTCTAACTCCATATCAATTGTTTGGTAGTGGTTATGGTGATATCAAATGGCCGCTTACCCATTTCTTCGCCGTCTTCTTGACCATGCTGTGGTACTGTGGAGACGATTCGGAGCTTATTCGTAGATAAATGATGGAAGTAGCGAGATCTCATTTGTTTCTTGCGGGTTAGTAAGGCTAAAAGCCAAAAAATTTTGAACAAAGCGACTCGCTCAACGAGAACGAAATCGATCTTATCTTCGTTGAGGTTTGCTGTAGGTGCGATCGCCACACCGCCACCGAAGTAGGGGTGATTTGTCGTTGTGCACAAGAAAGCCTTTGTAAAATTCAATTGTTTCCCATTGGTTTCTACCAGGATGGGAAATCCTTTTTGCCGGAACAAGACATTCACTACTGCAGACAAGTAGGCAAATGAACCTAAATTGAACTTGTTTAAGTTTGATTTCGCAGCAGAATGATTTGCTGCGTAAACGATCGATGCATCTAATCCAATACCGATATTGTTGATTGCGAACCCAGTTTCATCTTGGATTTGATCATGATACTTGATGATCGTAACCGATTGAGGAGTAGCGGTCCCAGCGATTTTCCAAAATACTTGCTCTGGTTCTTTAGGTAAACGCATTCCTCTGGCAAAGTCATTCCCTGATCCTGCCGGAATGTAGCCTAGTGGAATATTTTTTTCTGATTCTTGAAGGGAGGAAACTACTTGATGTAAGGTGCCATCGCCACCGATCACCACCAGTAAGGGGTAAAGCATTTCTGAATTTTCTCGATAGATGTCATCCCATGGCAACAATACTTGTGCCAGTAAAGAAGTAGTAAGTTCCTGTTCTTGCCCAGCATATTCTGTATAGTAGAACTGATGGGGAAAACGCCGCTTCTTGACGATTGCTTCAATTTTTTTGGCTACTTTTAGGCCACGTCCACTGCCTGCTTCAGGGTTAACAACAAAATGATAATAATATTTCATACAATAAATGCTCCATCTAATCTAAAATCAATGCTGTTTATTATAGCACGATTGCTGACAAGTTTGGCTAGTGATGCTTAACTATTTTTTGACAAAAAAATAGATTCGACGAAAGGTACGTAACAACAAGCTACTATTTTCGCTGTTGTTTTTGTGATCTAAGGTTCTTATGTCCACTATGATCACATCCGTATTGCTCACATTCGCCGAATCCTATTCAATTAGTAAGGAGTAACTCAAATTCCCACATCCTTTGTCTGTTTTTCTAAGTTGACAACAATTCTTTTCTTGCAGATCCTTCATCGTCTGCTTTACTGGGAATCCTTGCTCCTTACACTTATAGTATAGCACGAAAACGGATAGAAGCAACCGCTTACATGGTCTTTGTCACTATCTTTAGATAAATTTAAAGATATCAAAAGATAGCACTTTTGAACTTATTAGCCATTAAGTCGATGAACAATGAAGGTGTACGATTCCCCTCATAAGCAAACAGGTACTTAGAGGAAAATGAACAATTGAACGATTCGCAGACATCAAGTTTACATGAAGTTGGTTTGACGAATAAAGAGACGGATGTCCGTCTCTTTGAGTTCTTTATCCAAGTTTATTCAATATAGCTGATGGAACATCATTAGGCGAGACTTCTTCCCATCCCATTACTCCTTTATGATTATTTACATGTAATACAAGGTATGCATTCTCTTTTAGCGGCTTGTCTCCATAGGAATTAAAAGACACATCTTTTTCATTATTGTCTGATGTATAGCTAGCTAAGTTGTACTTGTATCTAAAGTGTTCTCTCCCGCTACCTCTACCAATCGAAACGCGTTCCCCTTTCGAAGTTATCTTAGTGTAGTAATCTGTCGTTCCATAAGATTGCTCATACCAGAACCAGCCTCCACCCATCAGAAGAAGGGTTACTACAGTAAAAGATAATAGTTTTTTCATATAAAATCATTCCTTTCGAGGAATAGATTACATCTATGAATAATGAAATAAATCAATCTAAAGGCTGAGAATAAGCAAACAAAATTGTAAGGAGGACAATGAGAATTAGTAGGAGAGGAAGAACAGAATGAATTGCGAGCAAATAAATACTCAATGCTCGTCTTTGGCCTGTTTTGCTGGAAGATTCCTATTCAAAGCAGAACCACCGTTTTAATGGTTATGTATTTAAAATATTCTAGTCATTTCCGGTATCTTTTTTAGCCTCGCTGATAGATAGATCGTTCCTCTTTCTTTTTTTGTTGATTTTAACACTTTGCTATTTGACAAGTGGGTTGCTTTAGAAGGAGATTGTACGACCTTGTTACTGAAGAACAGCTTGGGGGAAAATAGGTTTTTAGACTTTCATCCACAAAACATCCACATGAATTCTCCAATTTAATTGGACAATGGAAATCAATAAGAACCAAATCAATAATGTAAGCTTGATAAATCAGTAATCTTCTGTATAATAATTATTTGTGCGTAACGCATCGCGGTTCATCAACCATCCCGCGTAATCAAAACTCGGAGAAAGAAGGGATCAAATGGATAAATCATCCACTTTATCAAACCAGCGGTTGCGAGTTGTCGTCGCGAACGGTTTGATCATGGCACTGTATGTTGCAGTGACAGTCTTAGTCGCCCCAGTGGCTTCTGGTGCCATTCAATTTCGTGTCTCAGAAGGGCTGAATCATCTGGTAGTCTTTAACAGAAAACTGATGTGGGGTGTTTTTGGCGGAGTTGTATTGTACAATTTATTTTTTGGTATGGGAATTTTGGACGTCGTCTTTGGTGGAGGCCAAACCTTGCTTGCATTGTCAGCAACGGCGCTATTGCAGAAGAAAGTTCCGAATGTCTTTGTCCGTTTAGCGCTTAATACGATTTTCTTCTCGTTGAGCATGTTCTTGATTGCAATCATGCTGCATCTGACTCTCGCATTACCATTTTGGGCGACCTTTGGTACAACAGCGCTAAGTGAGTTGATTATCATGACAATCACAGCGCCTATAATGTATATCGTGAATACAGGTGTTCGCTTCGATAAGCGATTTTAATCAATCATTTGTTTTTTGCTTTGATGGTTCCCAAAAAACAAATAAAAAAAGATCATCTCTACCGTAGGTTTTGGTAGAGATGATCTTTTTTGTTATTCTGCATTCAAATCTTCAATTTCAACAACTTTGAAGTTTTTTGCCTCTAACTGATAAATGATCTTATCGCACAGCTCTTTTGACGTATTCGCCGGTAAAGTAATCAATGTCCGACGAATAAATTCATCCTTGCCGATGTCCAATGTGATACAGCTGGCAATACTGCTGTATTTCGCGATGATTTTTGAAATGATCGCTAAATCGCCTTGTGTGCCAGTTGATGCGATAGTCAGCACGTAGCTTCCTTGTTCGACATTCCAAGATTGAGACAGCATATTCAATAATGAACTGTGGGTCAAAATCCCATAGAACTCATTGTTTTCATCTAATACGGCAATGTATGGCAACTCTTTGATCGTGAAAAAGACTTTAAAAAATGAAGAATTGACATAAATAAATTTTGTCGCGTTTTTAAGCAGGTGTGTCACTGGTAATGTCATATCTCCACCATTCGATTTGTGACGATAGATGTGCATTTTATAGATGTTTCCCCGGAAGATTTTGCCGGATTCATCTAAGATCGGTACACAGCGATAGCCAGAATCTTCTAAAATTTCCAAGGCTTCTTCTAAAGTAGCTGTTTCTTTGATCGTAGTTAAGTCGCGTTTTTTGTAAACCATTGTTTTTAGTAACATAACAATTCCCTCCCAAATACCCAATTCACATCTCTATAATACCATAAAATCAGCGGAAACTATATTTTTGCGTGTCAAAATCTAAAATTGACACTTTCACTGAAAAATGGTATTTTTAACTTTGGAAAACTTTGTATAAAGGGGGAGGACATCAGAAATGGCAACAAAAAAAGCAGCTTTGGCTTGTTCTGTCTGCGGATCCCGCAACTATTCGAAATCAGTCAGTGAAGGAAAAAAAGGCGATCGCCTTGAAATTAAAAAATTTTGCAAATACTGCAATCAATACACGCTACATCGTGAAACGAAGTAAGGAGGAATCTTGATGAACTTTATGAAAAATGTTTTTGCTGAAATGAAAAATGTTTCTTGGCCATCAAGAAAGCAATTACGCAGAGATACTTTTGTTGTGATCCAAACGACAATTATTTTTGCAGTGATGTTTTTTGTGATGGATACGCTGATTCAAACTGTTTTTGATTTGATTTTGAAATAAATGCTGCTGGATTATCAGCAACTAGTCAAGTAAAACAAATCGTGGTATAATTGATTCGAGGAAAAACTTCGGTGCAACTGAGGTTTTTTTATTTTACAAAAAGATAGGGAGACCGAATACAATGGAATCTTTTGAAAAAAATTGGTATGTCTTGCATACTTACTCCGGCTATGAAAACAAGGTGAAAGCGAACTTGGAATCACGGGCGCAAAGCATGGGGATGGGCGATTACATCTTTCGTGTTGTCGTACCAGAAGAAGTCGAAACGGAAGAAAAGAATGGGAAAAAGAAAGAGATCGTTCACAAAACTTTTCCAGGTTATGTCCTCGTCGAAATGGTCATGACGGATCAATCATGGTATGTTGTTCGTAATACACCAGGAGTGACTGGGTTTGTCGGCTCTCATGGAGCAGGAAGCAAACCAGCTCCGCTTTTACAAGAAGAAATCAACTCTATCTTACGTTCAATCGGTATGAGCACTCGAACAGTTGAATTGGAAGTGGAGATTGGTGAAACAGTTAAAATCATCGAAGGTGCATTCTCTGGATTAGAAGGACAAGTCGCTGAGATCGACGAAGAAAAACAAAAATTAAAAGTCAATATTGATATGTTTGGTCGAGAAACAAGTACAGAATTGGATTTTGAACAAGTAGATAAAATCTAAGTATAAAACTGTAGTGTTTTTTGTCAAAATAAGGTAAAATAAAATTGAAAATTGGTGATAGCGGACCGTTATTGGCCCGCTGTTTTTATCTCACGAAAAGAAAGCGTTTTATAAAAAGGGGGTCCTATGAAGAAAATTCTCGCATCGATTTGTCAACGCCATTTTTTTGACCAACATTTGGAAAAAAGAGGTGTGATTTCCGTACATAATGGTTATAGTTTGTTGTTTGCTTTTAATTTGTTTTTGCTGCTTTCTGCCGTGATCTTTATGGAACCTCAAAAAGTGTTTCGTGAAATGCTTACAATCATGTTCTCGGAAAGCCATTTAGTAACGGATTACGTTGCGCTGACTTCTGTAGGTGGCGCACTGTTCAATGCGTCGATCATGACTTTTGTTGCGATCGCGGTCTGTTACCATTACCGAGTTCCGGTTACTGGAGGAATGATATCAGCCGTCTTTATGGTTACGGGGTATGGTTTGTTTGGCAAAAATCTGTTCAATTTTATTCCAATCTTCTTAGGTGTTCGTCTCTACTCCTATTTAATGAATCAACCCCTCAAAAAATATCTTCTCATTGCTTTGTACGGTTCCTCCGTTTCACCCATCGTTAGTTTTTTTGCATTCAATGACTCACTTCCCGCTTATTTCGGTAGCTTCATCGGTTATTTGATCGGTGTTTTGACTGGATTGATCATGGTTCCTTTAGCACTGCATTTTCAAGCATTATTTAAAAAAGTCAGTATCTATAGTGCCGGCTTTACTTCTGGCATGTTGTGTACGATGGTCGCAGGAATTTGCCGAATGTTTGGTTTTGATATCGAATTGCGAGCAATCGTTTCTAAAGGCTCCAATCTTCCACTGGTTATTATGATGGTGTCGCTGTCTTTATTAATGATTGGCTATGGGTTAGCAATGGCTGTTAAACGCAAGCGGTTGAACATGCGGGCAATATGGTCTCATAGCGGCAAAATCGAATACGATATTTTACGTGAAAGTGGCGTTTATAATACGATGATTAATATGGGGTTAATGGGATTGCTGTTAATGAGTTATGTGAGTATGCTAGGTGTCAACCTCAATGGTCCCATTGCAGGTGCGATGTTTTGTGTCATTGGTTTTTCTGCTTGTGGTGCCCATGTCTTTAACGCGCTGCCCTTATTTGCCGGTGTGCTATTAGCAAATACAATGAATATCTACGCAATGACTGAAACAGTAACCGTTACAGCGGCTATTTTTGCAATGATGCTCTGTGCGGTGACTAATGCTTACGGGTGGAAAGGAGGGATGATCGTGGGATTCATTCATACGTCGATGGTTTTGAATATCGATGTGCTTCATGGTGGATTGAATCTGTACAATAATGGCTTTTCCGGAGGGCTCGTTGCGATGATGATCATTCCATTGCTCGATTTTTTTTCACAAATCGCGGACACCTCGATTTTTAAACGGAAGAAACAGTCCGGAGGCAAAGAAAAGGTAACCTACCAAGCAACGAGTAAAGAATGAAGTGTTCTTGAATAAAGAGTAAACATTAGCTATTGCTTGTTTCTTGTTTCAAAAGGGATTATACTAGACCCGATTTGGAGGGACTGTAAATGAAAAAATGGCTATTTCTATGTCTGGTTGTTTTGCTTAGCGGCTGTCAAGCAGCAACTCACTCAAATGTTTCAGCACAAAAAAGTACACAGAAGCCAACGGAGACAACGACTGCTTCGGCAGAAACATCAACCACCGAACCCGTTCAGAAAACGACCACGCCAACACTCTTTATTCATGGTTATCAAGGAGGTCCCGCATCATTTGGAGGGATGATACAGCGTTTTGCCCAAAAAGATTGGGTGAGCAATGAAATGGTTCTAACAATTTCACCAGATGGGACAGTTTCAACGGAAGGAGTGCTTTCTAAAAAAGCTGTAAATCCAACCATTCAGGTCTTGTTCGCTGACAATCAAAATAATGAATGGAATCAAGCAGAATGGATCCGACAAGCGTTGCTTTATCTGAAAAAGGAAGGAATAGAGCAAGTAAATTTAGTCGGACATTCCATGGGGGGAGTTAGTGGTTTTCGCTATCTCACAACATTTGGAGAGCTGAGTGCAGCTGGGGCTGAAGCACTGGATCCCGCATTGCCAAAAGTAGCTAAATTTATAGCGATCGGGGCGCCTTTCAATGAATTTATTGATACGAGTTCACGGCAGACTATCACTGATTTAGTGACAAACGGACCAACGGAGGCTTCTCCACGCTACCAGGAATTTCAAGGACTATTGAAGCAAGGGGGGCATCGACTCCCGATTGAGCTGATTGCTGGGCAATTATCTGATGAAGAGCTATCGGACGGCACTGTGCCGACCACAAGTGCCTTGGCGATCAACCACTTATTGGCAGCGAATGGCTATTCTGTGACTGAAAAAATCATTAAAGGATCACAGGCACAGCATAGTCAGCTGCATGAAAATCAAGAAGTAGATGAAGATATTGCTGCTTTTTTATGGGAGAAATAACTGATAGTCGTCAAAAGGCTGTAAGAATAACTTTGATATAAGTTCTATCTGTTTTTTTTAGTAGTAGCAAATAGACAAAAATATCCGAATGATCGGAGATCGCTTATTCTTCTCGTGCATAGGTAACGAGGACCTGCAGAGCCGCGGGAGCTATCTAATGATCATTCGGATATGTTATTTATTGAGACTCTTACATCTTTTAGTGTTCAGCGGCATCTAAAATTTGCGCTTGTAGACGTTGTGCTGTAGGCGTTGTGGCCAACCCGCCCTCGGCTGTTTCTTTAAAAATACTTGGCATTTGCCGTCCTACTTGGTACATCGCGTGGACGACTTCATCCGGAGGAATCACACTTTCGATTCCTGCTAAAGCCATATCAGCAGAAATAAATGCTTGTGAGGAACCGAGAGCATTTCGCTTCACGCAAGGAACTTCGACTAACCCAGCGACAGGATCACAAATCAATCCCATCATATTCTTTAGTGTAATGGCTACTGCTTGAGCAGCTTGATGTCCGCTCCCACCCTTAGCACAGACGAGGGCTGCTGCTGCCATGGCACTGGCAGAACCAACCTCTGCTTGACAACCGCCTTCTGCTCCGGATATCGAAGCATTGTTCGCAATGACTAGTCCGAAGGCTCCGGCAGTAAAGAGGAAATCGATTTGTTGAGAACGAGACAGCTGCAAACGATCGCGAACAGCCATCAGCACACCAGAGACAACACCGGCACTCCCAGCTGTAGGAGTGGCACAAATCAATCCCATTTTGGCATTGACTTCATTGACAGCAATGGCATTTTGAACGGCTTGCAAGATCGTCTCACCACTTAGAAAATCACCAGCCTGTATATAATCATTCATTCGTGTGGCATCGCCACCGGTTAATCCCGTCACAGAGGTCACTCCAGCAACGCCCTCGGCAACGGATTGTTCCATGACCGTCAGGTTTTTGTCCATTAGTGCAATGACTTGCTCGCGAGTGCGCCCTGAGTTTTCGCATTCGACCGCAATCATCATCTCTGCAATCGATGCATAATTTTTGCTTTGAAGAACAAGATCTTCAATCGTATAAAACATGACGAATCCTCCTTTAATCGAAATAAGCCGCACTATAAACGTGGGGCAGTGCTTTGATTTGTTGTGCCAATTGATCATTTCGTTCATCCACTTCAATGATCATAATGGCTTTTTCTCCTTTGGACTCTCGGGTAACAGTCATCGTACCAATATTGATTTGTGCCTCAGAAAGTAGATTCGTGACACGTGCGACCATTCCGGGAACATCTTGATGAACGATGACATAGGTAGGGGTACCTAAAGTCAATGAGATTTTAAAACCATTCAATTCAGAAATTTGTATATTCCCACCGCCGATTGAAATGCCGGTAACGGACATTTTGCGGTCACCTTTTTTTAAAATCATTTTGACCATATTCGGATGTTCGGCTTTTTCGTTTTTCGGAACAAAGAGTACTTCTAGACCTTGCTCATAGGCTAACTTTAATGAGTCAGCAAGGCGCTGATCATCGGGCTCCATTCCTAACAAACCGCCGACAAGTGCAATATCTGTTCCGTGGCCGCGATAAGTTTTCGCGAAGGACTCATACAAAAGGATATCGACACTGTCAGGCTGTTCGCCAAAGATGTGGCGCACGATTTTGCCAATTCGAGCAGCACCTGCGGTATGGGAACTGCTGGGTCCAACCATAATTGGTCCAATAATATCAAAGACACTTCGGTATTTTAAAGGTTCCATTCTATTCACCTCATTTAATTGATGGGAGAAATCCAGATGTAGTTTAGCATAAAATATGGAGAAATAGAGCAATGAGTGGAACTGTATGGGATTTTTTTAATCTTTTTTTTGTTTTACCGATTTTCTCCATAAAAAGCAAAAAAATTCGCCAAGAGTTCTTGCAAATTTCTTTTGAGATGCTATAATATCTCAGTGTGCATTATTCACACGTTTTTTGTGTGCGCACATGATTCACTAAAGTGGGAGGAGAAATATGGATCTCCAATTAACCACATCACGGACTCAAGGAGGTATGTCTCGTGGCAAAAAAAGTAGAAAAAATCGTTAAATTGCAAATTCCTGCAGGTAAAGCAACACCAGCTCCGCCAGTAGGTCCTGCACTAGGTCAAGCGGGTATCAATATCATGGGATTCACAAAAGAATTCAATGCACGTACAGCTGATCAAGCAGGCTTGATCATTCCAGTAGTGATCTCTGTATACGAAGACCGTTCATTCACATTCGTTACAAAAACACCACCAGCAGCAGTATTGTTGAAAAAAGCAGCAAACGTTGAAAAAGGTTCAGGCGAACCAAACAAAAACAAAGTTGCAAAAGTTTCACGCGATCAAGTAAAAGAAATCGCTGAATTGAAAATGGAAGACCTAAACGCAGCTGACGTTGAAGCAGCTATGCGCATGGTTGAAGGAACTGCACGAAGCATGGGGATCACTGTAGAATAATTTTTACAGACCCTAAGGAAGTAGCTTCTCAGTCGGCTCTATATTGAAAAATATGGGACACGTGGGAGGTTCTACCGTTATAACCACATCAAGGAGGAAACAAAATGGCTAAAAAAAGCAAAAAAATGCAAGAAGCATTGAAAAAAGTTGACGCTGCAAAAGCTTATTCAGTTGAAGAAGCAGTAGCTTTGGCAAAAGAAACAAATATTGCAAAATTCGACGCAACGGTTGAAGTTGCTTACAAACTAAATGTCGATCCTAAAAAAGCGGACCAACAAATCCGTGGTGCGGTCGTACTACCAAATGGTACTGGTAAAACACAAACAGTGTTAGTTTTTGCGAAAGGTGAAAAAGCCAAAGAAGCAGAAGCAGCTGGTGCTGATTTCGTTGGAGACGACGACATGGTTCAAAAAATCCAAGGCGGATGGTTCGATTTTGATGTTGTTGTTGCAACACCAGATATGATGGCAACTGTCGGTAAACTTGGTCGTGTTTTAGGTCCTAAAGGTTTAATGCCAAACCCTAAAACTGGTACAGTTACAATGGACGTAACAAAAGCTGTTAACGAAGTAAAAGCTGGTAAAGTGACTTACCGTGTTGACAAAGCTGGTAACGTTCATGTACCAATCGGTAAAGTTTCATTTGAAGATGACAAATTAGTTGAAAACTTCAAAACAATCCACGAAACTTTAGTAAAAGCTAAACCATCTGCAGCGAAAGGTCAATACATGAAAAACATTTCTGTAACGACAACTTTCGGACCTGGTATCCATGTAGATCAAGCTTCTTTCTAATTTGAATAAAAAACAAAACTTTTGTTGACTTGGCTGCCTTATCTATGGTAAGGTAGTCAAGGTTAAAAGTTTAACTGTACCGAAGACAGTAGGTGACGTCAGTCTTAATTTCCTACCGAGGACGTTTATTGAGAAACTTCAATAGTCCCTCTATGTCTACGGTGGCATAGAGTTTTTTTGTTTTTATCTCTTGATAAAGACAAATGAAGACAGAAATGTTTTCTTGAAACTCTTCCATCAAAATCAGGAGGTGAAATTTAAAATGAGTGAAGCAGCTATCGCTAAAAAAGCCGCAATTGTGGATGAAGTGAGTGAAAAATTCAAAGCAGCCGCATCTGTAGTAGTCGTTGACTACCGTGGATTGACTGTTGACGAAGTAACTCGTCTACGTAAACAATTACGCGACGCAAACGTTGAAATGAAAGTTATCAAAAATTCTATCCTTTCACGTGCTGCTGAACAAGCTGGTCTAGAAGGTCTTGGTGAAGTATTCACTGGTCCAACTGCTGTAGCGTTCAGTAACGAAGACGTTGTCGCACCTGCAAAAATCATGAACGATTTTGCTAAAGAGGCTAAAGCATTAGAAATCAAAGGCGGTATCATCGAAGGCAAAGTTTCTTCTTTGGAAGAAATCACAGCATTGGCAAAATTGCCAAACCGCGAAGGACTTCTTTCAATGTTGCTATCTGTGCTACAAGCACCTATCCGCAACGTGGCTTACGCTGTCAAAGCAGTGGCCGAAAAAGAAGAAGATGCAGCTTAATTGCCGCATAATCACACTATAAACTAAACTATCTAATTAAATGGAGGAAAACAAAATGGCATTGAACATTGAAAACATTGTCGAAGAGCTAAAAGGCGCGACAATCTTAGAATTAAACGACTTAATTAAAGCTATCGAAGAAGAATTTGGCGTATCTGCTGCTGCTCCTGTAGCTGTAGCTGGTGGAGCTGGCGACGCTGGTGCTGCTGAAGAACAAACTGAATTCACTGTAGAATTGACTGCAGCTGGCGACCAAAAAGTTAAAGTTATCAAAGCAGTTCGTGAAGCAACTGGTTTAGGCTTGAAAGAAGCTAAAGCTGTAGTTGACGGAGCTCCTTCAGCAGTTAAAGAAGGCATCTCTAAAGACGAAGCTGAAGCATTGAAAGCTGCTTTAGAAGAAGTTGGCGCTTCAGTAACAGTTAAATAATCATTTTTGATTTTTTTGAGCTAGAATTCCTTTTAAGTAAGGGTTCTAGCTCTTTTTTTGTTTATGATTCTAATTTCAGTTTGAGAAAATGACGCTGTCTTACTATTAGTGATCCGTATTTTTGTTGAGGCGTCGAGGACTTTTTATAAAAAAACAAGCCTAAGACTAGCGCTGAGCGCCACTGACTTAGGCTTGTTTATTTTTTTCGAAATTGCTGAACAAGAAAAATGAAGATAAAAAAGAATAATGCTTCCCATAAAGTAGTTGTCCAACTAAAGGTACGACTGATCCCAAAAAAAAGATTCCCAATATTGGATACGACCAAATAGATGACCGTAGCAATCAATGAAAAAATTAAGCGTTTTGCCATCATAATTCCCCCTTGCCTTTGATTGTAACAATTGACTGACGAGAGAGCAATTATTTTAAGAAAAGGCTCCTGTCAAAACGAAAAAAAGATGCGCCATTCTTTAATTGTTTTGGGTGCTTTCAGGCGTGAGAGCAAAGAGGGGAGCTCTATAAATTTTTTTGATTCTCCCAATCAGTTCATTGATTAATCAAGAGGAACATCAAAAATCCAGCCAGCTGGAGCCTTGCGCTCACCAAATTGGATACCCGTCAATTCATCGTATAGCGCACGAGTTTTAGGACCGACCTCCGTTTCACTGTAAAACACATGGAAAGACTCTCCATTTTGGATTCCGCCAATAGGTGAAATAACCGCAGCGGTTCCACAAGCGCCTGCTTCAACAAAGCGATCCAGTTGATCCACATACACATCTCCTTCGACAGGTATTAATCCTAAAGCATGTTCTGCAAGATAAAGGAGAGAATATTTGGTGATACTTGGCAAAATTGATGGCGATTTTGGTGTCACGAATTCATTTTCGGCCGTGATCCCAAAGAAGTTAGCGGACCCCACTTCCTCAATTTTTGTATGTGTTTCAGGGTCTAAATAAATGCAATCTGAAAAATTCCGTTCATGGGCTTCGTATCCTGGTAATAAGCTGGCAGCATAATTTCCGCCTACTTTTGCAGCGCCGGTACCATTTGGTGCTGCACGATCATAATCTGAAACAATAAAGTTCGTTGGGGCCAGCTCGCCTTTGAAATATGATCCGACCGGCATGCAAAAAATAATAAACAAGTATTCTGGCGCAGGTGCAACGCCGATATTCTCGCCTACACCAATCAATAGCGGCCGTAAATATAGAGTAGCCCCGGTACCGTAAGGCGGTACAAATTCTTGGTTTGCTTTGACCACTTGATTGACCGCATCGAGGAACATCTCTTCGGGAACGAACGGCATACGCAAGCGACGAGCGCTTCGATTCAATCGTTTACTATTCTCATCTGGACGAAACAAGTTGATCCCGCCATCTGGTCGTCGATACGCCTTCAAGCCTTCAAAGCATTGTTGACCGTAATGCAATGCTGGAGAACCTTCATGAATATGCAGAATATTATCTTCAGTCAATGCTCCTTGTTCCCAAGAGCCATTTTTCCATTTTGCGACAAAGCGCCAAGGGGTTTTAATATACGAAAACCCTAAATTTTCCCAATCGATTTGCATAGAGTCACTTCCTTTTTTAATTTTTCCTAGTATAGCATGGAACGCCCATCAAGTCATTATTTTCTGAAAATTCATCGCAATGATTTTCATTTCTAACATCATGATGAAAGCTTATTACTAGAGGCTTTATATTCACAGAATTTTTTTCAAGCCTATCTGGAGCTCTGCAGTTGTTGATAAAAAGGGGGAAGGATTTTGGCAGAACGTCGAGCACTTTAGATTGTATTTACGGAACAGATATGCTTCAATAAGGGTAGAAAAAAATCGATTAGGAGGACTTTCGGTGATCAAAGAAGCGGTTTCTGAAATCCAAGGTGTCCTGGATGCTTATCAGCGACTGGCACCAATCATGATCCATACACCTGCCGCACCAAGCAATATTCTTAGCGCAGAAAAGACAGGAGAAATTTATCTGAAACTAGAGAATCTGCAGCGTACAGGATCCTTTAAGGCGCGAGGGGCCTACAACAAATTAGCAACATTGACAGAGGAAGAGAAAAAAAGAGGGGTAATTGCTTGTTCAGCAGGTAATCATGCGCAAGGTGTTGCACTAGCAGGCGCCCTGCTAGGGATACATGTACGGATCTTTATGCCGCTTCAAGCAGCGAAGACAAAAATAGAAGCAACGAGAAATTATGGCGCTGAAGTGATCTTAGCAGGAGAGACATTCGACGATACAAAACAAATTACTTTGGAAGCGATGTCACGTAGCGGTGAGGTCTTTGTCTCCCCCTTTGATGATCGAGCGGTAATGGAAGGGCAAGGAACGATTGGGTTAGAGATTTTACAAGATTTGCCTAATGTGGATAATGTCATCGTACCGATCGGTGGAGGCGGCTTGATCGCAGGCATTGCGTTAGCAATCAAACAATTACGCTCGGAAACTAATATTATTGGTGTTCAATCTTATCAAGTGCATGGGATGATTTCCTCTATATGGCGACAAGAACTGATAGCCAATCGCAGCAGTAAGACATTGGCAGATGGGTGCGATGTGGCTTTGGCTGGAGAATTGACTTATGAAACGTTGCGCTCGCGCATAGATGAAACCGTTTTAGTTGAAGAGAAAGATATCGAAACTGCTATCCATTATTTGGCTTTAAAAGAAAAAGTGATTGCTGAAGGGGCAGGTGCTCTGAGTACGGCTGCTATCCTAAGCGGACAAATCGATCATTTGCTGAAAGGCAAACGAACAGTCGCAATCGTTTCAGGCGGGAATATCGATTTCTCTGTTTTTAAAGAAATCATTTAAAAAAAGATGATCTCAGACCAACTAGTCGTCTGAAGATCATCTTTTTTAGTCCGTTTTCGATCCAGTTTTCAGAGGAGAAGAAACGTTTACTAAAAACTGCGACCGCCGCCGCCAAATGTTCCGCCGCCGGAAGAATGAGTAGTGGTGCCACCGCCAAAACCGCCGCCGCCATTATTTTTAGGTGGACGTGGGATTCGGCGAGTCGTTACGAAGGAGTTGACCAGACGATCTTCTTTTTGAGTCAATTTGATGCTGGATTTTTCTCTGTAAGGGTATTTGTATCCACCCATTTTTAATTGGTATCTTGATTTGACAATGATGAAAAAAGCAATACTGATCACTGCAGCTACCAATAAGCTAATGCCGATTTCTAAAGGGGTCAGCACTTTATAATAAGTGATCTTGCCTGTCTCACGATCCACATGATAGTGACCGCCGGGAACCCCCGCTTCTACATAGCTGGCTGCATTCTCCAAGTAGACCCGGGCGGCTTGATAGTAATTACCCGCCGTCATCTGATCATAAATATTATCCAACATATCATCAAGACGAGCGTCGTTGATATAATCGAGCATATTTCCTGAGGTGGACACATGAAGATTACGGTTCCCCATATCGATCATCAATGCTGAGCCATTCTGATCATTCCCGATACGATCCGCGAGAAAACGGTCGGTGGTGTATTCAATATCATCAATGCCGTTATTTGTCGTTGCGATAAAGACTTCACCTTTGATTTTTTCATTCAACTGATCGGCTTGTTCGCTTAAACTCTGGATTTCAGAGGGAGTAAAAAGCCCAGCGTCGTCGGAAACAGTGTTTTCTGCTGCCACGCCAGTGACCGTCGTCAGCAGAAATCCGGCAACCATTAGGAAAAAACAGGAAAATTTTCTCATAGGAAATATCCTCCAATCATCCCTAGAATCGCAATCACAGCAAAAATCGCTGCACTCGTAAATCCTAAGCGTTTGTAACTGATGGGCAAGACACCGCTGACTTTACCGGTTTGGCCGTTCATCGCATAATAAAAGACGTTCTTATTTGGATCATCAGCGCGATAGGTGACAAGCCAGACCGGCAGCAGTACGTAATGATTGGTCTCTTTCGTAATCTCAATGTTCCGCTGTGTCCGATTGAAGCTAGTGTACCCATTAACGGTACTGCTTAGGAGGTTTTCAGCATAACCGGAAAGTTCCTGTTGTACTTCATTCTTAAGTGCTTGATACTCAATGTCGCGTTTTTCTGCTTGAAATCCTGCCAGATACTGGCTGCGAAAGTCAACGGCCTTATCCAATGGGAAAGGCTGGACCCCGGTAACCATTTTTTGTTGGACATTCTTGGATAAAGCGTTTTTGATCAGTTCATTGATACGCATTTTTCCGCGTCTGGAAACAGCAAATTGTTTGTGTTCTGTATATTCGATCTCGCCGACACGCCAAATTCTTAAAGAAGTTCCAGTTCCAGATAGTTGGCCATCTAGTTCGGCATCGATCCTCCAGTAAGGGAAATAAACACCGGTCAATTTTTCAACTTGCGCTTGATCGAAGAAGTCTCTTGGTACGAACCATTTTTTTTGTGCCCATTCCAGAAATTTAGCGGTTGCTTCTTCTTTTTCGATTGCAAAAGGTAAAACTTTGTTAGGTAAGAATTCTCCAGAAAGACGGCCGGAAAGGACGACTGGATTGTGGCAGAAATAACAGTAAGTAGCTGCTGTCGTAGCATCAGTGACGATCTCTGCACCGCAGTTAGGACAAAGGAACAAGTCCATTTGGGCCGCCTTTTCTTCGGTTTTTTCTGTGATAGCTTCTTTTAGCGCCGGTTCCGTATCATCAGTGATCGGCTGATTTTCCGGCGCAGTCCCATCTGCAAGTTGGGCTTCTTTTTGTTTTTGTTCAAAGGCTGTTACTTCTGCTTCTGTAAAAATACTCAAACAGAAGGGGCAGTGGAATTTTTGATCACCAGGATCAAAGGTTAGCGCACCGCCGCAGTTGGGGCATTTATGCGTAATGACATCCATTTAAGTTCCTCCTTCATTTAGTCTAAAGGAACTCCCTTAAATGGCTTGCCACAGTTGGGACAGAATTTCGGGATTCCATTTGCTAAATCAATTATTTCACTACATTCTGAACATTTCATTTGTAAACTTGGGGTTCCTGTAGGTTTTGCTGTACCGCAATTGCTGCAGAACTTACCCGTATTGCTTGTTCCACACTGAGGGCAGTCCCAACTATCGCCATTGTTTTGTTTCTGCTGATTTTCTTGGTTTTGCTGGATTTGTTGCTGATTGTTTTGAGCTGCTTGATTCAAGTAACCGCCAGTTGTGTTCATCCCCATGCCCATACCAACAAATCCGGTTGTTGCACCGGCAGCATTACTACCTGCGGATTCCATCCCACGTGCGATCGAACCTTGAACATACCCTTCACGAACATTTGGGTCACCCAACATGGCACCTTGATTACGCATGTTGATCAGTTTCACTGAATCATCCGTATAAGAGATGCTTGCAACAGCGACTGAAACGATTTCCATTCCTCGCAGTTCGCGCCAACTGTCGTCTAAAACCTCACCCATGTATTTGCTTAATTCCATACTTTTTGATGGAACATAGGAGATGCGCTCGCCATCCGCTGACATTTTGTTGATGGCTGTCTGTAAAGCAGTCAGAAACTCTGCTAAATATTGTTCGTTAATGTCATTGATGTCAACTTGTGTTTTATTTTTTGGAATCGCGTTGGTGTAGAATAAGATCGGATCAGTAATTCGCAATGAGTAATTTCCATGGGCTCTTAGGAATAATTCTGCATTATAAAAGTTGTCAAAATAATTTAATGGAGAAGAAGTCCCGAAGCGGATTCCTTTGATTTCTTGCAAATTGATATAGAAAACTTGTTGTTTTTGAGGTGTTACGCCACCAAATTTGAAGCGATTAAACGTTTCAGAGATGGCATCCTTTAAGGAACCGTTGAACATGGAAGGAGCCAAGTCATTTTTGACGGTATAGTAGCCTTCCTCTGCTGTATAATCAATGATTTTTCCACCATCGACCAGCAGCATCATCATATTAGGGTAGACGTGGATTACAGAGCCATCTGTTATGACATCCTCCGTTCCTTTTCGGTTCGAACCGCGTTTGTCATTGCGCCGTACCTTCACACCTTTAGTCATCACTGTCGTGTCGCCCATATTGTCAGGTTCGAAGACCTCTAGCCATTGGTCGGCAAGACCTCCGCCAATCGTGCTTGTTGCAGCTTTGATAATACCCATTTTCAGTCCTCCTTACAAATTTTCATCATCCAATGGATGAATGTACATTCATTATACCATAGCTCCGTATTTTCTATGTATTAGACCAAAGTTGTAGAAGTGTAGGCAAAAGTTGAATAAAAAATCGTCTATAAAGCAATACTTTTTTCAAAGTATCGTTCTCTAGGATGTGCGGATTTTTATTAAAAGATTGCTCCCTTAAAAAATCATTTCTTTTTCAGCAGATAGGCAACTCAAGGTAGTTTTTTTTGTAAATATTACGTATAATAGATAATAGCGAATTTTGAAAAGAGTGAGGAAAAATATGGCCTATCAAGCATTGTACCGTGTATGGCGATCCCAACGGTTCGAGGATGTCGTTGGACAAAAAGCAATTACGCAAACCTTGAAAAATGCGATCGAGCAAAATCAAATTTCGCATGCTTATTTATTTACCGGTCCTCGGGGAACGGGAAAAACGAGTGCTGCCAAAATCTTTGCAAAAGCAATCAATTGTCCAAACCAAGTCAATGGAGAGCCCTGCAATGAATGCGAGATGTGCCGTTCGATCACAGCTGGTACGCAAGAAGACGTTATCGAAATCGACGCAGCCAGCAACAATGGGGTCGAAGAGATCCGCTTTATCCGAGACCGTGCAAATTATGCACCAACACAAGCTGAATATAAAGTATATATCGTGGATGAAGTTCATATGTTGTCGACCGGCGCCTTCAACGCGTTACTGAAGACGTTAGAAGAACCACGAAAAAATGTAGTGTTTATTTTGGCGACGACAGAGCCGCACAAGATTCCTGCAACGATCATTTCTCGAACGCAACGATTTGATTTTAAGCGAATCAATACGCAAGATATCGTTGATCATCTAAAGACAGTTTTAGACGGCAGTCAAATTGCCTATGAAGAAGAGGCGCTGCAAGTGATCGCACGAGCCGCAGAAGGTGGGATGCGGGATGCGTTAAGCATTGCTGACCAAGCTATTGCCTTTAGTGATGGCAAAGTCACGACTCAAGACGCATTAGAAGTAACCGGCAGTTTGTCTTATGAGATGATGGACCGTTTGATGCAATTTTGCGAAGACCAAGCAGTACCAGATGCATTAGAGACATTGCGCCAGCTGCTGTCTTCGGGCAAAGAAGCACGGCGGTTGTTGGAGAACTTGCTGGTCTATTGTCGTGACTTGCTCTTATATCAGCAAGCACCACAATTATTAGAAGAAAAATCACTGCAGATCACACCAGGCTTCAAAACTTTAGCTCAGGCAGCTACTGCAGATCAAATCTACCATTGGATCACTGTTTTGAATGAGACGCAAAACGAGGTGCGATTCACCAATAATCCGACCATTTATTTGGAAGTAGCAGTTGTTAAACTAGCAAATCAGAGGAGATTGCCAGCTTCAGGAGAAGTTTCGGTGTCGAATCAAGAAGTTCAGCAGCTTCGTCAAGAAATTCAGAAGCTGCAGTCAGAAGTACGAAAACTACAAGAAAACCCATCGGCGGCCAGCAGTGAACCGGTCAATCCACCTGCCAAGAAGACCAAAAATAGCAGCACTTTCCGAGTGCCGAAAGAACGGGTCTTTCAAGTCTTGAAAGAAGCCACAAAAAAAGATCTCGCAAATGTGCGGAATATTTGGGATGATCTGTTGATGTCATTGTCGGTGACACAACGAGCAATGCTCCACGCGAGCGAAGCAAAAGCAGCCAGTGCATCTGGTGTAGTGATTGCCTTTGATTATGAGATTGTCTGTCAACGGGCAGCTAATGACCAAGACTTGCAGCTGACGTTGCATAATCAAATTTCACGAATGATTTCTGATTATGCACCGCAAGCCGTGTTTATCACGAAAGAAAGCTGGCCAATCTTACGACAAGAATTTATTGCTGGCGGACAAACCTTCAATACAGGCGAATTAGATGAAGGGGAAGCTGAACCAGAACCAACTACGGAAGAACCTGAAAATGAAGTCGTCGTTACCAAAGCCCAAGAGCTTTTTGGTGAATTGGCGAGCATCGAAGAAAATTGAGAGAATTGGAGTGAAGAACAATGATGCGAGGCATGGGAAATATGCAAGGCATGATGAAGCAAGTACAAAAAATGCAAAAAGAGATGGTAAAAGAACAAGAAGCCCTAAACAGTAAAGAATTTATCGGCGAGTCAACAAATGGCTATGTGAAGGCAACTTTTACAGGTGATAAAAAATTACGCGATCTTTCGATCGATCAAGCAATCGTCGATCCGGAAGATGTCGACATGTTACAAGATATGCTGATCTTGGCAGTAAATGATGGATTAACTAAAATTGAAAAAGAAACCGAACGGACTATGGGTAAATACACTAAAGGAATCCCCGGTTTATAAAAGGAGAAATGTGGCGTGCAGTATCCAGAACCGATCGCACGATTAATCGACAGCTACATGAAGCTGCCAGGTATCGGACAAAAAACAGCAACTAGATTGGCTTTTTATACGATCGATATGAAAGATGAAGTCGTCAATGAGTTTGCTAAATCACTGTTGAGCGTCAAACGTGATCTGCATTTTTGCAGTATTTGCGGAAACATTACAGAAGGAGATCCCTGTGAGATCTGCAGTGACCCTTCACGAGATAAAGGCACGATCTTAGTAGTAGAAGAACCAAAGGATGTCATGGCGTTAGAAAAAGTTCGTGAGTACCATGGGCTCTATCATGTTTTGCATGGTGTTCTGTCTCCAATGGAAGGTACTGGACCAGAAGATATCAATATTGCTCCTTTGATTCAGCGCCTGCATGATGACCAAGTGAAAGAAGTGATCATTGCTACGAACGCCACGACAGAAGGCGAAGCTACCGCGATCTATCTTTCCCGACTGATCAAACCAGCGGGGATCAAAGTGACGCGGTTGGCTCACGGTTTATCTGTCGGCAGCGATATTGAATATGCGGACGAAGTGACATTGCTTAAAGCAGTGGAAGGAAGACGTGAATTATAAGAAATTGGAGGCAACAAGGGTGAGTGGACTGTTCATAACCATTGAAGGACCAGATGGCGCTGGCAAAACCAGTGTTTTAGAAGAACTATATCCTCGTTTGCAGCTAGAAGCCAAACGAGACATTGTCAAAACGAGAGAACCAGGCGGTGTAAAAATCGCAGAAAAAATTCGGCGGATCATACTGGATCCCAAAAATTCTGAGATGGATGAACGGACTGAAGCATTGCTGTATGCTGCTGCAAGACGCCAACATTTGATCCAAGTGATTTTACCAGCATTGAATGAAGGCAAAATCGTGATCTGTGATCGATTTGTAGATAGTTCTTTAGCTTATCAAGGGGCAGGGCGCCGGATCGGTATTCCTGAGATTGCACGTATCAATGAATTTGCCACCGAAGGCACGGAGCCTGACTTCACCTTGTATTTGGATGTCGATTCGGATACAGGTTTAAGAAGGATTCAAGAGCATCGGGCTCATCAGTTGGATCGCTTGGACGCGGAAGGATTAGAATTTCACCAACGAGTTCGTCATGCTTATTTGAAGCTGGCAGAAGAAAATCCTGTACGCATCCATAAGGTTGATGCTAGAATGGGATTACAAGATGTCGTTGAGACAAGTTTTTCAGCAATCGTTGAAGCATATCCTTCCTACTTCAAAACAATGTGATCGCTGACGACAATAATAAGGAGATGATCTCATGAAATTGATTATGGCAATCGTGCAAGACAAAGACAGCAACCGATTAGCAAATGAATTCATCGATGCCAACATTCGCGCTACGAAACTTTCATCTACCGGCGGATTCTTAAAAGCCGGCAACAGTACATTTATTATTGGTCTTGAGGATGAGCGGGTCCAAGACGCATTGGAACTGATCAAGAAAACCTGTCAGTCTAGAAAACAATATGTTTCCACACCAATGTCGTTAGACATCTCGCTTGATGGGCAAGTACCTTATCCAGTGGAAGTAGAAGTTGGCGGTGCAACGGTTTTTGTTCTACCAGTCGATGGCTTCCATCAATACTAAAAAGGAGCAGACCATGGAGGAACTTTTTTTACAAGAATATCAACCTCTGGTTTTTGCCCAACTGAAGAAAAGTGTCGAGCATGGGCGGATTGCCCATGCTTATCTTTTTGAAGGCGATGCAGGAACGGGCAAACATGAGATGAGTTTGTGGCTGGCGAAACGTCTCTTTTGTACGAATGTTCAATCAGATGAACCTTGCGGATCTTGCAGTAATTGTTTGCGGATCGCTCAAGGGGAGCACCCGGACGTACTCATGGTGGAACCAGATGGACAGACGATCAAAGTGGATCAAATTCGTCAATTGCAAGAAGAATTTTCTAAGAGCGGCTTCGAAAGTCGCTTGAAAATCTTTATTCTTTCTCAATCAGAAAAAATGAATACAAGTGCAGCAAATAGTTTACTGAAATTTTTGGAAGAACCTGTAGGGAATTTCTTAGCGATTTTAGAAACGGAAAGTGTTGGACGTATCTTGCCGACGATCCAGTCCCGTTGTCAAATCATTCATTTTTCACCATTGGCGAAAGAAAAATTGCAGACAAAGCTGCAAAAAGAAGGACTTTCTCAAGAGAGTAGCCGTCTTTTGAGTTACTTGACAAATAGTTATCATAAAGCAGTTGAAATCTCCCAAGAGGAATGGTTTAATGAAACTAAGGATGCTGTTGCACAATGGGTGAAGTATCTCTTGAAGAAAGATCCGCAAGCGTTTATTTTCGTTCAAAAAAAGCTGCTCGCTTTAGCAAAAGAAAAAGAACAGCAGAGAGTTATTTTTTCGATTCTGTTATTTTATTTGCAGGAAGAACGAGACCAGTTATTGGCACAAGGCTTATGGGGAAAAGAGATCAATCTTGCCATCGAAGCTGCCTTGCAAGCCCAAAAGAAACTGCAAGCGAATGTAGCTTTTCAAGGCGTTGCTGAACAATTTTCAGTGAAGATCATCTATGGCATAACAGTACCCTAAAGGGGGAGCAATGTTATGATAGAAGTAGTCGGTGTACGCTTTCGCGCTGCGGGACAAATCTATTTTTATGCGCCTGAGAAGCGAGATTACACGTCGGGGGAACGAGTGATCGTTGAATCACAAGAAGCAAAGTTTATGGCGACCGTCGCGATTCCTAAGCAGTTGATCGATTCGCAAGATTTGCCTTATGACATAAAGCCAATCATTAGACAGGCCACGCCTAAAGATATCGAGAAAGAAAAGAAAAATCGTCAAGATGCTGAAGAAGCGCTGATCATTGGCAAGCAGAAGATTCGAGCGCACAATTTACCTATGAAACTTGTTAGGGCAGAATATACATTTGAGCGGTCAAAGATGCTGTATTATTTTACAGCGGATGGTCGAGTTGATTTCCGCGAACTAGTCAAAGATTTGGCGAGTCATTTTCATACAAGGATCGAGTTGCGACAAATCGGTGTACGAGATGAAGCAAAGGCGATCGGCGGAATTGGTCCATGCGGCCGCAAGCTCTGCTGTTCGACGTTCTTAGGCGATTTTATCCCTGTCTCGATCAAAATGGCCAAAGATCAAGGGCTGTCTTTGAATCCGACGAAAATTTCCGGGTTGTGTGGTCGTTTGATGTGCTGTTTGAAGTATGAGAATGATGAATATGAACAAGCAAAACGAGAATTACCGGATCGCGGCAAAGAAGTTGAGACTCCGGATGGAAAAGGAAAAGTAGTCGGTCTGGATTTATTGCAGCGCATTATCAAAGTCCGTTTGTACGATCGACAAACGCCCATAGACTATGAATATGAAGAACTAGTGACAAAATAAGTAGGTGACCATAATGAGCATGGACAAGCGATCGATTTATGATGGATTGAATCAGTTAGAAAATGAACTGCAAAATTCGTTGAATAACTTAGCAGAGATGAAACAGTCTTTGCAAGAAATCGTTGAAAAAAATACGACGCTAGAATTAGAAAATCAACGTTTACGGGAACATATCCGTGAATTGAATCAAGTGGCCGAAGCGCCCGCAGAATCGGTCAAACAAGAATTGTCCAAATCGCGAATGAATTTGGAAAAGATATACGAAGAAGGATTCCATGTTTGTTATGACTTATATGGATCTAGAAGAGAACATGATGAACCGTGTGCTTTTTGTCTTGAAGTGATCTATCGAGAAAGCGGACGATAATAGGAAATGACCAGCGCAGGTGGCTGGTCTTTTTTTGAAAGTAGGGAAAGTATGCAGAAACAACAAAGCTATAAACAATCGAATGGAACGCTTTATTTAGTGCCTACACCAATCGGAAATTTGGAAGACATGACCGTTCGTTGTGTCAAAATTTTAGGGGAAGCCGATTTGATTGCCAGCGAAGATACTAGGAATACCCAGAAATTATTGAACCATTTTGAAATAACGACACCGCAACGAAGTTTGCATGAACACAATTTCAAGGAACGTGTGCCGCAACTCATCGATCAATTGCTAGCTGGAAAAATAATTGCACAATGTAGTGACGCAGGGATGCCATCGATCAGTGACCCTGGTCATGAATTAGTCAAAGCGTGCATTGCAGCTGATATTCCAGTGATTGCCTTGCCTGGTCCTACAGCAGGATTGACTGCTTTGATCGCTTCTGGTTTGTCTCCGCAGCCCAATCTTTTTTATGGCTTCTTACCTCGAAAAAAGAAAGAGCAAAAAGAAGCATTGGCTGAGCTGGCGAACCAGCCGGCTACGATGATCTTTTATGAATCACCTTACCGCTTGGCAGCGACGATCGAAAATATGATTACTGTTTTTGGTGCAGAACGTTCTGCAGTCATCTGTCGAGAGTTGACAAAAATCCACGAGGAATACTTGCGAGGTTCTTTAAAGGAACTGTTGGACTATCTAGGGGAAAATACAGTCAAAGGAGAGTGCTGCCTTTTGGTTGAGGGATCGACGGACTCTGTCGAAATCGTTTATGACGGAAGCCTTAAAGAGCAAGTAACAGCTCTGATGGAGACCGGGATGTCTTCTAAGGAGGCTATCAAGGAAGTGGCGAAACGCAATCAAGTAAAAAAACAAACGGTCTATCATGCCTATCACTTAGACGCTTAACCGATGCCTGTGCATCGGTTTTTTTGAATAATGAGTTTCATTTTTAGTGGCATGGATGATTGGGTGAAACCGTCACAAAAGGACATGATATACTAGTTTAAAAAGGAGAAAAAGATGAACATACGAGACATGCAAAAAGCGATCTATCAAAACAAAATCGATCATCAATTTAATGTCACCAATATTGAAAAGGAATTTTTGTCATTATATGGTGAAGTGGCTGAAGCTTTTGATGCTTATCGAAAAAAACAAAATGTGGGGGAAGAATTGGCAGATGTAGCCATCTACCTTCTCGGTTTAGCGGAGATCTTATCGATTGATCTAGACGGAGAGATTCAGAAAAAAATGAAAATCAACCAAGCCCGCCGCTATACCAGTTATGGCAATGGGTATGCAAAACGAATCGATGAATGATGGTTCGTCATTCGATTGAACTGACAATGAATTGTTAAAGGAAGTGGGAAACGAAATGACAACCAACTTAAGCATGCGTGAGCTAACAGAAAAAGATTTAAAGGAAGCTGTTGAAATGTATATTGCAGTCTTTTCAGCGGAGCCATGGAATGATCAACTGACCGTTCCTCAAATTACAGAATATGTGTCATCCATGATGGCGATAAATACTTATATTGGCTATTTTCTAACGGACTCATTGACCAATGAAAAAATAGGGTACTCGTTAGGCTTTATTAAGCCGTGGTACCAAGGAAAAGAATATGTCATTGATACCTTTTTAATTGCTGGCAAGCATCAAGGGAAAGGTTTCGGCTCTGCTTTTTTAGAAATGATCAAAGAAGAGTTGGTCAAAAAAGGCATTCCCACGATACTATTAGATACAGAAGAAAAGATGCCAGCTGCCGATTTTTATAAAAAGAATGGCTTTAAGCCTTTGACGGATAATGTGACTTTTTATGCGTCGTTTTGATCGCCATTACCCAAGAAAGCCATCACTCGAATTGCAAATGTCAGATTTCGTAACATATAAAGTGAGCTTTTTTCAGAATAATTGCAAAAATTAAAAAAAACACTAGCAAACTCCTGAGTATGATGGTAGGATATCTAACATAAAAGGGAGTGATTGGAATGGAAACAGGCAATAGTGGGTTTATTTTGGTTTGCAGTGGGATGGTCTTTTTAATGACTCCTGCGCTAGCTTTTTTTTATGGTGGATTGGAAAGGCGAAAAAATATCTTGAACACAATGATGATGGTGATTTGCACCATGGGACTAGCTTCAGTTCTGTGGGTGGCGGCTGGGTATTCGCTTTCTTTCAGTGGTACCGGTGCGTTTATCGGCAACATCGATAAGTTATTTTTCCAGCAAGTTTCCATGACGGACGGAGAAGGGATTCCTGAAGGATTGTTTGCGGCTTTTCAAATGATGTTTGCACTAATCACAACAGCGATCATTACCGGATCAGTCGTAGGACGAATGCGTTTTTCAGCTATTTTCTTATTTATTGGCTGCTGGCTGTTTTTGGTTTACTTTCCGATGGCCCATATGGTTTGGGGTGACGGCTTCTTAGATGCTATCGGTTCGATTGATTTTGCAGGAGGCAACGTTGTCCATATTAGTTCAGGAATCAGCGGTCTCGTGCTAGCATTAGTCGTGGGTAAGAGACGCGAGTTTCATCAAACGGAGTATCGTCCCCATAATATTCCATTTGTCGTATTAGGTGCAGGGTTGCTATGGTTTGGCTGGTTTGGCTTCAATGCTGGATCTGCATTAGCTGCTGACGGGATCGCCATTCAAGCGTTGTTAACGACCAATACGGCAGCCGCAGCTGCGATGCTCTCCTGGATGTTGATTGAAAAAGTTCTATTAGGGAAGCCAACCATTGTCGGAGCTTGTACCGGAGCTGTCGTGGGTCTGGTAGCAATTACTCCTGGCGCAGGTTTTGTTTCCCTTTGGTCATCCTTTGTGATCGGGGCATTAGTGAGTCCGTTTTGTTATTACTTTATTTCGGTCATCAAGCATCGCTTAGGTCTGGATGACGCTTTGGATGCTTTTGGTTGTCATGGGATTGGCGGAATCTTTGGTGGAATCATGACGGGGATTTTCGCTGATCCTGCTGTCAATCATCAAACTGGGTTGCTCTATGGTGGAACAGAATTGTTCATTGCGCAGATCATTAGTATCGTATTTACGATTCTTTTTGCAGGGGGCATATCCTTTCTATTGATCCATGTGATCAAACGCGTGCTACCGATCCGGGTCACAGAACAAGAAGAAGCTATTGGAATGGATCGCAGTGAACATGATGAAACAGCTTATCCAACGTTCATGGGGCTGGATTCATAGATGGAGGAATGCAGATGAAAAAAGTAGAAGCGATCATTCGACAAGAAAAATTAGAAGAATTAAAGGCAGCTCTTGATCAAATAGATATGGCTGGAATGACGGTGAGTCAAGTATTGGGCTGTGGTAATCAAAAAGGGGTCAAAGAATTTGTTCGGGGACAAGCAGTGATTACGACACTTTTGCCTAAAGTAAAGGCGAGTTTTGTTGTAGCAGATGAAGAGGTTGAAGCAATCATTGAACTGATTTTGTCTATCTGCCATACAGGTGAAGTAGGTGATGGTAAAATTTTTATTTACCCAATCGAAGAAGCAGTACGAATCCGAACCAATGAACGAGGCCCATCGGCGCTGTAAGTCTAGACGTTTTTAACGAAGCGAACCAAATTTGAAGTCTTAAATCATAACAGGAAGCAAAAAGAATTTCTGTCTTTTTTACAGGGATTCTTTTTGTTTGCAACAATCGCCGATGCTTAGAATGAGCCTCTTGATAGGGAACTTCTGTTCGTTTATAATAGAGGAGAATGGAGTGGTGAAGATGGCTGAGTTGCGTTTTCCGTTAAAAAACGATACGTCTCGGAAAATCATCCATATCGATATGGATGCCTTTTTTGCATCAGTAGAAGAAAGAGACAATCCTGAATTGGCTAAGCATCCCTTAGTGATTGCCCGCCACCCAAGTGATACTGGGGGTAGAGGTGTCGTCACGACTGCCAATTATAAAGCACGTCAGTATGGGATCCATTCTGCAATGAGTGCGCAAAAAGCCTTTGAATTGTGTCCTCATGCCGTCTTTATACCTGGCAACCATCAGAAATACCGCGAAATTTCTCAGCAAGTCCGAGAGATCTTTGGACGCTATACCGATGTGATTGAACCGGTTTCTATCGATGAGGCTTATCTGGATGTGACCGTCAACAAGATCAACTGTCCTTCAGCGATCAAAATTGCTCGCATGATCCAGCAAGACATTTGGCAGACGACCCAGCTTACTTGTTCAGCAGGCGTCAGCTACAATAAGTTTTTAGCCAAATTATCTTCGGATTTTCACAAACCCCGGGGGTTGACGGTAGTGATGCCGGAAGATGCCGTGGTCTTTTTAAAAAAATTACCAATTGACAAATTTCATGGTATCGGTAAGAAGACAGTGCCGAGAATGCACGAATTAGGGATTTATAAAGGATCTGACCTTTATGAGTGGAGCGAAATGGCATTGATCCAAGAATTTGGAAAAATGGGCTACTCATTATACCGGAAAGTTCGAGGAATCCATGATTCTCCGGTCAGTGTGACGAGAGAACGCAAATCAGTCGGAAAAGAACATACGTATGGCAATGCGTTAACCACAGAAGATCAAGTCATCAGTCAGCTAAGAAACCTGGCAGAAGAAGTAGAAAGATCATTGAAACGTACGCAAAAACACGGAAAGACTGTGGTGTTGAAAGTGCGTTATGCCGATTACTCCACCATCACAAAACGGGTCACGTTGCCAGAGTATATGCACAAGAAAGAAGCTATTTTTTCACAAGCTAGTTTGATTTGGGAGGAGATTCTAGGAATCGAAAAAGGGATCCGCTTATTGGGGATCACAGTTACGAATCTTGATCCATTAGCTTATGAAAATATCGTATTGCCTTTGTGGGAAACCGAATAAAATATATGGAGGCGCATAATGACGACAAACAGTCAATGGAAAGCGTTACTAGAGGAATTCATGGCGCAAGAAAATCCAGCACGAGGAGTTCAAATGCGGGCGTACATGCGGAACCAATTTGACTTTTTAGGGATTCCGTCACCTGTACGCAAACAAATACAAAGACCTTATTTTGCTGCAATGAAAAAGGCCGCCATCGATTGGGCATTTGTTGAAACCTGTTGGCAACTACCTTATCGTGAAATGCAATATGTAGCTATCGACTATCTGGTAACGATGCAGTCGGTCCTCCAACCAGACGAACTGGAGAAAATAAGTGAATTAGTCCTTCATAAGTCTTGGTGGGATACTGTGGATGGCTTGAATAAAGTTGTTGGTGGGCTGACTATGACCTACCCGGAATTGAGCCAAAAGATGCTTGCTTGGAGCAAAGCAGAAAATTTATGGCTCCGGCGCATCGCCATTGACCACCAACTGCTTAGAAAAGAAAAAACCGATCGCGAGCTTTTAGAGACGATCCTTTTAAATAATTTAGGTAGCGATGAATTCTTTATCAATAAAGCGATTGGCTGGAGTTTGCGCGATTATGCTAAAACAAACCCTGAGTGGGTGCAGGCTTTTCTGTTAACGCACAAAGATCAGTTAGCTCCGTTAAGTATCAAAGAAGCAAGCAAACATTTGTAATGATGGTGTGTTTTATGATCAAAATAAAAGGGACTGTGCCATAAGTCTCCTACAAGTAACACTATCCGAACATTAATGATTATTGCTCCTGCGGTGCAGGGACTCCTCGTCGCAAAAGTCAGAGGAATCTATCCTAGCAATAGACTATTATTCGGTTAAACTTGTTGGATGATGACTTATGTCACAGTCCCTTTTATCTTTTGTATCAGTTTGAAATCTGAAGTTTATTCAAGTCGTCAAATACTCTTTTTGATTTGTTCATAGCTTTTTTCTGCGTCTTTGCATTTGTCCCAAATCACCGCTTCGCCTAGTGCTAGGGATTTAGGAACATCAATGATCCGTTGATTGCTGCTACCGCGAAATTGCAGATTCAAGTTGCGTTTGCTCAATTCGAAATGGCCATCAACTAGGATATCGATGCGAGACAGCAACTCAAGCTTATCTTCTGTTTCCAACAGTAGTTCCTCGAAGGTGTAACCAGACCAGCTCCAAATATCTTTGCCATGACCGAACTCGGAACGGACTCTGTTTACCACTTGCAGACATACTTCAGTATTCAAAAAAGGTTCGCCGCCCAATAGTGTTAGTCCCTGAACATAATCGTGCCGCAAATCTTCAATGATCTGTTCTTCGAGTTCTGCTGTGAATGGGGTGCCATAGCGGAAATTTTGGACTGCTTTATTGAAACAGCCTTCGCAAGCAAATAAACAACCACTGACATACAGGCTATTGCGGATACCTTCGCCGTCAACAAAGTTGAAGGCTTTATAATCTGCAATATGATTTTGACTATACTCTTTTGCTTGCCATTCTTTGGGGCGAGGATTTCTCATTTGCAAAACTTCTTTCTAACTATTCGATTATTCGATAAAAATGTCCTTCGCGACTGTAGCAAAAACCATTAGAAAGCACAAATGCGCGAGCAATTCCAGCACTCGTTTTCTGCGGACTCCTGACCAACAGTTGTCAGTTAGAAAGAAGCAGAATTTGCTTACGCTTTAGTCGCGTAGGGGACACTTGTTTCAGTCATTATGTTTCATATGTTTGACACGAGCGGAAATTTCTTTGTGACGACCGTGAACCATTGGTCGAGCTTGAGGATTTCCTAGGTAACCGCATGTTCGTTTGACGACGTCACAACTCTTTGGATCGTGATTGCCACATTGTGGACATTCGAAGCCGCGTTCAGTTGGATTGAAATCACCTTCATATCCGCATTCATAACAATGATCGATCGGAGTGTTGGTTCCTAGATAAGCGACACGATCATACGCATAATTCCAAACTGCTTCAAGAGCTTTGGGATTTTGTTGCAGAACTGGGTATTCACAATAATGAATAAAGCCGCCCGAACAATACTTTGGATAGTCTTTTTCAAAATCCAACTTTTCAAATGGCGTTGGATTTTTGCGGACATCATAGTGGAAGCTATTTGTGTAATATTCTTTATCTGTGATGTCTTCAACGATGCCGAATTTTTCTGTATCTAAACGACAGAAGCGATCGGTCAAGCTTTCGCTTGGTGTGGAATAGACGCTAAAATGATAGCCGTATTCATCGCCCCAAGCATCTGCATGGGCTTTTAACTCTTTCACGATGGCTAACGTGAATTCTTTTGCTTCAGGATCATTTTCCCACTCACCACCAAAGAAAGCAGCAGCTGCTTCATACAATCCAATATACCCTAAGGAAACAGTAGCACGTTTATTTTTGAACAACTCGTTGACACTGTCTTTGCGATCGAGGCGTTTGCCGAATGCGCCATACATATATAGGATTGGTGCATTTGCCGGACTCGCTTCTTTGCAACGTTCTACTCGGTAAACAAGCGCATCTTTGACGATTTGCAGACGCTGCTCCAGAAGAGACCAGAATTTGTCGCGATCTCCGTTAGCTTCTAGGGCAATGCGGGGAATATTCAATGTTACGACCCCAAGGTTCATCCGTCCTACATTGACTTCTTCGCCATGTTCATCTTTCCAGCCTTGCAAGAAAGAACGGCAGCCCATCGGTACTTTGAAACTACCCGTCAATTCAATCAACTTGTCATAATTCAAGACATCTGGATACATCCGTTTCGTTGCGCATTCCAGAGCCAATTCTTTGATGTCGTAGTTTGGATCTGTGGGTTCCAGATTTACGCCGCGTTTGATACTGAAAATCAACTTCGGAAAGATTGCTGTCCGTTTTTCGCTGCCAAGTCCGTTGATCCGGATCTGTAAGATTGCACGTTGGATTTCTCGCTCAAACCAGTTTGTTCCCAGACCAAAGCCTAAGGAAGTGAAAGGTGTCTGTCCATTTGAAGTAAACAAAGTATTGATCTCATATTCCAAGCTTTGCATCGCATCGTAAATGTCTTTTCTTGTCTTGTTCTTCGCGTAAGCTTCTTGGCGATCCTCGCCGTCGATCCATTCACGCGCATCTTGCAAGTGTTTTTGATAGTTCAATTCAGCAAAAGGTGCAAGTAATTCATCCGTCCGGTCTGCAGAACAACCGCCATATTGACTAGATGCCACATTGGCAATGATTTGAGAGATCTGAGCTGTCGCCGTTTGAATCGATTTTGGTGATTCGACTTCTGCGTTTCCGATTTTGAAACCATTGTTCAGCATGCCTTTGAAATCGATTAGACAGCAGTTAGTCATCGGAGTATAAGGATGATAATCTAAATCATGATAATGGATATCACCTTTTTGATGGGCGTTCGCCACATGAGGGGGCAGCATTTTCAAGCCGATGGATTTCCCTACGATCCCTGCAGTCAAGTCTCTTTGAGTATTGAAGACATTGCTGTCTTTATTGGCATTTTCGTTGACCACTGTTTGATCTTTATTCATTAATTTATTGATCGTAAAGTTGATATCCGTCGCTTTGCTGCGTTCAAAATCGCGACGTGTCCGATAGTTGATATACTCTTCGGCCAATGCATATTCATTTTTTGCTAATAAAATATGCTCAACGATATTTTGGATTTCATAAATTTTAACGTTTTTGGTAAACCGTTCGGCGATCTCATGATCGATTCCTTCTACGATTTCTAAAATCCGTTCATGATCGAGGGGAGATAGTTCTCCTTTAACTTTTCTTTGGGCTTTTACTAATGCATCGTAAATTTTTTGGTCATCGAAATCTACTAAGCGACCATCACGTTTCACGATCTTCAATTGGGTTAATTGAGGATGGCTACCCCCGCTTTGTTCAGTATTTCTCTTTAAGTCCATCATTACTATCACTCCTTATCTTCTCCAATATCATAAAACAAAATATGGTTTTCGGCAACTATATATAGTGGCTTTTATTCGCTAAATAATTCAGTATGCACAATATGTAGTGTATATTCAAAAGCGGTTTTCAATAAAAACTTGATGATAACAAGGACTTGCATGTTTCACGTTTCACAAAATGAATAAAAATTGTAAAAAATTTTTATGTGTAAAAACGAAGCAGGGGCGATAGAGAAGAAAATATGCTACCATAAAGAAAATATGAAGAAAAGTAGAAATAGATCAAGGAGAATTTGCATGAAAAAAATGATCGATGTGAAGCACCTGACAAAAACCTATGGAACCCGCTTCAATCAAACCAAAGTCCTAGACAATCTTTCTTTTTCCGTTGATCAAGGGGAATTTGTGGGGATCATGGGACCAAGTGGTGCTGGAAAGACGACACTGATGAATATCCTTTCCTCCATCTTACGTCCGAGTCTAGGTTCTGTTGCAATCGGAGGACAAGAAATCACCCGCTTGTCAGAAAATGAGCTAAGCGATTTTCGCCGAAAAGAAATCGGCTTTATTTTTCAAGATTTTAATTTACTAGACACGTTGACTGCCAAAGACAACATTATCTTGCCACTGGCGATCGACCGTCTTTCGGTCAATGAAGTTGACCGGCGATTGGCACATCTGGCGAACTTATTGGGAATCGCTCATTTGTTAGACCGCTACCCAGAAGAACTATCGGTCGGTCAAAAGCAACGGGTGGCCGCCGCCAGAGCAATCATCAGCCGTCCTTCCGTGTTGTTTGCAGATGAACCCACGGGATCCTTAGACTCAAAAGCGGCGACAGAGCTGTTGCGTTATTTAGCTGAAATCAATCTGCAAGAAGATATGACGATTCTCATGGTGACTCACGATCCTTTCACTGCAAGTTATTGCAATCGGATTTTGTTTATTAGAGATGGTGTCTTTTTTGCAGAGGTAGTCAAAAAAGGGTCCCGCAAAGAATTTTTCGAAAAAATCATCGATATGCAAGCGACGATTGGAGGCGGGGATCGCCATGCTCTATAAAATTGGCTGGCGCAGTTTTTTGCAGCAGTTTCGCAATTATGTCGTTTACTTTGTGTGCATGATGACGGCAGTCATGATTTTTTATTCATTTAGTGCTATGATGAATGACCGTTTGCTGACTCAACGAGTGCAGCAAGACATTCGCATCGATGGCGTATTAGGTTTTGGTAGTACGATCGTTGCTGTTGTGGTGCTTTTTTTTATGCTAAGTGCCAATCATTTCTTCTTGAATCAACGGCAAAAAGAGATCAGTGTTTATCAGCTCCTGGGTTTGCGCAGAGCAAGGTTAAGCTGGCTGCTGCTGAGAGAAACGTTCCTCCTAAATCTTTTTTCCCTTGTTGTGGGCATTTTCATGGGGATTATATTTTCGAAATTTTTCTCAATGATCTTGATTCGAGTGATGGGACTATCCATCACTAGTCATTTTTTTAATTCGCCTCGTTCGATTTTGACTACCGTGTGGGTATTTTTGCTTGCCATGGTAGTTTTGAGTGGTCAAGTGGTTTTGTTTGTCTGGCAGAATCCTTTGATCGATCTAATGAAGAACAACTATACACTGCCAGTGAGCAAAATGAAGTGTCGCCCATTTCGGATGGCAATGGGGATCATCGGTTTGCTTCTGTTAGGGATCGGCTATTACTTAGCTCTGACGCTACGAACGACACTGGAGCGCTATATTAATTATACAGAAGATTATACTGCTGTTTTATGGATTCCATTGCTGATTTTATTTTGCTGTATCACAGCGACGTATTTGTTCTTTGACTGCACATTGCCAATGTTGTTGCATGTCTTAACGCTCCCCCGCAAAAAAATCAGCAAAGGCACACGCTTGATTGCATTCAACAATATCCGGGCTTATTTGCAGCGGACATGGAAAAGTTTTTCATTACTGACGATCATTACTGCGATCGCGATTTCTTTGATTGGTGGCACGATGGGGGTGATTTCCTTGAATTATCAGGCGACCAATCGTGATTATCCCGTCGATTTTCAAGTCGCAGCAGAAAATGCGGAAGAGTTAAAGCAAGTGATTCTGGAAAATCAGAGTCAGGTCGTCGCGGAGCAGACGCTCACTTTTCGTATCGTGCCGTTAAACATCAACGCGAAATACTTGGCCAATCCGATAAATACAGGACAAGAAACCGTATTGGTCAATGCGCTTTCTTTATCCGATTACCGAGCATTTCGTCGATTGGTGCCGGATGCACCTGCGGTTTCTTTAGGAGAAAATACTGCTGTTTTGTTTGATGATGATTATGATATTGCATACAACTTGAGAACTTACCAAAAAAATATTGCGCTGGAAAATGGTAAAAAACTCCTCTTAGACAACACGTATCAAGATTATTTTGGTGATATTGCGTTGCGTTACACCTTACCCAATGTATTAGTCGTCAATGACAAGGATTTTCAGGACATGTCGGGATTTGACTATCGATTGACTTATTTCAATGTTCAAACGGAGAATCAAGAGCAATTAACTCGGACGTTAGATGATCGACTTTCAGTCGAATGGACCTATCCGTTTTATTACAAGCGAACACAGGACAAAGGCCAAGTCAAGTATCAGCTGCAAACGGAGATCTCAGAGAAGCAACAATCATCGAAGGAGTTTATTACTGGTTATCGCTTGAACTTCGCCAATCGCTATCCGAATATGCGGGCCATTAGACGGCAAGGCGGTATTATTTTGTTCGTTTCTTTATTCGTCGGGGTGATCGTTTTGATCACTACGTCTAGCAGTTTGATTGTACGGCAATTTTCTAATACGGAGCGGGAAAAAAGAAATTATCGTTTATTGCGTACACTCGGTTATAGCAAAAAAGAAATTCGTTCGATCGTCTACTGGCAGAATTTTTGGGTTTTCATGCCAGGTACATTACTCGCGATTTTACATGCCGCATTCGCAATCAACACGCTGACGCAAATCATCGTGAGTCCAGGGTATTGGGTGGCACATCTGTTTGCAGGTGTTGCAGCCGTCGTATTCTTTATTGCTTATTTGATTACAGTTAAGTTATGCTTACGGATCATTGAAGAGTAAGCTGTCAGATTTTTTTCAATTTTGAGCTGGTACAAGACACGAGGAATGGTATAATTTAAGGGATAAATGAGTAGAGGAGTAGATAGGATGGATAAAAAAGAAGAGCAATTACTGATTGATCTGACAACTGCCCGTGGTGTTCCGGGGAATGAAGAAGAAGTACGGGAAGTCTTCAAAGCATATGCGAAAGACTTTGCCGAAGATATTTTTTACGATGGGTTAGGAAGCGTGATTGCCAAACATGTAGGGGATGGCGGCGGACCTAAAGTTTTTATTTCCGGACATATGGATGAAGTTGGCTTTATGGTGACAAAGATCACCGATAAAGGTTTCATCGAGTTTCAAACATTAGGCGGCTGGTGGGGCCAAGTGATGCTGGCACAAGAAGTAGAAATCAAAACGCAAGCTGGCAAATTGGTTCATGGTGTAATCGGTTCTAAACCACCTCATGTGTTGACGCCGGAAGTTCGCAACAAGCCTTATGATATCAAAGACATGTTCATTGATATCGGTGCTTCTAGTGAGGAAGAAGCAAAAGATTGGGGCGTACGTCCTGGAGATATGATTACGCCATATATCCAATACAAACGGATGAATGACAGTAAGTTTTTGCTAGCTAAAGCGTGGGATAATCGTATTGGAACAGCAGTTTCTTTGCGTGTGTTGGAAACGTTGGCTGCTGAAGGGCATCCAAATTGCTTGTTTGCTGGCAGTGATGTCATGGAAGAAGTAGGATTGCGTGGCGCACGAACAAGTACGCACCTAGTGAATCCAGACATCGCGATTGCTCTTGATACGGGGACAGCTGGTGATACGCCAGGAATGACTCCAAAAGAAGCAGATTCTGTCTTGGGCAAGGGGCCGCAAGTTTTGATTTTTGATGCATCGATGATCCCTCATAAGAAACTCTTGAATTTTGTGATCAATGTTGCGGAAGAATTAGAGATTCCTTTCCAATATACGGTGATCACCGGTGGGGGAACAGATGCCGGTCAAATGCATCTGACCCGTGATGGTGTACCATCGATCGCGATTACAGTTCCAGTGCGCTACTTGCATTCCCATACTTCTGTCATTCATGAAGATGACTACTTAAATACAGTAAAATTAGTAACAGAAGTTGTTCGTCGCTTAGATGACAAAACCGTGAAAGAATTACGAAGCTATTAGAAGGAGTAGAGGATGAGAAAAAATAGTGAGATCCGCTCCATGGCATCACGTGCATTAAAGGGCATGTGGGGGCGGTATATTTTAGCCTTTATTGCTACGATAGCCATTCAAAGCATGGTTAGCAGTTTGGTGCTGTCATTGACAAACCATACCTTTCAACAGACACGAGAAACAATCATTGATTATATTTTGGAATACTTTGTTTTTTTCGCATTGACGATAAGTTTAAATATCATGGCACTGTTCTTGATTCGTCAGCGGGAGATCCATGTGTCGGATATTTTTCTTGTTTATGACAAGCGTTATTACGTACCTTTTCTATTGCTGAATTTGGTGAATGCTCTCGTAAATTATCTGATTAGTTTTGTGACGTTTTTACCCCATTTAGTTGTTGGCGGAATGAATCAGTACCTTGATTTAGTCTTGAATGTCAACAGTCGGATCACTGTTGACTGGAGTCTCTTCCGTTCGTCGATTTCCTTCATCATCAGTTTTCTTATTTCTGTGGTCCTTTTCTTATTTGTCTCCCAGATCATAAGCGGATTATTTCAGTTTGCGATCTATGTACGATACGACCATCCAGAAATGACGACGCTACAAGCGATAAAAGGAGCTTGGCATTTAATGAAGAATCATATCGGTCAGTATATTTTGCTGCAGATTTCTTTATTAGGATGGATGGTTTTAGGTTTGTTTGCTTTTGTTATCGGTCTATTTTGGGCGCTGGCCTACGCAAACACTGCGAATGCCGCCTTTTATCAAGCGTTGATCGAAAAAGAAAATGATCGAGTTCTTAGCTAAAGAACACCTCTTGTAAAGATATGATCCACGGTTGTGACGTTGGGTGACTCAATGCAGCAATGAGAGAGAAAATCATCGATTTCTTTTGCTAATGAGCTCCAGCTGTCGCAGCCGTTTTTGCTGTTTATTTTTGAGTAATCCAATGCTTTTGTGATAGCATAGGGATAAGGAGGCGGAAGTATGAAACTAACAGTTTTAGGATGTTTAGGCGCATATCCCTATAAGGGTGAGGGAACTACTGGCTATTTATTAGAGTCTGAGGGATATCATTTGTTGCTGGATGCTGGCAGCACGACACTGATTCAATTGGAAAAAATCTTGGATCCGTTAGCATTGGATGCTGTGATTTTGAGTCATTACCATCACGATCATATCGCAGATCTGGGTGTCTTACAGTATTATTGGCAGCTATTTCCTAAGCAAGCAGAGCGGAACGTATTGCCCATTTATGGGCATGGAGAAGACAGTATTCATTTCAATGAGTTGACCATGGCGGGAGTTACAGAAGGGCATGATTATTTACAAACAAAACAGTTGGAATTGGGACCGTTTTCTGTTACATTTATGAAGACGATTCATCCTGTAACTTGTTATGCCATGCGCTTTGTGGAGAATAGTACAGGTAAAATATTTGTATTCACAGGCGATTCCGGCTACTTAGAAAGTTTTGTCGATTTTGCCAAAGATGCCGACTTATTTTTAGCAGATACCTACCTCTTTGCAGGGAATGAACGCCACAAAGCTCATTTTACTTCTCAAGAGTCTGGAGAAATTGCTGCCGCAGCGAAGGTCAAAAAACTGGTTTTGACTCATCTGCCACAGCATGGTGATCTGGAGCAACTGAAAGAAGAGGCAGCAGCGGCGGCCAACGGGATACCGGTTGAATTGGCAGCAGTTCAAAAAATCTTTGAGATTTAAACCCGAGGAGGAGTAGCAGATGCTTTTTGTACCAAATGAAAACAACGACCCAAGAATCAACCTAGCCATTGAGATCTTTTTGCTGCAGGAAATGAAGGTGGATGAACCGATCCTGCTGTTTTATATCAATGAGCCGTCGATTATTATTGGACGAAATCAAAATACGATCGAAGAAATCAATAAAGACTATGTCGATGCTCATGGAATCCATGTGGTTCGCCGTTTTAGTGGCGGTGGGGCTGTCTATCATGATTTTGGAAACTTGAATTTTAGCTTTATCATGCCGGATGACGGTAATTCATTCCGTGATTTCGAAAAATTGACGAAACCAATTGTTCAGGCGCTTCATGAAATGGGTGTCGAAGGGGCACAATTAAAAGGCCGCAACGACCTAGTCATTGATGATATGAAGTTCTCTGGGAATGCAATGTACGCCACCAATGGTCGAATGTTTGCTCATGGGACCATCATGTTTGACAGTGACATTAATGAAGTGGTCAATGCGTTGAAAGTGCGCAAAGATAAAATCGAATCAAAAGGGATTAAATCGATTCGTTCTCGCGTGACGAATATCAAACCTTTCTTACCAAAAGACAAACAAGATATGACGACCGAAGCGTTTCGTGAAGAGATTCTTTTGAAGATTTTTGGTGTGGATTCAGTCGACCAAGTCAAGACCTATACATTGACTGAGGAAGATTGGGTCAAAATCAATGAAATTTCCGACAAGTATTATCGAAACTGGGATTGGAATTACGGGAAATCTCCTGCGTTTGATATTGAACGCCGCAAACGATTTCCAATTGGATCGATCGAAGTTCGCGTTAACGTTCAAGAAGGCAAGATTACAGAAGCAAAGATTTATGGAGATTTCTTTGGATTAGGAGATATTGCTGACGTTGAACAAGCTTTTATCGGCACCCGCTATGATAAATCTGCATTGAAAGATGTGATTGATCAAATTGATGTCAAAAAATATTTTGGCAATATTACCCCTGAGGATTTGTTGGAATTAGTTTATTGATTTTCCAGCAAATCAAAAAAAGATGTGGATATAACGAAAATCTATAGAATAACTGAAATGCACTAAGAAAAAGCAGCCACAGATCGTAGAATCTGTGGCTGCTTTTTCTCTTAGTGAACATGCCTTTTTTACGGGTTGCGCTTTTTTCTTTTTGCTCTTTGCTTAGTAAGCTCGGGCAATCCAAACGGTGTGTTTAGCAGGTTTCCCGCTGACGATGTCAACTGTTTTTTCCATAGGAGCTTCAAATGGGATATTTCTGGTAGTAAAGCCAGTTTCTTCTTTGATCTTGGCTTCAGTTTCTTCTGTCCCGTCCCAACCAATTAAGACAAAACCAGTGACTTTATCTTCTTTTTTGCAGGTTTCGATATGTGCTTTTAACTCTTCCAGTGTTTCGATATCGTAATACTCGTTCTCTTTGTTTCTGTTACGAGCTGCTTCAATCAAACGTGGTGTCATCGCAGCCAATTGCTGATCCACGAAATCAGCAAGGTCATCAAATGCTACGGTTTGTTTTTCGGCAAGATCACGGACTTTGACCATTACATGCCCATTTTCTAAATCTCTTGGACCACATTCGATTCGTAAGCAAGCGCCCTTTAATTCCCACTCATTAAATTTGTAACCTGGCGAATTGTCAGAATCATCTAAGCGAACACGAATACCTTTGGCTTTGAAAGATGCAAACAACTCTTCCAATTTTTCTAAAATGGCAGGATTTTTCTTCCAAGGTCCGACTGGCATCAAGACGATTTGCGTAGGGGCGATCGTTGGTGGGAAAACCAATCCATTTTCATCACCGTGAGTCATGATCAATGCGCCTAACAAACGTGTAGAAACACCCCAAGAAGTTGTATGTGCATAGGTATGTTTGTTTTCTTTCGATAAATAAGTAATATCGAAAGCTTCCGCAAATTTCGTCCCCATATAATGGCTCGTACCGGCTTGGACAGCTTTTCCATCTTTCATCATGGCTTCGATGGAGTAGGTATCCACCGCGCCAGCAAAACGTTCAGAAGGTGTTTTTTGTCCTTTGTACACTGGAATGGCTAAAAATTCTTCGCAAAGACGTGCATATTCATCCAAAATTCCTAACGTCCGCTTTCTTGCATCTGATTCATCTTCATGGGCGGTATGTCCTTCTTGCCATAAGAATTCAGAAGTGCGGAGAAAAGGCAGTGTTTTCTTTTCCCAACGAAAAACATTGGCCCATTGATTGATTTCATATGGTAGATCACGGTAAGAATTGATCCAATCAGAAAAGGCTGAACCGATCATAGTTTCAGAAGTAGGACGCAATGCTAATGGTTCTTCTAATTTTTCATTACCGACTTCTGTCACCCAAGGCAATTCAGGAGCAAATCCTTCAATGTGATCCGCTTCTTTCATGAAAAAACTTTGGGGGATCAGCATTGGGAAATACGCATTGCGAATGCCTTCTGCTTTTAAAAAGCGATTAAATTCTTCTTGAATATGTTCCCATAGCTCAAAGCCATCAGGACGGAAGATGATTGATCCTTTAACTGGCGAATAAGCCATCAATTCGGCTTTTTGAATGGTCTGAATGTACCATTCTGTAAAATCATTTTTTTGTGTCATTGTTTTTCCTCCTTAAAAAATAAAAAAGCATTCCGTCCTATAAAAAGGACGAAATGCTTGGATTTCGCGGTACCACCTTTGTTGACTATTGCTAGTCCAACTCATGAAGGATAAGGTCTTCACACCGACCGTTTTGCGGTCACTACCATTGGCAGGTTCTTCTTATTAGCGGGTATTGGATTTCCAGCTTGCTCCAACTCTCTTTAACCATCATAAGAATACTGATCCAAATCTTACATTCATGCTAAATCGAAACTCGGAAAAAAGCAAGCTTTTTTTGTCATTTTGTTATTCATTACTGACTAGCTCTAGGAAATCTGGCAACCCATCTGAAGAAAATGTCAGAGAAAAACGAGTGGCTTGTTCCTCATGTAAGACCGAGCAAGACCCAAAATTTTGCTGGGTCAGTTTTTCAATAATCTGAAGATCAAAATAGTTTTCTTCTTCAAAGGTTTCAATATTCGGTATGGCTTCTTTTTCCGAAGTAGCCAAAGTTGGAAACTGACAGCTGACGAACAACTGATTCTGCTGTTTGATAGCACTTAGATGAATCTTCCGCAGGGCGCGATCTTTGAGTAGATACGTTTCCCGAATTGCATAGTCCATTAAATGAGCAAATAATTGTAGAAAATCTTCTTCAGCTAGTTCTTTGATTGCGGGAATATCCACATCATAAGAGAATTCAATGCTTTTTTGCTGAGTCAATTGCTGATAACTTGTCAATAGCAGGGTTGTTAGAGAATGATCTTCACTTTTGATTGGACAGGATTCTTCTAGCGTCTGCTCGATTAGGTTGATTTGATCAAAAGCTCCCAGCAAACTGTTGTCTTCCAGCATGACTTTTGCAGTATTCAACTGTTTGCGAAAACCGAGAAAAGCTTGTTGCCATTGATTGATTTGTTGTTGAATTATCGGTTGTTGTTCTTCATACAAGCGAATCTTGAGTCCTGCGATATCCTGTTTTTTTGTTTTCCCCTCATTATAGAAAAACAAACGCAGCAAATCATAGCACCAGCAGACAATAATCAAGAGTACGAAGAAAATCGTATTCCAATTGATTTTTGATTGATCGCTGTTTAGGACATCTTGAATGTAGATAAAGCAGTGACCAATCGCGGATAAAACGATCCAGGGAGAACAAAGAACAAAAAATTGATTCTTTTTAACCGCTTCATAGATGGCAGCAAAGGATGTCACAAAAGTGCTAAAAATATTCAGTAAATGGATATAATCCATAATCTCCGGCAAGTGGAGTTGATGGGAAAAGACAGATAAAATGGCTGCTGCACCACAAATGCCATGGAAGATCACCCAAATCTTGTACTTCTGTTGAAGAACTTCCATTTTCGATAAATAAAAGCCGATCAAGAACATTGGGGTAATGATCGATAAGACATTCAACATCACTGAATTTATGGTGGGGTTAAAGAGCAACCCTCCAAGAATATCGCCAAAACCGGCTTCTAGTCCAGCTGACAGTGCAAAAGCACTGAATAATAATTTCGAAACGAGTAATTTTCGTTTCTTAACTAATTTAATCCCTACATAAATCAAATTAAGCAAGCTGATAAAACCTGTCAGAAGAAGCATGAAAATATTGGGAATCGAATGACGAAAGACATAACTGACTAAAGCGTTTGAAGAACCAAGAAAGACCTCAGCGGGATATCCTGAATAATTTTTGAAAGGACTAGATACATAGATACGTAGTGTTTGGCCTTGGTAATTTTCTGGCAAGGTGACAAAAGAGAGGGTTTTCCCAGGATTCACAAGACCATCTGCTACTTCTTTTTTATTGGTATATAAAAGTTTATCATTTAAATAAACCGTCATTTTCTGATGATCGCCCACCAACAGCAATGTCGGGTAGTAGTGCTCATTGGTGATTTTACGTTCCATTACCAAATTTTCATTGGTAGGAATATTAGGCAAAAAATTCACATAGTTACTGTCGAAAGTTGTTTCTGGTTCTGCTGCAGAATAATACATCCAATCTTCCTGTTTTTCAATAGAAGGAAGACTGATCACTGGATTAATCAGAGCAGAAATATAGAACAAGATAATTCCCAGAGAAAAAGCAGAAATCGTTAAGAAGGGAATTGCATTCTTCAAGTTTAGTTTGTTATTTTTTTAAACATATATGAATTCTCCTGTTTTTTATTCACGTCTAGAATAAAACAAAACAATTGATTAAGTCAAATGATAATGGGTGTTATACCAGAAATAATAAAATAACTAATAAAAAAATCATTTAAAAAAGCGGACTCATATTATTTGAAAAAAATCATTAATCGTTATAATATAAACGTAATATACAAAAATATCAAAAATAAAGGAGAACTGTGATGAAAAAAATTTCTAAAACAAGTATCCTTCTTTCTTTTACAACATTAATTATTATGCTTCTTTCTTTACTCATGATTGTTATTCCAAAAATGTTAGGGTTACGCATCGCTATTGTGAAGAGTGATGCAATGGAACCAACATATTCCTCTGGAAGTTTATTATTTGTTAAAAGTGTGGATGCAGAAAATTTGATTGTCGGCGATGCAATCACTTATTTTGTGAATCAAGGGGAACAAATATACACGCGGCGAATTGCTGCAATTGATCAAAATGAGCAAGTGATGTATACGATCGGAGACAATCAAGACCACATGGAAACGACCAAAATCAGAAAAAGTCAATTACTTGGCCAACCTTTGTTCCATTTGCCTCGAATCGGTCATTTAGTCACGAGCGAAACTGTTTCTATTGTAAAAAAGCTTTATTTGGTTTTCACCATTTATATTACAGCAACCACTTTTTTGGTGATGATTTCTCAGATCAAACAAGGGAAACGAATGGTAATGTAAGTTCCACTAATCAATAACAAATACCGCAAACAAGTTCAGCAAGTGCTGTCCTGTTTGCGGTATCTTTTTGTTTAGAATCAGATTTGTTGTTTATTCTATCCCTTTTTTTAGCTTCATACTGGAAGCAAAGTAAGGATCAATCCAGCGCCAAGAAGTCCAAGTCCAAACAACCAATCCTTAAGGGTGACTGAATAATTCACTGCATAGGTTCGAGGTGCATCACCGACAAATCCGCGAGATTCCATGGCTGCAGCTAGAAGTTCTGACCAGCGGATCGATTTGACCATCAGTGGAATCAGTGGTTTTAAGGATAGTTTGGAATAAGTGATTCCTCGAGATTTCAGACTAAACTGGATGTTGCGGTACTCTTTAGGAATCATAGGTGCCATATGAAAGGCTGCCATTAAGCCATAAGCAAAAACAGGAGGCAAGCGAAGTTGCTGTTGCAAAGAATAGATCAGCTCTGTTAGTGAGGTCGTAGCGGCAAAGACACTTCCTAATGTCCCAAAACAATAAACGCGACTGGCGAGACGAATGCCATAGGCATATGCCGCTGTCGTGCTGCCGTTTTGACCTTGTTGGAAAAATAATAGCCCGGTAAAAAAGATCCCGACTGCACTTAAAGACAAGAGAAAAAGTAACTTGAGCAATTTTTTCAGAGGCAGATAAACCAAGAGCAGCAACAAGAAAAATAAAGTCAAACTGCTATTTAGCAATAAATTATCTTGAAAAGAGACGAGCAAAGCCAGCGCGGATAAAGTCAGCAGCTTGACTGTTGGGTTTCGGTACTTCATTGGAAGACTCCTTTACAAAATAATTGAAATCGAATGTTCGGTCACAAAAATCTGACAGAAGACGCAAATCATGGCTAATGATGAAGACCAGTGTACCGCTGGCCGCTTTGTCTGCCAATAACGACATCAATTGCCAAGACTGCCGCAAATCTTGTCCATAGGTTGGCTCATCAACAAGCAAAATCGGGATCTCACGATCGATCAAACAGGCAACAGCTAATCGCCGTTGTTGTCCTTGGCTTAATAGGAAAGGAGAATCTTCCTGTTTCTCCCATAGTCCCAATTGGTTCAGCTTTTCAGAGAGATCCTCTCTTTCTTGACCATTGGCTAATTCTTGTGCCACGGAGGAAGCTAGAAACTGATCCTGCGGGTTTTGCATGACCCAGCTCATCCGATCGAAAGGATGACTGCGAGAGGTCAAGCATTGCTCTTGGTAATAGATCGTTCCATCATAGGGAACTTGCTGCAACAGAGCTTTAAAAAAGGTTGATTTTCCTATCCCGCTTTTTCCTGTGATGCCTATTCGTTCTCCGGTCGAAAAGACTTCGTCTTTGATCAGCAGAGAATGTCTGCCAATTGGCAAACGAAAATTTTCAAACCGCAAGAGGGGCTGCGGCTCAATAGGAATGGGGGACGGTTTAATCATAGTTTGTCTTAGCTGCTCTTCTTGCTCTAAAAGCAACTGAGAAGGAACCGACTGAAAAGCATCTGTTAATAGGAGCCATTCCTGCACCCAGTCAGCGACCGGTGCTACTTGATGGTCGATTAAAAGAATTCCGATTTTCTTTTTTTGTTGAATTTCTGTTAATTTTTCAATCAATGATTGGGCGGTCAGCGAATCGAGATTAGCGAAAGGTTCATCTAATAGAAGATAGCGGCTTTCTAAAACAAGACAGCATGCTAACGCTACTAGTTGTTTCTCCCCACCTGAGAGGGTTGTCAGCACTCGATCTTCTAAATGACGAATCTCGCAAAAATCGAGTGCCGTCTCAATACGACGAGTCATTTCGTTTAATGGAATGGCTCTGTTTTCCAAACAAAATAACAGCTCTTCTCGGGGAGTTCGCATACAAAACTGCGTATCGGGATTTTGAAACATCAAACTAACGGACGCAATCCGTTGTACAGGGGATAAATCAGTAAAATCTTTCTCATCGATCACATAGTGTCCAGATTCGAACCCTTGATCCGACAAACCGGCTAATAAGCGAAAAAACGTACTTTTTCCTGAACCAGAAGGACCATAGATCCCTTTGATTTCCCCAGGAGCTAATTCAAAGGTAGCGGTAAGCTTTTGCTCATCAATCGTAAAGACACAGGAGTCTAGTGCTAAACTCATTCTTTCACACGGCTTTGTTTGAAGCGAGTATGTTGAGCAATCGGATAGCTATTCAAAACCCCCATTTTTGCTAAGTGATCACAAACCACTTTAACAAGGACAGCTGAAAAAAGGAGCGCGGAAAGCAGACGGATCACGAAAATAGTCAGCAGTAATTGCCACTTTAAATCAAGAAAGCTGGAACGGATCATGCCCCAAATAAAACTGGTGACAGTCGCTCCCAAAGCTCCCAGGATCAAAGAAGACCAGCCGAATTTTCGATAGCGAAAAGCGGCAAAGCCAGCCTCTGTGCCGATTCCTTGAAGAAAGCCGCTGACAAAGATAATTGGACCATAAAAGTTACCCATGAAAACCTCCAACAAAGCGGCGATCATTTCAGTAATCGTGGCTGCACCTGGTTTTCTTAGTACGTAACCGGCAAATGCAGATGCCATAAACCAAATCCCAAAGAGAAATTCATTCGCTAGAATGGCGAGGCCAAATGGAGTTAACAAGGTGCTGAGTAAAACCCCCAAGTGAACGGCCCCTAAATAAACGACACCGAATACGAGAGAAACGATGCCTACCATGATCACATCCTTTAATTGCCACTTACTCATGCAAAGAGGCCTCCTTCAACGAGGGACTATTGACTGAAACGGTTCCTTCAAGAACATAATGAGGCAGCTTTTCGTGTGCATAGGCCAGTGCTTGTTCAAAATAGGCGAATAATTGAGCGGCTGTGCCAGATAGTAGCGTCACGTAATGGGCCGATTGCGGTTGTAAGCCCATGGCATCCGCCAACGAGACGATATGCGCAATTTCTTCCATATAATCTTCACGTCCAAAGACATAAAAAGAATATTTGCACTGAACGATGAACGTACCTTTTGCAGTAATTTGCTGATGATTTGGCCGTTCATGCTTGCCGCTGAGAAAGGCATCACCAGCCAGATCTCCTGGACAGCCTTTCGAAAAAGTGAACTCACCGACCAAATGTGTTTTTGGGTCATAGGCATTGACAAAAAGAGCTGCTGCCGCATCAATCACACTGGCAGCTTCACCACGGTAGAGTGTACTGAAAAGATCTGTCTGCTGCCAAACGACTGTGGTATCGGTCTCTTTGATGCTTCGAAGAATGTGGGAGGCAAAATCATCTTTCATTGGATAAAGACTGATGCGGCATCCCGTGATATCGATTTGATTCATTGAACAATTTTCCATAGTATTCTTCCTTTCGAATGATTTTCTGTCTACAAAAAAAGCGTTCCTCCTTTTCTATCCACGGGTAGACAGAAAAATGGGAACGCGAAATAAGCTGCGCAACCACTTCCCTACGTTGGTATTAACCAAATCAGGTTCAAAGGGACCAGACAAACTGTCTATCTCAGCATAAAGCGCCCCTAGTGGATAATTCGATTCAATTACTTTCTGAGTGTAGCACAGACGATTTGAAAGAACAAGTCAGACAGCGCGAGCAAAAAGACAAATGAATCACTGCAGATATGAAAGAATAGACATATAAAAAAACATCTTTTTAGATGTTGACAGATTGTTTTCCCTTGTGTAAAGTAAATAATCGAAAGTAAAACGTAAATGTTACGATTTGTGTAAAGCAAATCGTAACAGGCTCTCTGGTTTTTTTTTAGGAGAAATGATCGTTTTGCTAAATCAAAAAGGGGTGCTGGTAAAGAGATGAGGAAATTTTTAAAAATAACAGGTATTTCGATTTTGGCTCTAGGGTTGGCTGCTTGCAGTGTGACAAAGGAATCAGCGAATGAACAGACAGAACAATCAAGTGATCCAACGATTCAAGTCCTCGCTAGTTTTTATCCTATGTATGATTTTACTCGCAATGTGGTGGGAAATGAAGGCAATGTCGAATTGTTGATGCCGGCAGGGACAGACTCACATGACTATGAACCATCGGCTAAAGATATGGCAAAAATCCAAGAAGCGGATGTCTTTGTTTACAATAATGAGAACATGGAAATGTGGGTTCCTGCCATTGAATCTACATTGAAAGAAGGAGATGTCACCGTTGTGAAAGCTACGGAGGGGATGGTGTTGCTGCCGGGTGATGAAGAGCATGACCACGATCACGAGCACGATCATGAAGAAGGGCACTCTCATGAATTAGATCCTCATGTCTGGCTAGCACCAAGCCTTGCAATCAAACAAGTAGCAAGCATTCGTGATCAGCTAAGCAGGGCTTATCCAGAAAAGAAAGCTGCTTTTGAAAAGAATGCTGCGGCCTATTTAGAAAAATTGCAGTCATTGGATGATTCTTATCAGTCAGCATTTAAGAATGCCAAGCAAACGCATTTTGTCACCCAGCATGCTGCTTTTGGCTACCTCGCTTTGGAATACGGACTGACACAAGTTCCGATTGCCGGACTGTCTCCCAATGAAGAGCCTTCAGCGGCACGTATTGCTGAGTTGAAGCATTTTGTAGAAGATACCGGGATCAAGACGATTTACTTTGAAGAAAATGCCAAAGACAGTATTGCCAAAACACTGGCAACAGAAGCTGGTGTCGATTTATCCGTTTTGAATCCGCTGGAAGGATTGACACAGGAACAAATGGATCGTGGGGAAGATTACATTTCCATCATGGAACAAAACCGAGACGCATTGATGCTGACTACTTCACAAGCCAATGAGAAAGAAGTGAAAGAAGCAGAGAAAGAAAAAACCGTTTATAATGGGTATTTCGACGACGCAGATGTTCAAGACCGCTCACTCACGGACTGGAAGGGACAGTGGCAATCGGTCTATCCTTATTTGAAAGACGGCACGCTGGATCAAGTTTTTGACTACAAAGCAAAACAGAATAAAAGCATGACGGCCGAGGAATACAAAGACTATTATACAACTGGCTACCAAACAGATGTTGCAGAAATTACGATCACAGGAGATACGATGGCATTTACCTTTGAAGATGGCACAACCAAGAAAGCAACCTATCAATATGTAGGCAAAAAGATCTTGAATTACCAAGCAGGGAATCGCGGCGTCCGTTATTTGTTTGAATCAAAAGATAACGATGCAGCCTTCAAATATATTCAATTTAGCGATCACTCGATTGCACCAACTGATTCCCATCATTTTCACCTTTATTTTGGCAATGAAAGTCAAGAAGCATTATTGTCGGAAATGGATCATTGGCCAACGTTCTATCCGACTGATCTGTCTGGATTAGAAATTGCACAGGAAATGCTTGCTCATTAAAAAAAAGATTGACAATTACTGCTCTTTTCGTCAAAGTTAAACTGATAGAAAGGAGCGGTATTTTTTTGGAAAAAACATTGAAAAAATTAGCAAAAGTAATCGATCACATGATGGATCATGTCGCGTTGTTCGGCGGTCCGAGTGTTGTCAGTAATGATGATTTAGATCATTACTTAGATCCGGTTTTTTATTTGATTTTTTGTGCAGAACAAAAGACGAATAAAAGAATGCTGACAGACAAAGAGTTTGTCGAATGGGTCTATACGGAAATGATGCCTCAAGAGATTCCTTATGATTTGAATTTCCTCCCCTTTGCTAAATTAGCTATTGAAGATTTTTATTATTGCATGTATAAAGAACAGCACATTACAAAAGAACAATACCAAGAGATTATCTTTGTTCTTGCAGAAAAACAGCCTGTGTTTTACTCTCGCATGTCAAAACCGCATTTCTGGTCTTCAGAGAAGAAAGCGGCAATGCTAGAGATGCTTCATGATGTCGAACCGGAAGATCATGATTTGGTTCCGATCGAACATCCCTATGAAAATCAACGATCGCCAAAAATCGTCCCTTTTCCAATAAAAAAAGTTCCTGAAGCTAGCGAAGAAAGAATCGCTGCATATCAAATCCGTATTGATTTGGAAGGTTTCAAGCCGCCGATTTGGCGAAGGATGCTCATTCCTGCAGGCATTAGTTATGAACAACTCCATAATATGATCCAAATTGCTTTTCAATGGCAGGATTCACAGCTCTACCTTTTTCTTGCCGGCAATAATTCAATCGATGTGCCGAACACGGAACCTACAAATGCATTAGTGATCGACCATGATTTCCAAACCTGCCAAACACTGACCTACATTTATGACATGGGTGCTGACTGGACCCACAAAATAAAAATCGAGAAAATACTGACGGCTGCTGAAGCAGGTGAAACAGTCACGCCTGATTGTCTAAAAGCGGTTGGTGATGTGCCAAACGAAGAGCAACCAGAGGAACAAAGAGAATCAGTGAATGTTGAAACAATCAATGAAGAACTCCGGGATTACTGGGAATCTGATCCGTCCGACTAATTTTTTTCTCGGAATAAGTGCAATAATCGATTCATACGATGGTGTGACGAATCTGTTTAACAGTTCGTGACATCTTTTTTGATTGATCCTTGTTTGATTAAGGTGTTGACCATTCATGAACTACATCAAGCTAGCTGATATAGAAATACTCATTTCTGTGGCGACACGCCTGGTTTGATACAGATTCTAATTTTTTAACTCTAGAGCCAATGATTCAGCAGATTGATTTTCGAGTACATTCGAGTACAATAGTTCGTAATGATACTGGACAAGCGACGATGCTCTATCTGCTGTGAGGTGCATCTTTCAATCGCTCTAGAAGATGGGCTATCTGTTCTGGCGACAGCTGAGAGCAAGTGAGGGGAGTTTTTATGAAAAAACGAGAATTTATCGTTCAAGATTTGCTTAGTAAAATTTATCAGGAAGAATTTATTGAAGGAAAATTACCGAATCAAAGAGAACTTGCCAGAAATTATGGCGTTTCCCGCTTTACGATTCAACAAGCAATCAAAAATTTAGAAGAAATCGGCATCGTTCGTGTGGTCCAAGGATCGGGAATCTTTATCCATGAGAAGTGGGTCAAAAATCCCATGATCTTTAATTCCTTGACACGGACTCCTTACGATCGGATCCACTCCAAAATGATTTCTTTGAGTAAAGCACCCGCTACCCCAGATGAACAAAAAATCTTTCAGTTAGCAGACAATGAAGAAGTTTGGACCTTTGAACGGGTGCGAATCGTCAATTATAAGATTGAACAGCTAGAAACGTCGAAGCTACCGGTAGGATTATTTCCTAATGTCACTCAAGAGGTAGTAGAACATTCAATTCAGCGCTATGTTGAGAGTTGCGGATATCGGATTTCCCACTACATCAGCAGTTATACCCCGATTGCGACTTCAATGGCCCAGTCGGCAATCTTGCTGTGCAAACGGGGGACCCCAGCGATGCAAATCACGAATCGGGCAATTTTGGAAGATGGGCGGGTCTATGAATTCAGCAACATCGTCGCCATCGACTATGCAGTCACCTATATTCGACCTTTCGATCGAGAAATCCATCGTTCACGCATCGATTGATCGGCAGAGGAAGAGCCACAAATTTCCTAGACGATAAATCAAAAAAACTCAGAGCTCTGATTCAACAATTTGAGTCAGGCTGCTGAGTTTTTTAGGATTATTATTTAAGGTGTGATTAGTGTACCATCCGGCGTTCTGCTTTGTGTCCACTCATGGGGGCGGTAAACGACCGGAAAATCAGCCGCAGCTTCTTCATCAAATGTAATACCGATCCCGCTTTTTTCCATTGGATAGAAGAAGCCGCCTTTGGGTTGGGGACTGCCAACAAACACGGATTGGGTATTTGCCGGCAACTCGATCGTTTCTTGGATCGCGGCATTGTGCAGATGGATATTCAAATGCGTATTGACTGCCAAGCCGACTGGACTGATATCAGAAGGCGTATGCCAGGCAATTCGAACCCCCATCGCATCGCAAAAATGAGCTAGCTTCAATGCTGGCGTAATGCCGCCAATCTGTGATACATGGGCCCGCATGAAATCGATCTGCCGATTTTTGACTAGTTCTTGCCATTCCATTGGATTATTGAACAATTCACCTGTTGCAATGGGGGTTGCTGACTGACTGCGTAATTGTGTCAGCCAGTGATTTTGGTCAGGCGGCAGAATATCTTCCAAGAAAAAGAGCTGATAAGGTTCTGCTGCTTTGGCAAACTGAATGGCTTGATTCGGATGGAGGCGTTCATGAACATCATGCAGCATTTGAAATTGGTTGCCATATTTTTCTTTGATCGCTGCGAACATCTTCAAAGTCGTTTCCATATAATCTGTCTGATCAAAGTAAGAGCCGGAGATTGGTTCTTCGGGTGTTTGCAACTGGCTTGGATTCCCGCCATAGAACCCGAGCTGGCAACGAATATAGCGATAGCCGGCTGCCAAAAAACGATCGATTTCGTGATAGAGATCGTCTAAATTATCTGCTACCGCATGAGTATAAGCAGGGATCGCGGTTCTTGCTTTTCCCCCCAGCAGTTGATACAGAGGCATATCAGCTAACTGTCCCTTGATATCCCATAATGCCATATCAACACCAGAGATGGCATTGTTTGTGATTGGACCGTTGCGCCAATAGGAATTGACATTCATGACTTGCCAGATGTCTTCGATTTCATTCGCGTCTCTACCCATCAGAAGGGGACGTAAATATTCGTCAACGACTGTTTTGACTGCTAAAGGACGAAATTGAAACGTACTACAGCCTAGTCCGGAAATTCCTTTATTGGTTTCTACTTTAACGACAACAAGGTTATGGCGATCAGGTTTGATCGCAAAGGATTTGACGTCGGTGATGATCGTTGGTGTCATTTTATTCACTCCAATTTTTGTATCTAGTTGATATAGCCATTGAAACACGCAGAGCAACCGCTGTCAATTTGGTCCAAAAAAAGATGGCTATGGCTCATAAAACCAGTCCAATTTTAGATAGATTCTTATTTATTTGTTGATACATAGCCTTTTTGGTCGGTTTTTTTAATAAAAGGACTGGTTTTACAAGCGGGTGCAGCCATGCTACTATGTGTGTGAAAACGGACCCACTTGAAAAGGCGCCTCAAGATTCAAGTCCGTTAGCAAACAACAGGAGGAAAAAATGATGATGAAAGAAGACATCGTAAAACAGATCATAAAAGATGTTGGTGGATCCGAGAATATCAATAATGCTTGGCATTGTATGACGCGGCTTCGTTTTGATTTGAAGGATGAAAAGAAAGTTGACTATACTGCTTTAGAAAAAATACCTAAAGTGGTGGGAACGAAATATCAAAGCAATCAGCTCCAAGTGGTGATCGGTACAGATGTAGCGGATTATTATGCTCCATTAGCCAAAGAACTTGGTTTGGATGAAAAGAGTCAAGAGTCTTCAGAGAAAAAAGGCGCTGTCTCGTTGTTTATGGATACAGTCTCCGGTGTATTTGGACCAATTGTTCCAGCAATCGCTGGGGCAGGAATGATTAAAGGGTTGATGGCAGGATTGGTTGCCTTAAATGTGATTTCCAATCAAACAGATACGTATTTAGTCATTGATATGATCGCCAGCGGCGTATTTACCTTCTTGCCATTTTTTGTTGCTGCTTCTGCTGCGCGCATCTTTAAAACGAATCAATACTTGGCGATCGCCATTGCTGCAACATTACAATTTCCAACGATGACGAATGCAGTTGCTGAAGGCAATATTTCGGCCTTTCGACTGTTTGGGGTTTTACCAGTTCCCGTTTTCAATTATGCGGGTACCGTTATTCCAATCATTTTTGCTGTTTTAGCATTAAGCTACATTTATCGCTGGGTAGACAAGGTATTGCCGCAAGTTCTGCGGACCGTCTTTACACCGACGATTTCCTTGTTTGTGGCTGGACTGATTACACTGACAGTTATTGGTCCAATCAGTATTCATTTAGGCAATTTGCTTGCAGATGGTGTAGCTGGCTTGTTTACGATTTCTCCTGTATTGGCAGGAATTGTTGTAGGTGCTATTCGTCCAATTGCGATCTTTACCGGATTACACCATGCAATGACGCCAATCGCATTACAAAACTTTGCCAATCAAGGGTATGATATGTTGATGCCAATGATGTTCATGGCAAATATGGCGATCACCGGCGCAACCGCAGCGATCTACTTTAAAGTAAGATCAAAAGAAGAAAAATCAATCATTTTGTCCTCAGCTGTGTCAGGATTGCTGGGCATCACTGAGCCAGCATTGTTTGGGATTTTATCAAAATATAAAAAAGCATTTTTAGCAGCTACCATCGGTAGTTCGATTGCATCAGCGTTCATCAGCTTTTTTGGCGTAAGGATCTATGGCTATATTTTATCCAGTATCTTTAGTTTGCCGGCTTATATTGGTGAATACTTTATCTATGCGGTCCTAGGCATTGTCTTGGCGATCGGTTCCTCTTTTGCTCTGACTTATTTCCTAGTCCCTAATCAAGCAGAAACAGAAACCTTCACCAACGAACTTGATTTGCATGCTGTAACGCAAGGAGAATACATTCCATTGGAAGATGTACCCGACGAAGTGTTTTCAACAAAAATGATGGGTGAAGGGTATGCCATTCACTCTAAAGACGGCCAAATCTATTCGCCAGTCAGTGGTGAAGTCACTTCGGTTTTCCCTTCCAAACATGCGGTGGGAGTCACCACATCGAATGGTGTGGAAGTTCTAGTCCATATGGGAATCGATACAGTTTCTCTTGATGGCAAAGGCTTTGAAGTATTCGTAAAAGTAGGAGAGCAAGTAACCCCACAATCGAAACTAGCAGCGATGGACTTGTCTTATATCGAACAACAAGGCAAAGAAACGATGGTCATCGTCCTAATCACGAACATGGAACGTGTCCAACAATTTTCAGGAACGATCGGTCTTGAAGGAAATCATCAAGCCGGTGCCCTATTAGAAAAGGTAATTTTAAACGCTTAAATTCAAAAAAAAAGAGGTTTAACAAGAGGGGAGATGCACCTGGCAAAAGCAGCTGCGGTATATTCTGTCCAATTGTTCGAAAGAAAGAGCTGCGACAAGACTTTTGTCACAGCTCCTTTTTTTACCATCAGTGACGTTGAGTAATATAGGCAGCTATAGGTTTACTATATTTCTCAAAAAGTTTTTGCTTTTCAGAAGGGTTCTGACCTTGATTAAAATATTCAGCCAGTAAATAACCGATATAGGGACCTGTGGTTAATCCAGAAGAACCCAGTCCGCTGGCGACCACTAATCCTGGCTCACTGGGAAGCAGTCCAAAAAATGGCGCAAAGTCAGAAGTATAGGCCCGTGTTCCTACGCGAACTGTCATTGGCGCAGCAAACAATTTCTCTGGGGCTGCCAAAAATGAACCGATGCCAGTCAGCAATTGTTGCTTTGCTGCTTCAGTGGGAGTCAGATCCCAACCGCCATCATTTTCGTGAGTTGCTCCTAAAAGGATCTTCCCATTCGCAAAAGGAATCAAATCGCCTTCGCCTTCTAACATCGCCACTGGCCAATCTTTTGCTGACGCTGTCGTTTCGAAGGAGAGTAGCTGTCCTTTTTGGGGACGAACATCGACGTGGTAGTTCAAGTGTTCTAACAGTTGGCCTAATCCTGGTCCGGCGGTTAAACAAACATGATCCGCTGGAATTTCTGCGTATGTAGTAGAAACGACCCAATTTTTTTCTTTATAAAGTCTAGCCTTCCCTTGGATGAAAACGACCCCATTGGTACGGGCCCGTTCTTCTAGGAACGCTAGATAAGCAGCGCCATCTAGTCGACCTCCTCCGGAAATTTTCAAAGCCGGTAGTGGTTTGAGTAAAGGTAAAGCTTGCTGCGTTTCAGCAGGAGAAAGACAGGTGATTTGACCGATTTCCGGTGCCTCTTTGCGCCGTTCCTCCGCCAGTTCCGCTAATGCTGCCAACTGATTTTCTGGGCGAATGATCAATGTACCTGAGCGTTGATAAATATCTGTGGTCAGTGAGAAATCTTGTGCCAATTTTTCGAAAAAAGCAGCCCCATCTTTAGCTAATTGATACCATCGTTTGTTTCGCCGTTTCGAAAGCCAGGGGGAAATGATCCCGGCACTCGCTTTAGTAGCTTGTCCCGTAGGGTCGTCAACCACGGTCACTTGGTACTTCGTCGTATCTAGATAATTTGCTAAGGTCATCCCAATGATGCCGCCACCGATAATTACGATTTTTTCCATAAAATTGCAAACTCCTTTTTTGTTTCAATCATTGTTCCATATTCTTCTCAAAAAATCAAAGACTGAAAGTTCCTGTCGAAAGTGATTCCCAAACTGTTTCCATTTCAAATGACTGGATTTTCTCGTATAATGGACATGGAAAAGAGGATATTATGCAATCAATCAATCAAGTTTTAAGAGATAAATTCGGTTATACCAGCTTTCGGGAAGGTCAAGAATCAATCATCAATGCCATTCTTTCTCATCAAAATGTTTTAGGCATCATGCCGACTGGCGGAGGAAAATCTGTATGTTATCAGCTCCCGGCTTTATTGTTAGACGGTCTGACATTAGTTATTTCACCATTGATTTCATTGATGAAAGATCAAGTAGATGCATTGAATGACATGGGTATCCCGGCCGCTTATATCAATAGTACCTTATCAGCTCCGGAAATCAACCAACGGTTAAGGCAAGCATCGAAAGGAGAAATCAAACTCCTGTATGTCGCTCCAGAGCGTTTGGAATCAGATCATTTTCGCGAATTGCTGCGCTATGTTCCTATATCCCTACTCGCTGTTGATGAAGCCCACTGTATTTCACAATGGGGACATGATTTTCGTCCTAGCTATTTACGCTTAGCGGAAACGATCCATAGTTTTGATCAGCGGCCAACGGTGGTGGCATTGACAGCTACAGCAACGCCAAAAGTTGCCCAAGATATTGAACGACTGTTGCTGATTCCACCAGAGAACCAAGTGAAAACGGGTTTTGCTCGCGAAAATCTATCTTTTGAAGTTATCAAAGAGCAGAAAGATACTTATTTGCTGACCTATTTAAAGATGAACAAAGGGCAATCAGGGATTATTTATGCCAGCACACGCAAAGAAGTCGAACGAATCTATCGTTTATTGAAACAACAATCTATCAATGCTGGACGCTATCATGGCGGATTAACTGAAGAAGAACGTACGCAAAACCAAGAAGATTTTCTTTTTGATCGTCTTCAAGTGATGGTAGCAACCAATGCTTTTGGTATGGGAATCAACAAGAGCAATGTGCGCTTTGTGATCCACGCCCAGATCCCCGGTAATTTAGAATCTTATTATCAAGAAGCCGGACGTGCCGGACGAGATGGTGAACCTAGCGAAGCCATTTTATTATACGCTCCGCAGGATTTACAGATTCAGCAGTTTTTTATCGATCAATCTGAGTCCGATATTCAGTATCGTCAAAATGAATACCTCAAGTTGAGAGAAATGAGTCAGTATGGGCATACACAAATGTGTCTTCAACGTTACATATTGCGGTATTTTGGGGAAGACGGTCCCGATTGTGGCCGCTGCAGCAATTGCTTAGATGAACGAGAACAGGTAGATATCACCGTTGAGACGCAAAAAGTGTTGTCCTGTGTGAAACGAATGGGTGAACGTTTTGGCAAAGCGTTAGTGGGGAAAGTGTTGACCGGATCAGCAGATCAGAAAGTCACCCAATGGGGATTTGAAAAATTGCCAACCTATGGTTTGTTGAAAGATTGGTCACAAAAAGAAGTCAATCAACTCATTGACTACTTAACCGCATCAGGCTATTTAGTCCCTTCGGAAGGACAATACCCCCTGCTCAGTGTGTCAGCTGCCGGTGTAGAGGTTCTTTTAGGCAAGGCAAAGGTTTACCGAAAACAAGCCAAAGTACGTCAATTGGTCGTCGATGACGAATTGTTTGACCAATTACGTTCCCTGCGATTGACGCTCGCACAAGAACAAAACTTGCCGCCGTATGTCGTCTTTTCGGACAAGACATTGCGGGAACTTGCGGAGCAGCAGCCTAAAACTCCTATCGAATTTCTACAGATCAAAGGTGTTGGTCAAAACAAGTTAGATAAATACGGTGATGCGTTTCTGGCTGTGTTGAAAGAATACCGAGAAACAACAGAAAAATAGTGCTGCTTTACGATTCAGGAAAAAACAAGGAGAAACCAAGATGCTGAAGATTCGTTATGCGCAAAAAAGGGATACGACATTCTGGCTAGAGCTAGATAATCATTTGTCAAAAGCAGGATTAGCAAAAAAGTTCCAAGATCAACAGGCGTTGATCTTAACCGATGAGGAAGAACCTGTGGGGATTCTTCGCTACCAATTGTTTTGGGATACCATTCCCTTTTGTACCCTGCTGGTGGTCAACGAATCCCAGCAGAGAAAAGGGAGAGGAAGGCACTTCCTCCGCCTTTGGGAAGCAGAAATGCGGAAACAAAGGTATGGGATGTGTATGACCTCTACTCAGTCTGATGAGAGCGGTCAGCATTTCTATCGAAAATGTGGCTACAAAGATGCCGGTGGGTTGCTTATGGACGTACCAGGTTTTGAACAGCCGTTGGAATTGTTTTTTGTGAAGCCGTTATGATCAAAAAATCGTCTATCACGTTATCTCAAGCGAGCCAATTCGAGGTTCGCTTTTTTATTTTTCTTGTGCGGAGTTTGTTAGAATGCTGAAACGCATTCCAAACTTTGCAACAGGTTGATTTGAAAGCGGTTCCTGTTCCAATGGACGCCAAACTTCCCTATAATAAACCTACCGATAAAAAAGTAAAGGAGTTTCATCAATGAAAGAAAAAGTGATGGATGCGATGCAGAAGTTTTCGAAAGCCATGTTTGTTCCGGTACTGATATTGCCGATTGCCGGAATCTTGATCGCAATTGGTAATGTTTTCACAAACGTTCGTTTGATTGAGCGTTTCCCATTTTTGGATAATCCGATCACAACTGGTTTTGGGAGTATATTATCTGCTTCGCTCCTACCGATTTTGACGAATCTCGGCATCATATTTTGTGTAGGGATCGCTCTTGGTCTTGCCAAAAAGAAAAAGGCAGAAGCCGGTTTTACAGCGTTATTAGGCTATCTGGTATTCTTATATGCCATGAATAAATTCTTGGAACTTCGAGGGATGCTAGTAGCGGCAGATGCACTTCAAGGATCAGGACAAGCACTGGTCTTAGGGATTCAAGTTTTAGACATGGGTGTTTTTTTAGGAATCATTTTAGGAATTATTGTTGCATTGATTCATAATCGTTTCATCGATACCACGTTCAATAACGCCTTTCAGGTATATGGTGGTGCTCGTTTTGTGTTTATCATTTTGATTCCAGTCGTCGTTTTGTTGGCCATTCTGTCTTCGATCGTATGGCCAGTGATTCAAACGGGTATTGATGGCTTAGGTGGAATCATTCAAGAAACAGGAAACTTCGGCATCTTCTTGTATGGGACGCTAGAAAGATTATTGATTCCAACTGGACTCCATCATCTGATCTATACGCCATTTCTCTATACATCACTTGGAGGAGTCGCTGAAGTCGGTGGTCAAGTCTTTGAAGGAGCCCGTAACATTTACTTTGCAGAAATTGCGGATCCGGCAGTAAAGGTTCTCTCGCAAAGTGTCATCTGGGATGCACGAGGAATTTCAAAAATGTTTGGCTTGCTTGGTGCCTGTCTAGCTATGTATCAGACCGCAAAACCAGAGAATAGAGTCAAGGTCAAAGCTATTTTGATCCCAGCAGTGGTGACTTCCTTTATTGCTGGGGTAACGGAACCGATCGAATTTTCGTTTATGTTCGTTGCGCCAGTTTTGTTCGTGATCCATTCCGCATTAAGTGGACTGAGTATGGTTGCTTTGAATATTTTTGGCTCAAGAGCGATTGGTCCGAATGGCTTTATTGATTTCCTTTTGTATAACTTGCCGTTAGGGATTGAAAAGACTCGCTGGCCCATCTATATCGCCGTTGGCGTAGTATTTTTCTTTCTCTATTATGCTCTTTTCCGCTTTTTGATTACCAAAATGAATTTGAAAACAGTCGGTCGGGAAGATGAAGGGAATGAAACAAAATTGTATTCAAAAAAAGAGTACAAAGAGAAACGGTTAGCAGGAGCTGGTGTTGGAGTGACGGCAGAAGTAATCCCTTCATCTGTACCAACGGACTCGATTTCAGCATTGATCACGAAAGGTTTAGGTGGAGACAGTAATATTAAAACGATTGACAACTGTTACACACGATTGCGTTTGAAACTAAAAAATCCAGAACTAGTGGATGAGACATTGCTAAAAGAAGAAACCCAAGCCAAAGGCGTTATCAAGAATGGTGAGAATGTCCATGTTGTTTATGGATTGACTGTACCAAAAGTACGAGAAGAATTAGAAAAGTTTCTTGGACGAGAAGGAGAGATTGAATGATGAAGAATTTTTCAGTAGTGATTGCCGGTGGAGGAAGTACCTTCACACCAGGGATCGTGATGATGCTGTTAGATAATCAAAACCGCTTCCCATTGAGAAAGCTGACACTTTATGATAATGATGAAGCGCGACAAAGAACTTTAGGTGAAGCATTGACGATCTTATTAAAAGAACAGGCACCACAGATCGAATTTTCTTATACGACGGATCCGCAAGCAGCTTTTACTGGTGCTGACTTTTGTATGGCTCATATTCGAGTAGGCAAATATGACATGCGGGAAAAAGACGAGAAGGTTCCTCTACGCCATGGTGTGTTCGGTCAAGAGACTTGCGGACCTGGCGGTATCGCTTATGGTATGCGCAGTATCACCGGAATGTTGGAAATCATTGATTATATGGAAACGTATTCGCCAGATTGCTGGATGTTAAATTATTCGAATCCGGCAGCGATTGTAGCAGAAGCCTGTCGTGTGTTGCGACCTGACGCAAAAGTATTGAATATTTGCGATATGCCAGTGGGCACCTTGCGACGGATGTCGCAAATTATTGATAAAAATCCAGCAGACTTAGAAGTTCGTTATTTTGGCTTGAATCATTTTGGCTGGTGGACCAGCATCAAGGACAAAGAAGGCAACGAATACATCCAACAAATCAGGGAATATGTTGCACAGAATGGCTATCTTACTCAAGTTGAAGTGGACACCCAACATACAGATCCTAGTTGGCAAGAAACCCACAAAAAAGCCAAAGATCTTTTGGCTCTGACACCAGAGTATTTGCCAAATACGTATTTAAAATATTACTTATACCCAGATTACGTTTATGATCATATGAAAGAGCATCCCGAATATACGCGTTCGAATGAGGTCATGGAAGGAAGAGAAAAGCGAGTCTTCGACCATGCGAAAAAAATCATCGAACAAGGATCGGCAGAGGGTATCGCATTTGAAATCGATGCTCATGCAACCTTTATTGTGGATCTGGCACGAGCAATTGCGTTCAATACGCATGAACGAATGGTCATGATTGTTGAGAATAACGGGGCAATCGCTAACTTTCCTGATGATGCCATGGTGGAAGTTCCTTGTATTGTTGGCTCTGATGGACCAGAAGCTTTGGCACAAGGCAAGATACCATCTTTCCAACAAGCCTTGATGTTCCAACAAGTCACTGTGGAAAAATTAGTGGTGGAGGCATATGTGGAAAAGAGTTACCAAAAAATGTGGCAGGCGTTAACCCTTTCCAAAACCATTCCTAGCGCAAAAGTAGCCAAAGATCTCTTAGATGATCTGGTCTCAGAAAATGGTGATTATTGGCCGGGACTCCACTAAAATGTTTCACATGCTGAGAAACATTTCTGATCAAAAGATTTCACTTTGAAAAACCTTACAACAATTAGTGTTCGCTAAAAAGTCTGAGGATGACAGAGGAGATAGAGGATCTGAATGATAAACGAGAGGGAGTGCATCTGTGGTGCAGTAGTTGATGGCTGCAAGCTGGATGTTTGCCAACCCTCTTGTCAATCATTCGGATTTTTTTGCTGGAATCACTGACATTCTAAATGTTTATCAAGAATCCAAAGGGAGATGAGCAATGGTCTTTTTGCGGGGATCTTTTTTAAGTATGCTAAAATAGAAATGAATTAGCAGAGATAAGGGAGCGAGAGGAATGTTTTTAGGGATTGATATTGGAACGACGGCAATAAAAATCGGTTTGTTGGAAGAACGGAAAATCATTTATCAACGTTCTTTCCCTATTTATACCAAAACAGAAAAAGGTCGCACACAGTCTGCGTCAGAAATTATAGCTGTACTTTTGAAAGGGATCACGGAGATTCCCTCCTCTTTACGAGAGCAAATAACAGTGATTGGGTTCAGTACAGCGATGCATAGTCTAATGCCAGTGATAAATGAGAAATTTGAAGAAATCTATATTTGGTCAGATAATCAGGCTAGCCAAGTGATTGCAGAGTTTCGTCAATCCTCATTGTCAGAATCGTTTTATCGGCAGACTGGGACACCGATCCATGCGATGTCGCCATTTGCTAAGTTGCTTCACTTCAAATCCGCTGGCGGTTTTGATGGCAAGACAAAATGGTATGGGCTGAAAGAATTGGTGATGCTTTTATTTACCGGAGCTCCTTGGATCGACCGAAGTACTGCATCGGCAACAGGCCTCTACTCTCTTGAAGAAAAAAATTGGAGTCAAGAGATTCTTCACTATTTGGACCTTTCCATTGAACAGTTTGCGCCAATCTGTGACACGACCGATCGGTTTCCTATTGCTGCGTCCGCTGCCGCTCGCTATGGATTGAATGAAACAGTAGAGATCATGTGCGGCGCCAGTGATGGCTGTTTGGCGGCTTATGCAGGGTATGTATCGACTGGAATCAAAAATAGTTTGACGATCGGCACTAGTGCTGCTGTTCGAAAGGTGACGGATCAACCGGTGTTCGATCAGCGGCAAAATTTTTGTTATTACCTTAAAGAGGGTCAATATGTCATTGGTGCTCCGTCGAATAATGGGGGGTGCGTCCTTGCTTGGATCAAAGAAACATTGGCACAAGATCCTGACACTTTCTATGAGAGTCTCCCAAGAATCATTGAAGAAACCACAATCGGTAGCCATGGTCTGCGCTTTTTTCCGTTTATCAATGGGGAACGGGCTCCTTATTGGACATCTGATATCAAGGCGTCTTATCATGGTTTGACGATTCAACATACTCGGGCAGATATGATTCGTGGAGCAATTGAGGGGATGTTGTTGAATATTGGTGTTTTAAAAGAAATGGCAGCAATTACTGATGAAGTGACGATCAGCGGTGGCGTTTTCCAATCGAAAGCCATTGCACAATTAACAGCTGATATCTTGGGCGTGACATGTTATTTGTCACCGGCAAACGAACCAATTTTTGGTCTTTATGATCTTTATTTTGGTCATCGTTTGGCAGCAAGAGACCACTTGCAGACCATTACGCCGAATCAAAAAACGAGCGCTGCCTACGCGTCGCTCGCTGAACATTATTTTGACTAGCAGAAAAGGTTGCGGCTGAAGTATCAGCGAGATTGAACAACAAGATTGAACGACCTGAAAGCAACTGAATGGCTTCATTTATCGAGTAGATGCGAAGCGGGAAAGCCAGATAGCAGGGGTGATCCTAGAGTTTTTTGGCTATTCCATATGTTGAAGCCCTGGACTCTTTTAGTTGATTTCGGCAGTAAATGCCTCTACGAGGTACTCCATTAGCAGTAAAAGCTTTCCGTAAAAACTCGTATATTGGATGTTCTGCGTATCATATGGTCGTTCATCAGTGACACCAAAAGAAAAATTTGCTAGTTGATGGGCTCGGTGTTCACCATTGCCGCAAAAAAGGACAGTGGGGATTTGATGGTCATTCGCTAGTTGCATTTTTTCTAGCACTTTCTGTGTCTCCCCCGATTTAGAAATCGTAATCAGCATACTGATGTTGTCGATATTATTACTAATGATACCGCCGGAATCAGAAGCACTCACCAGTAAAGTTTTAATACCATTAACCAACATTTTTTTATGAAGGTATTCTGCTATGATACCAGAAAAGCCAGTGGCATAAATGGTAATGAATTTATCATTGTTTTGAGCATAAATTTCTTTGATCGCATCAATAGAGGCTGCAATGCCTTCTGTGTTGATCTGATAGTCAATGGCTGCTTCAGTGGTCATTTGACGATTCAGCCGATTTTTTAAGAAATAAAGTAATTCCAAATAGCCGGAAAAACCTAATTTTTGTGCTAATCGCACCAGTGTTGCTGGAGAAGTATAAAGCTCTTGCGCGATTTTTCGCAAAGGGACGCCTTCGATTTTGTCCGTATGAGACACCAAATAAGTGAGGATGTGCTGCTCGCTTTCGGAAATTTTTTTTCCTTTGGTCAATACATTTAAGTCCATGCTATTGCTCCTTTTCGTGGTAATATCATCATACAATGAAGAGAAACAGAAAGTAAAACTTTTTTCTTTATCCTTTTTTTAAACAACCTTCTTATACCGTCTTCGCAAGAGAAGATGGATAAGTTTGGTTGTTTATTTCATTATAAGAGATTATAATTTCTTATATAGAAAAAACAAAGGTGGAATACAAATGACGAAACCCTATGGGACTGTTTTGATTAAAGCCGCGAAAATCATGGATTATCTTGCGGAAGAACCCAACAAATCGTTGCAAGAGATTGCAGCTGCTACAGACTTAACCAATTCAACCGCGTTAAAGATTCTCGAAACATTACAGCTGATCGGCTATGTTGCAAAGGACAAGCAAAAAGAATACCGCTTAGGATCTAAACTCGTCAAATATGCCAATAAAAATATTCAAGAACTTGACTTGGTAGAGATCAGTCTGCCATTTTTGGAAGAATTGCAGGAAAAAGCCGATGAGACCATCCATTTGGGGGTTTTGACAGCGAATGAAATCTTGTATGTCAATAAACTGGAACCTCAAAATCAAACTATTCGCATGTCGTCGAAGGTGGGAATTTCAAGACCTTTATATAGCTCAGCGATGGGGAAAGCTGTATTGGCAGAATTCGATGAGACAAGCTATGAAGCTTATTTAGATGAAACACCTTTACAACCTTATACTGAGAACACCATCACGAATGTTCTTAAATTAAATCAAGAGTTAAGAGAAGTGCGTCAGCTGAAGATCGCTTTTGATGATGAAGAAATGGAGAAAGAGATTTTTTGTATCGGCGCGGCTCTTTTGAAAGATGAGGAAATTGTCGGTGCTTTCTCAGTCAGTCTGCCAAAATACCGATTGACCGAGAGCTATAAACAAACATTGCTTCAAGAAATACGTGCCACAAAAGATAAAATCGAAGCAGCTATTTGAAATACTTTTGGAAACCCCTTGCAAAAGAAAAAAGACCAGGTATAATAAAGATAAGATTTCTTTATAATAAAACTTAATTTCCAAATAGGAAATTAAGGATGGAGGGGTTTATGAAAAAAGTAGAGCGATTATCAAAGTTAAAAGCCTGTGGAATCGTTGCAGTCGTTCGAGGCACTACAAGGCAAGAAGCGCTGGAAGCTAGTCGTGCCATCGTCCGAGGCGGTATTAAAGGAATTGAATTGACCTTCACGGTTCCGCAAGCTGCTGAAGTGATTGCAGAGTTAGTCAATGACTATCAAGAGGACCAAGAAGTGATCATAGGAGCTGGCACGGTACTTGACGCAGTGACTGCCCGCTTAGCGATTATGGCTGGCGCAGAGTATATCGTCAGTCCGACATTTGATCGCGATACAGCTGAGATTTGTAATTTGTATCAAGTACCTTATTTGCCAGGCTGTATGACGATCACTGAAATGAAAGAAGCCTTGAAATCAGGCGCAGACATCATCAAGCTGTTTCCAGGAAGTGCCTATGGTCCTAGTATCATTTCCGCTTTCAAAGCACCATTGCCCCAATTGAATCTTATGCCTACTGGCGGAGTCAGCTTGGAAAATATGTCTGAGTGGTTCAATGCCGGAGTGGTCGCTGTTGGTGTCGGTGGTAATTTGTTAGCGCCAGCTGCTAGTGGTGATTTCGAGAAAGTGACAGCGGTTGCTTCACAATATGTGGCCAAGTTAAATGACATTCGAGGTAACTGAGATGACTAGAATTATTACCTTAGGCGAGATTATGTTGCGCTTATCGACTAGTTCTGGTGTACGCTTGGAGCAAAGCGGACATTTTGCTGCACACTATGGCGGTGGTGAAGCAAATGTTGCTATCTCTTTAGCTAACTATGGGCACGACGTCTCTTTTGCAAGTAAAGTCCCGGCAAATGATCTCGGAAAAGCTGTTACCCATCATTTACGCAATTACGGAGTGGATTGCAGTCTGCTTCTAAGCGGTGGTCCCCGGCTGGGTACTTACTATATGGAATCTGGTGTAGGAGAACGTGCAGCAAAAGTCATTTATGACCGTGCAGGGTCAAGTTTTGCGGAAATCAAGACCAATGAATGGTCAGAAGCGATCTTTAAAGATGTCGCACTTTTCCATGTATCCGGCATTACACCAGCGTTATCCGAGACGTGGCGGGATTTGACCCTTTCACTTGTTAAGCGTGCGAAAAAAGCAGGTTGCAAAATCAGTTTCGATATCAATTATCGTGGCAAACTGTGGACGACAAATGAAGCCGCCGCCTTTCTAAAGGAAATCCTTCCTTTGGTCGATTATTGTTCGGCGGGCAAGTTGGATGCACAAGTTTTTATGGAGATTCCAGCCTATACAGGGCAAGGAAATGAGTTGCTGTATTATTACCAACAAATGAACCAGCGTTATCCGAATATTGAACTGTTTTATTCGACAAAACGAGAAGTGCTTTCCGCCAGTGCTAATACATTGATGGGTACTCTTTGGCATAACGGCCAATATGCAGCTTCTCAAGAACACCGCATCGATCCTATTGTTGATCGAGTAGGCGGAGGGGATGCTTTTTGTGCAGGCGTCCTGCATGGCATTCTAAGTGGGTATTCCTCTCAGGAAACCATTGACTTTGCTACCGCAGCATCTGCATTAAAGCACACGATTCATGGAGATTGTAATCAATTTACAGAAGCGGAAGTAGCTGAATTTTTAGCAGCCGGATCTGGAAAAATCATTCGCTAGGAGGAACCAGCATGCAAGAAATGGAAACCCGTTATACACACAGCCCAGCAGATATTCGATACTATAGTACCGAACAATTACGCAATGAATTTTTGGTAGAGAAAATTTTTGTACCCGGAACGATCCAGTTGACTTATACCCATAATGATCGCATGATCTTTGGCGGAGTAACGCCTACGGATCAACCATTAGAGATTCAATTGAGCAAAGAGTTAGGCGTAGAATACTTTTTGGAACGCCGTGAACTAGGTGTGATCAATATTGGCGGTGCAGGAACCATTGAAATTGACGGCACCAAAGAAGACATGAAAAAGCAAGACGGATACTATATCGGAAAAGAAACGAAACATGTAGTCTTTTCTTCAAAAGATCCAAATGATCCGGCGAAATTCTATGTATCCAGTGTACCGGCACATCATAAATACCCGAATGTAAAAATCAGTATCGATCAGGTCAAACCAATGGAAACAGGTGAAGGCTTGACGCTGAATGAACGGAAGATTTATCAGTATATTCATCCGAATGTGTGTGAAAGTTGCCAGCTGCAAATGGGGTATACGATTTTAGAACCAGGTAGCGCTTGGAATACGATGCCTTGTCATACCCATGAACGCCGTATGGAAGCCTATGTTTATTTTGATTTCGCCAATGAGGACACAAAAGTTTTCCATATGATGGGTAAACCAGATGAAACCAAACATTTAGTAGTCGCAGAAGAGCAAGCAGTCATTTCCCCAAGTTGGTCGATCCATTCTGGAGTCGGAACAAGCAACTATTCCTTTATTTGGGCAATGTGCGGGGAGAACATCACATACACAGATATGGACATGGTTCCCATGGATGAGTTGAAATAATAAAAGAAAGAAGGATGAAGATGGATTTTTCAATGGATCACTTTCGTTTAGATGGCAAGATTGCATTAGTTACCGGCGCAGTTTATGGGATTGGCTTTACGATCGCCCAATCTTTGGCAGCAGCTGGTGCAACGATCGTCTTTAATAATTTAACACAAGAATCAGTCGATGAAGGCTTAAAAAATTATCAAGCAGCCGGCATCAAAGCCCATGGCTATGTCTGTGATGTCACCGATGAAGCAGCAGTCAATGAAATGGTCAAAACCATAGAGGAAGAAGTAGGTGTCATTGATATCTTAGTCAACAATGCAGGGATCATCAAACGGATCCCAATGTTGGAGATGTCAGCCGCTGATTTCCGTCAGGTAGTTGATGTTGATTTGAATGCGCCATTCATCGTTTCTAAAGCCGTTTTGCCTTCCATGATCAAAAAAGGACATGGCAAAATTATCAATATTTGTTCTATGATGAGTGAACTTGGCCGCGAAACCGTTGCTGGTTATGCAGCTGCTAAAGGTGGGCTTAAAATGCTAACCAAAAACATCTGTTCTGAGTTTGGTGAAGCAAACATTCAGTGTAACGGCATTGGCCCTGGTTATATCGCGACACCGCAAACTGCACCCTTAAGAGAGATCCAACCAGATGGATCTCGTCATCCCTTTGATCAGTTCATTGTGGCAAAAACGCCAGCAGCGCGTTGGGGAGAGCCCGTAGACTTAGCCGGTCCTGCTGTCTTCTTGGCTTCTGACGCTTCTAATTTTGTCAACGGACATGTTCTCTATGTGGACGGTGGTATTTTGGCTTATATTGGCAAACAGCCTGAGTAATCCTCCTAAGTTCCTGATTTCTAAAACAGGCGAACTTAGCAATCAAAAAAGCTCCTATTCTTCGCACATCCTCAATGGATTTTGCAAAGAGTAGGGGTTTTCTTTGTCGAATTTTCCGATAAAAAAATGAATGGAAGAACCTCTTCTCTGAGAAGGCGGATCGTGGTTCTAGCCAAGTTCGATCAAGAAGAAGGGGGGGAGCCGCTTACTAAAGAACAAACAGTTAGTTTTCTTGCAGCTTTGCTCTAGTTTTTTTCTTTATTTGATAAATTTTTTAGACTATTCAATTGTCAGTGGATATGAGTAAATAAATTAGGGGTTCTATCGATTTTCCACTAAATCAATTGATAGAAAGAACAAATTAAATTAGGAGGATTAAGATGAAAAAATGGTTTCTAGTAGCAATGCTATTTATTTGTAGTGTCTTTGTTAGTACGCAAAAGGCAGCTGCCCAAACGGAGGGCTCGATCACAGATTCCTCTTATTATCGCAACGCTTTAACCGAGAAGATTCCTGCAGATAATGCTTTTATTATGAGAAATGGTGAATCAACCACGATAGAAAAAGTGTCTGGAGTCGTGAATAGTGAAAGAATAGTTACTGGGATTAATTCTGTAAAAGAGAGCGCTGCTCTGATAAGAAATGTTGGGTATTATCAAGGGCATCCGGTCAATGTCAAGGTGACTGTCAAGATGTTGGAACCTTCAGGTGCGGATATGCTTATCACGAAAAACGAATTTCTAAGATTGAAAATATGGGCAAATGGTACCTCAGAAATCACCTATGAATTTTTAGACGATAAGATGCAGCCAATTCAACTAAAGACGACTTTTAATGAAATGGGTTTGAACAAATGGAAAGACATACGAATTCCTCAGGCTGCTACTGCCATAGAACATATCTTTGCTGCTCCCGATTCCACGATCCAATACAGCGAAGACGAGCAAGGCACTTTGACGTTAAAAGGACAAGGAAACGCAGATAATTGGTCAGATGATGCTTGTAAACTGGCAATCACAACAAAATCTATCTCGAAGTTTCAGTTTATTGTCAAAAATAATGACTCAAGATCTTCTATCGCTGGGATATCTGAATTAAAGTATTTATCCGTTTTTTTCCCAGCAGTTGAATTTCCTTATGCCTATCCACAAACACTAGCCACTCAGAACATTGAAAACAATGAAGTGATCACTCGTTTCCAACAAACAGTTCCTTACACTGAAACAAACAATTCTCGAACAACTTTATCTTACAGAATCGAAAATCCAGATCAAAATCAGTTTCAATTAAAAGGAGTCGAGATCAAAGATTTTTCTGGAACGGATCGAACAAATTGGTTTGACCAGACCATCGATGATGAGGGGAATTTGCTTGTTCATGCAAAAGCTTCTACACTAAAAAACCGGGCCTTTTATGACAATAGTTATCAGTTTATCATTCACCACACCTTCACTGGAAGTGCAGAACAACCGGTCGATCCTGCACTGATCGAGAATGACTGTTTTCAACTTCAACCAATTCTTTATGAAGATATTGGTGATGGTGAACAGTTAATCGGAAAACTTTCTGCGTCCATTTACTACTATAACGAAGTGAAGATCAATTTTGTTGATGAAAACAATCAACCACTCTTAGATTCGGGGGAAATCAGAGGGCTGATCACCCATTCTGTTGATTTATCTTCGTTCTATCCCACCATTACTGGTTACTATCCGATCCGAGAAGAAAAAGACCACATCATTGTCATGCCAGGTTCTCAAGAAGTTTTCCATCATTACAAAAAAGGTGTCCCACTACTCTTTACATTAAAAGACCGACAACAAAGAATCGTGATTCCACGCTTTTCTAAAGAAGTCAAGTTATCTTATGACCTTTCCCATGACAGCCATCAAAGCGTCCAAGTTGTTGCCCAATATGGAGAGAAAAAACAGGTGCTAAGAAACTATGATGTGGGAAATACACAAACGGAAGACTCGGTCGTTTTCGAAGTACCAGAAGAATGGCTTAATAAAGAGGTAAAATTATATCTAGAGAATAAAGAGGGGGATCAATCAGCAGCAGAAACTCGCGTGTTTGTTCCTGAGTCAGGACCAAGGCTGCAAGTGCCGGCAGTCTTATCTTTTGGAACACACCCTATTCCAGCTTTTAATCAGTATCTTTTTGCTGAAAGTCAGCCAATCAAAGTGGAAGATAACAGTCGCTTAGAAAAAAGCAAATGGACAGTGAAAGTAAAAATCGATACGCCGCTTAAAAACAGTCAGCAACAAGAGCTGCGAGATGCGCTGATTTTTGTTGATAAAACAGGGGATATTCTCTTGTCGGACAAAGCACAGCCGGTCTGGGAAGGCAGTGGATCCGCCACATTAGCTGAGAATCGATTGAAGCTGTTATTGCGACCAACGGATCATGTCGGGGAGTATCACGGCTCGCTGGTTTGGATGTTTGAAGATGCGCCTCAGTAAAAAAATTTTCTATCCGTAAAGTTCAACCTTTTTTCATAATAAAACAAAGTAAGAAACAAGCCCTTAATTCACTAAGGCTGCGGCATTCACATAGCTGAAATAAACAAGCAACGTGTTTTTCTCCCTGTGGAAACACGTTGCTTGTTGTTGATTGGTAAACAAAGAATTCTAACCGAATTACAGCAATATCTCACTGCTGAGAGAAAGATTCGCTTCTTTGATTGCTTGACAAATCAAGCGAGCAACGATTAAAGCCCCTTGATCATTCAAGTGAGTATTGTCACTGATACCTTCGGGATAATTCGGATATTCGTTTTTTGAAAGATGCAAAAAATACTGGCGAGCTTGCCTAGTTGCAAATGTGGAAAAATAGTTTTGCGTCATCGTGAATATATCCAGACAAGGAATCTCAAAGGCAGCAGCAAAATCTCTCATAGCTTCTGGATAAGGTCCCACGGTTAGGGGATCCAAGTCATTATGCTGATGGAACTTCAAGCGAGTGATAGAAGTCAGTAAAACTGGATTTGCTTGCTTTTTTGTGCAACAGCAATAAACTGTGTTAAATTTTCTTGATGTTCTTTTGGCGTCGTTCCTCGTTCAGGATCTGTTTTCTGGTCGTTGTGGCCAAACCGAATCAAGAAATAGTCTCCGGGTATAAGCTGCTCGTCGGCTGCTAAGAGGCGTTTTTCTTGAATGAAGCTTTTGGTTGAACGTCCATTCATAGCTAAATTAATGACCGTAACCTCTGGGGAGAGGAAGGTTGGTATTTTTCACCCCAGCCAGTTTCAGAACGCTTGTCAGTCATTTTAGTTGCAGCAGTTGAATCACCGGCAATAATTAGTTTAATCATCATCCACCTCTAAAAATCAAAATAATCCGCTGCATTTTGGTAACAGATGCCTTCAACAAATTCTTTTAACTGTCTGGTATCACTTGGTGCTTCGCCGCGAAGAATGAGTTCTCCCAACCATTCACAAAAAACTCTTCGGAAATATTCATGTCTGGTATACGAAAGAAAACTACGGGAATCAGTCAGCATACCAACAAAATTTGTTAACACGCTACCATCTGCAAACTTCGTCAATTGCCGACGCATGCCGGCACGGGTATCGTTGTACCACCAGCCAGAACCGAGTTGAAGTTTGTTGTTGCCTTCTTTTTGATAACAGCCCATCAGCGCTACCAGCACATCATAATCATTTGGATTCAATGAATACAAAATCGTTTGCGGAAGAGCCTCTTTCCTCTCCGCAGCATCCAGTAATGCTTGAAGTGGGCTAGTGATCGGCTGATCGTTGATGCCGTCATAACCTGTGTCAGGTCCCAATTGATTGAGCATATTCGTGTTGCAGTTTCTATAAGCATGAAGATGCAGTTGTATTGTCCAGCCATGGTTGTGATATTGTTCAAATAAATGAAGCAAGAGGGCAGAGCGATAGACTGCTGCTTCTGCTTCTGTAATGATTTCCTGATTTCTCGCTTTTTCAAAGATAGCTTGAGGAGACACGCTGTTTTCTAGGAAATGCAAGTGATCCAATGCGTGATCGGATAAGCGACAATTCATTTGGTGAAAAAAAGTAATTCGGCAGTCAAGTGCTGTTAACAAGTCTTCATAGCTATCGATCCTGTGGCCAACAACTGTTGCCAATTGATCGATATAGTGGTTAAACCCACTTTGTTGGATATTTAAGGCTTTATCAGGACGAAAGGTTGGTAATACCCGAAAGCGGCTTTCTTCGTTAGCCAATTTGCGATGAAATGCTAGTGAATCTGTCGGATCATCGGTAGTACAAATGAGTTGCACATTGCTGTTGGCGATGATTTCTCTTCTGCTAAAGGTCTTTGATTGCAATTTTTGGTTGACGATTTGCCAGATTTCTGGCGCGTTTTCTTCATTAATCATAAGATCGACACCAAAGAAACGTTTTAACTCCAAGTGGGTCCAGACGTAAAGGGGGTTGCCGATAATTTTAGGAACTGTCTGGCACCAAGCAATAAATTTGTCATAATCCGCTGCTTCGCCAGTAATCAACGATTCATCTACTCCACATGCCCGCATCAACCGCCATTTGTAGTGGTCACCGGCCAACCAAGCTTCGGTGATATTTCGGAAAGGATGATCATCATAAATCTCTTGGGGATCTAAATGGCAGTGGTAGTCAATGATAGGCATTTTCTTGGCGTATTGATGATACAAATCTTTGGCAAAGTCATTCGTTAGTAAAAAATCATCATTTAAAAACATTGGCTTCCTCTTTTCTTCGTTTATAAAGTGACACCATTCTTGAAGATGGCGATTTCTCGAACATTATTTGCTTCATTACGGGTTTTGGTCCCACTAGCGACCGCAATGATCGCTTGAATAAAATCAGCGAGAACGTCTTCCATTGGTTCATATAATAACCGACCTGCATTGAAATCCATCCAATGGGGTTTCTTCTCGAATAATTCTTGGTTGGTGGCAACTTTCATCGTAGGGACAAACGCACCAAAGGGGGTTCCTCGTCCTGTCGTAAATAAGACCAACTGACAATCAGCCGAAGCGAGAGCAGAAGCAGCCACTAGGTCATTACCAGGTCCTTCAAGAAGACTGAGACCGCTTTCGCGGATTTTATCTCCGTATTTCAAGACGTCGACGACCGCAGAGGTGCCGGATTTTTGCGTGCAGCCTAAAGACTTATCTTCCAATGTGGTGATTCCACCCGCTTTATTGCCTGGAGAAGGATTCTCATAAACAGGTTCGCCATACGAAAGAAAATAATCTTTAAAGTCATTGATCAGATGAAGAATCTTTTCAAAAGTTGCTTGGTCTTTGGCACGAGACATCAATACTTGCTCGGCACCAAACATTTCCGGTACTTCCGTCAACACAGTGCTGCCACCTTGAGAAACCAAGAAATCTGAAAATGCTCCTAATAACGGGTTGGCAGTGATACCAGAAAATCCATCTGAGCCGCCGCATTTTAAGCCAACTTTTAATTCACTTAAAGGCACATCTTCCCGCCGGTCGTCTTTGGTAGCTTGCAGCAATTCGTGCAATAATGCTTCACCCGCTTCGATTTCATCTTGGCTTTCTTGAGCGACTAAGAATTTGACACGATCTGTGTCATAATCACCTAGCTTTTCTTTAAATTCAGCGACCGTATTGTTCTCACATCCGAGTCCGAAAACGAGCACTCCACCAGCATTTGGGTGTTGCACAGCATCAATCAAAATTTGCCGGGTGTTTTGGTGATCTTGCCCTAATTGCGAACACCCATAAGGATGTTTGAGAATCGTGACCGAGTCAAAGGTTCCTAAGTCGGGATGACTTTGTTTGAAATTTTCGACGATGATCTCAGCGATTCCATTGATACAGCCCACTGTGGGTACGACATACAAATCATTACGAATCCCGACTTTGCCATTTTTTCTCCGGTAGCCTTTAAAAGTCAATTGACTTTTTGGATACACTACTGGTTGTAGGTTCGGCTCATAGGTATAAGCCAGCGTTCCTGAAAGATTGGTCTTGACATTGTGAGTATGTAGCCACTGTCCAGCTTTTACATCGGACAAAAGATGACCAATAGGGTAACCATACTTGATGACGTGATCGCCTTTATTCAAATCAATAAGTGCGATCTTGTGACCTTGAGGAATCTCCTCTGTAAAACTATAGGATCGCCCTTCAAATGTAAGCTGTGTCTCTTTCGTGATTGCATGCAGAGCAACCGCAACATTGTCTTTTGGATGCAATTTGAGAAAATCGGTTTTGTTTTTTATTTCTGTCATAATCATTCCGCCTTTTTTTGAGTCGGCTCATTTTTTAATGAGTCAACGAGGTGTCGAGAACCCTTGTTTGAAAGTAGCACTACCATTTGTGAAACTTCTTTGTTGAACACGCTCAAGTCCACTCCCCATAACTTTTCTTGTCCTAGAATAAAACTGACTTGTTCAGAAGAGTCGAGGGCCCGTGCCTTTTCAAAGAGAGCTAGCACAGCTTCATCGTCTTGACAATCGGTCGTTAAATACAAGTAAATCAGTCCGGCTAATGATGCAATGATTCTTGGCGGCAGTAACTGTTGCTGATGATGACGGAGCAACAACGGCAAGAGACGTGCTTTAAATTTTGAGACGCTATTCAAGGCGATCGACTGCAGTTGATGATGAACATAAGGATTTTTAAACCGTTCTTTGATCTGTTCCGCATACTGGATCAATTCTTCTTGCGGCAGGTCTAGCATAGGAATCAGTTCTTCATTGAATAGCTCATCAATGAAGCATGTAAAATCAGGATCAAGCATCACCTCTTCAACCGTTGCCAAACCAGCTAGAAGGGCCAGAGGGACCATGGCTGTATGAGGGCCATTCAAAAGATGCACCTTCCGTTCACGATAGGGGGTTAGGTCTTCAGTAAAGATTACATTCAAACTCGCAGCTGGCAATGGAAGTTTCTGAGATACGGTATGCGATGGGTCTTCGATCACCCACAACATGAATGGTTCGGCAGTGACCATCAAACGGTCCTCATACCCGTGTAATTGATTCAACTTCTCTGCTTTTGATTGGGGGTAACCAGGAACGATTCGATCGACTAAACTACAGCAGAAAGTGTTTTCATTTTCTAACCAAGTATGAAAGCTGTCCTCTAGTTGCCACAGTGAGCAATATTGTTGGATACACGCTTTTAATTTTTCTCCATTTCGATCGATCAACTCACAGGGAATGATCGTGTAACCTGATTTATTCGCTTGGTATCGTTGATAGAGCAGCGCAGTTAATTTAGCCGGAAAACTTTTTGGCGGCATATCTGTCCATTTATCTTGAGGATCAAAGGCAATTCCTGCTTCAGTCGTATTGGAAACAATGATGTCCAAGTCATCAATTTCAGCTAGAGCTAAATAATCCTGCCATTGTTCATAGGGATTCAATACGCGGCTAATCGTCGTGATGATCTCAGAGGTTTGGACAGGACGGCCGTCTGCTAATCCTTCTAAAATTACCGTATACAAATGATTCTGCTCCGCCAATAGAGATCCTAGACCTTGTTGAATTGGTTGGACTACTACAGCGCTGCCATTGAAGAGACCTTGCTTATTCATCTGCTGTAGCTGCCAGTTAAAAAAGCCTCGCATAAAGTCTCCTTCGCCGAATTGAATCACTTTTTCCGACTTGCGAGTAGGATGAGTCATTTCAGTTATTTTTTTCATTGTAACCTCCAATATTCATTGATTTATAATGAACGTCTGCCATTTTTGCACACGTTAACATTTTTGGCAACAGCCAAAAGCATTCAAGAAGCGAATGCTAGAGGGAATCTCTGATTGTTAGTTCTGTATCTAAAAGGTATTGTTTTTGTGAAACAGAGCCGTTGATTGAATCTAGAAGCAGTTGTGCCCCAAGCTGACTCATTTCAAAAACGGGCTTGCTAATGGTTGTCAACGGGGGATTCGTATATTTTGAAAACGGGACATTGTCAAATCCAATAATGGCGATATCGGCAGGGATTGCAAGGCCATATTCAAGACAAGTGTTGATTGCGCCAATGGCCATGTCATCGTTGGAACAGAAAATCACTTCTGGCGGCTCTGCAAGTTCCAGTAATTGTTTGGCACATTTTCGACCGCTCTCGATAGAATAGTCTCCAGTGACAGCGTATTCTGTTGGAAACGCTAGCCCGTGCTCAGTAAGAGCCCGCATGAAACCTTTCTTACGCTCTATACTGGAACGAAAAGTTGGCTTGCCTTCAATGATCGCAACTTTTTTATAGCCTAACTGAATCGCGTAGTCTATGGCTTGATAAACGCCTTGCGCATCATTGCTTGTGACATTTAAAAATGATGGCTTATCAATTTGCCGATTGAGAACGACCACCGGCAAATCTAAGTGACTGATTTCTTCGATGAAAGTGTCATCTTGATCGCTTTGACTCATAACGATGATGCCATCCATCCTTGGCAAGTCCTCAACTGGACTGGTGAGGGTCGTCATATCGTGGACCGCTAAGCGATACTCTGGCGGTAGGGTGGTATTGATCCCCTTGATCACTTCAACCAAAAAGCGATCCGATGTACCTGCCGATAAATTAGAAAAGTAAAGGCCAATAATATACGACTTCTGATTGACTAGACTTTTGGCATTGACATTCGGCGTATAATTTAAAGAACGCGCAATGTCACCAATTTTCTTTTTTGTGGCTGGCTTGATTAGTGGACTGTCATTTAACGCTCTTGAAACCGTGGTATGGGAGACGCCTGCGATTTTTGCAATATCTTTGATAGTGACCATATGTATCCCTCGACTTTCTCATTGGTTTTAGCATATATCCTAAAGAGAGGAATGTCAATATATCAATAATGCACACGTTAACTTTTTTCTATAGACCTGTGTTCATGTGAATTTTTTTATGCTAGAATGGACATATCTTAAGAAATGATTTTGTCAGTAATTACAGGAGGAATCCCATGAAAAGGGTAGGGGCTATTCAGAAACATTCAACCTTTTTTATAACATTTTCCTTCCATTTTCTATAATTGGAAACGTTTTAATAATAGGGTTTGGAAGTTTCATTTATCATCGCACGTATAAGGATATTCAGAAAACATTGGTCCAAAATCAGCAAAATTTCGTTCAGCAAGTCAAAGGAAATCTCGATCAAAAAATTCAGATCGCTTTAAAGGATTTGCACAGCTGTGCAAACTAGCCTTTTAATAGAACCTTTAAAGAAGGAAGGGGAAAAGAATGGAAATTAGTATTGACATCAACGATTATTTAAATGAAAAGTCAGTGACAGCAACAATCCAAGGGTATATCGATCAGCTTCATCAGGCAGGAGGAGGGAGGCTGATGTTTGCCTCGGGTGTGTATCCAACAGGTTCACTGATGTTAAAAAGTAATGTTGAACTCCATCTACAACCGGGAGCTGTTCTTCGATTCTCGGATGATCCCAAAGAGTATCCAGTGGTGGTTTCGCGTTGGGAAGGGGTGAAACGGGAAGTCTATGCTTCTTGTATCTATGCCGACGGTGCCGAAAATATTGCAATCACAGGTTTTGGCACGATAGATGGTCAAGGTCAGAAATGGTGGGATGTCTTTCGCAATCATCCAGAGCAGTTAGAATATCCGCGACCAAAACTGATCAGTTTTGATTCCTGTCAGCAAATCACATTGCGAGATGTTAGTTTGGTTAATTCTCCTAGCTGGACAGTCAATCCAATCTTATGCCAAGACATCACTGTGGATAATATTAAGATCAAAAATCCTGCAGACTCGCCAAATACTGATGGCATTGATCCGGAGTCTTGCAAAAATGTTCGTATCAGCAATTGTTTGATCGATGTAGGGGATGATTGTATTGCCATTAAATCAGGAACAGAAGAGACAAAAGAACGCGTTTCCTGTGAAAATATCACGATCAGCAACTGTCAAATGCTCCATGGTCATGGTGGGGTCGTTTTAGGAAGCGAAATGAGCGGAGATATTCGCAATGTGACCATCTCAAATTGTATATTCCAAGACACCGATCGCGGCATTCGTTTGAAATCTCGTAGAGGACGCGGCGGGGTTATTGAGGATATTCGAGTGAACAACCTAATTATGGACAATGTGATTTGCCCATTTACGCTGAATTTGTATTATTTTTGTGGTCCCAAAGGAAAAGAAAAGTATGTTTGGGATAAAAATCCTTACCCAATCTCTGAGGAGACTCCTCAGTTTAGGAGAATTCATTTTGCCAATATCTCCGCGCGAAATGTTCATGCTGCTGCTGGTTTTATTTATGGTTTATCTGAACAATTCATTTCAGATATCTCGTTTCATGAAGTAGCAATTTCCATGGCAAAAGAGCCCATACCCGGAAAACCAGCTATGATGACTGGAATGGAAGAGATGACCAGTCAAGGATTCTATATTGGCTGTGCTAAAAATGTTCATTTTGACCGTTTAGAATTAGTCGATGTTGAACATGCCTTCCATATCGAGAATAGCCAGGGGATTGAAGTTGACCGTTCCCAAGAAAATGGTAAGCCTCTCGTGCTTCATGGTGATTTTTCGTGAAACAGCGGCAAACGTTGCAAAGGTTTGGATCATTTCATAGAAAGGAACCAATAGTTCTTGTAAGAAAGTTCTTTTATGAGAAAACGATTGTCTCGAAAAGTTTTTGTTAGAACTCAATTAACAAGAACCAGTGTCGGCTTATTTTTGCCTATCCTTATGAGAAAAAGCTAGTGCCTTTTGTTCTTTTCAACCACTCTCATGGAGGCAGTTTTTCTATTGACAAAGAAGAATTACGCAGTAGCAGTCATTATTTGCAGCCAGAAAGTTTTCTAGAAACATTGATCGCTGAGGGCTATGCAGGTGGAGCAATCGATATTTGGGAATTTGGTGAGAGAAAACATGGTGAAAGTACGGTGTTTTAAAATTTTAGTTCATAGAACAAACCACTCTGGACCACCATACTCAATAACAATCAACAGTTCTGAATCTACAATGAAGCGTATTGATGGATCAGAAAGTAAATCAGATATAAAAACGGCTGGCAGCCTAGAGGGGGCTTGCCAGCCGTTTTATATCGTCTGTGCTTTATAAGAACTTATTATATTAGAGAAGCCAACTACGCCAAAAGGGGTTTCCGAATAAACAATTATCAAGCCGAAAGTGGTAAAATAATGCGAATGCTGCTTAATTTCAATAAGGAAGGGTTTTTGAAATGGAAATTAAATTTTTGCAAAAAGATCAACCAAACTGGTTGGCTTATGCGGATCAAATTGCCAGCGTCGATTGGAAAGCTGCTACATTTGTAGCAAATAAGATGCGTCAGAGAAGCTATAACGACTGGGAAGGCGTTTTTGTGGCTGTTGCCCACAATCAATTAGCTGGATTTTGTACGATCGTCAAAGAGGATATTGTCCCTCTTCAAGTCGCTCCTTTTATTGCGACCGTGTATGTTGCTCCCAGCTATCGCGGCAATCATCTTAGTCAGCAATTGGTATCTGCTGCAGAACGGCGCTTGCATCAGATCGGTTTTGATACGATCTATATTGTCACTCAGCTGACAGGTTTGTATGAAAAATTGGGCTATCAACAAATTGAGACAGCCACCGATCGCTTTGGGAGAAGGATGCGTGTTTTGGCAAAAAATGAAGAATTCTGCTAGTCAAGCAAATCTCTTTACTTACTTTAAGTTAGTGTTATTATTAAAGTAACAAGTCATCCATTCGAGATGAGAAAAGGAGCAGAAACAATGACGGTGATTATTCCAGAATTTCAACTTCATGAACAGACTCAAATTGGGAAAGTTGTCTTAAAAGTAGCCAACTTAGAAAAAATGATTGCTTTTTATACTCAAGTGATCGGACTATCATTGATCGAAAAAAATCAGCAGACAGCTCGCTTAGGTACGACAGAGAAAATACTGCTTGAATTGATCAAAGTCGAAAATCCATTGCCTCTCACAAGGAAAACAGGACTGTTTCATGTCGCTTTCCTTTTGCCGACTCGCAAAGATTTAGGCAATACACTGATCCATTATTTGCAAAGCAATGCACCGATCGATGGCGCCAGTGATCATGGCTACAGCGAAGCATTGTACTTAACAGATCCCGAGGGGAATGGGATTGAAGTGTATCGTGATAAACCAAAATCTGAATGGGATATTCGAGAAGATGGCGAAATTGTTGGAATTACAAAAGAAATGGATGCAGAGGGGGTTGTCGCAGCAGCAGACAGCCAACAATCAAGTTTCCCCACAGGTACTATTGTGGGACATGTTCATTTAAAAGTTGCTGATTTAGCCCAGACAGAAACTTTTTATACCCAAGTCGTAGGACTGAGCTTAAAAAATAATTTTGGGAACCAAGCAAAATTTTTTGCGGCAGGAGATTATCATCACCATATTGGCTCGAATACTTGGATGGGCAAAGGTGTGACTCCTATGGCAGACAATGATCTAGGATTGGCTTATTATACCTTTGTGCTCCCAGACAAAGAAGCCTTTGAGTCATTGCTCACGCATCTTGAGAAGGAAAATGTATCCTTTACTCTTGAATCAAGTAGGCGTTTGGCTTTATTGGATCCAAATGGTATCCAAGTCAAAATGGAATACTAGGTAAAAATGATAGCTTTTGATGTTTTTGAATCCTTGATAGCAGTTTCAGTCTAAAGACGGATGGGGAAAGATCGGCTTTATGAGATACTTGGCATATCAAAAAAGGAGTGCAGGAACATGAAATGGTGGCATCTGATGAATACGCTATGGGTTTCATTGATTTTAACTAGTTTGCTGGTACTATTTGTTCAAGACCCATTTATGACTAATTATGGCATCGATCCAATGGCGAAATTTGCTTACTTGGCATTGATTGGTATTCTTGCGATTGGATTATATGGCGTCCAATCCGTCTGGAAACATCAATTAATGAAAGTATCAATGACAAAAAAATAAGCGGGGACCCGCCAGCGGGTCCTTTTTTGTTTTTGAAAGTCAGTTGCGGATGTGAAGCAAAAAATACCTTTTAGATGATAGTTTGCCGGGCAGCAAGTTTTGTGCACATTGATGAGGGGTGACTGGCGGGTTTGACAAAATAGATGCCAGTAAAAAGTATCAGGGCTGTGCGGACTGATTCCAGCACAACCCCATGAAAATCAGGAGATATCTATGATCTGATAAGAAAAGCCATTGACCGTTAAAAAGTTGAATACATCCTTGGTAGCAAGGAAGATCGTCTTGGTATTTGTATTAGGATGGAAACTCATTCGTGGTTTTTTAGTGATTTCGCGCTCAAAGAAAATCTGAATATCTCGCTCTGGATTGTTTAAGAGCCCAAATATGGAGACAACGCCAGGTGGTAAGTGCATTTTTTTCCACAAAAGATCAGGAGAAGCTAATTTGACTCGTGATTCACCAGTGATTTCTTTGAGCAGATTTAGATCAAGCCGTTTTTGATCGTCCATTATTAGGAGATAATAGGCGGTCTTTTTTTTATTGGTTAAAAACATCGATTTTGTTCGAACCCCATCAATTCCAGCAATAAAGCTGTCTGCTTCCGCAGTTGTACTTGCAGGCGGGTGTTCGATCACTTCAAAGGAAATGTTCAAGTCGGTCAGTCTTGCAGCAACAGATTCAAAAGGATCCAATACGATCAACTCCTAGTCTCTTTTTTATTACTATATCATAAGTATAAGTTTTAAAATGCCTATTCAATCGCATGAAAGATAGAGAGAGTAACAAAAAAGCAGCGTAGCTGCTAGTGTAGGTCGTTAGGTCGTTAACTTTAGTGATCGAAATCTGAAAACAGATCTGAAAAAATTTCTCATAAAGAATTGAGGAGCAAAGAGCTTTCGTCATGCGCATGGATCGAGCGTCTGTCAGTGAGCAGAAGCTGCTTTTTACAGGCTGATTCTGCCATTAGTTGTCAAAATAACCCCTTTTGCTTGATAAAGAGCAAGTAAGCGTCTCGTTACCAAATTATTTTTCCAAAGATTCATAAGCAGAAAGTTACTGAGATTCTTCGGCTGCAAGTTTGAGACCAAATTTAGAGATCACCCACAGTAGAACAGCAGCAATCAGGGTACCAACAAATCCAAAAAACATGTCTAGGGGATCGGGGGTATTCATAACGCCTAATACCGTTTCGCTTAATAAATTGGCAATCAGCAAGAAAATAGTCAATCCGAGAGTATAGGTGAATTTGACGCCCATCAATAACAAAAAATACCCTAGCAGACCAATGATCAAGCTAATAGAGAAATTGGAAATGTGTAAATAAAAGTCGGGGTAAATCGCTGTAAAAAAGGTTATATCTAGATATTTTGATAAATAGGCAAATAGTGCCAAAAAAATCAGTAGTAAATAGAGTAAAGATGCCCAAACTTTTGGGTAATAATGTAGCTTTATTTGATTTTTCAATATGAACTCCTGTAATCGATTGATTGGCTCAAAGCCGTAGCTATTGTACTGGGATAGTTAGGGATTGTTAATAAAAAACGCAGCTAGTGTGTTTTTTATTTGTTCATAGTCTTTTGTAACAAAATAGTTGGCTGGGACATTGATGATCGGCAGATCATTTTCGTTGTCAAACGGGACAAATGGATCAGGTACAACCAAATAATCCACTTGGTCTTTATCGCGGAAATAATTGATTGAGACATCATAATCATTGGCGAAATAATTCTTAAGCTCAGAATAATCTGCAAAAAAGAACGCTGGTGACAATGTGGTATAACTGAGCCCATTACTTGCAGTCAAAACGAAACAGATTTTTTTCATCTTATTTCTCCTTTTTTATGATTTTATTCGTACGTATATGTTAAGGGGGAGATCGATGAGAATGGTGTAAAAATACTAAAGGATCAAGAAAGTGTCCTGCACGTATTTACTAAACAATGTTTAAACCAAAACAGCTCGGTTGTCTGTGTCTTTTTATAGACAAGTTCATTCTTTTTTACTGGTCAATCGAGTGCTGTTAATTAGTGAGACCTGACTAACGACGGTCTAAATGAAAAGCAATTATTTGCTGACTCTAGTTTCTTTTTTTTGGTTTCTTTTATCATAGAGAAGTTTGAGCAACTCATAGAGAGCCGTGAGTACTGCAATGCAAAAAAGTAAAGTCGTATATCTGATAAGAAAAATTAGATTGAACCATAATCCGTAGACCATCGGCATAACCACGATCAAGCAAAGATACAATTCGATTTTTCGGCGTCTCCTCAATTGCAGCCATCGTTCATCAGACATGTTCTCGCTCCTTTGATCAAGATAGAATTTCCATGCAATCTTCTATGTGTTTGACTCAACGTATAGACAAATAGAAGAAATACTTAGAAACAGTATAACCGAAAATGACAAAACCACATAACTAGGACGGCAATTTCGTCCTAGTTGTGTTTTTGTCATAGATTTATAAATAACAATTGCATACAACTAATTGAACTGGAAATACAAAAAAAGCAAATTACCGAAGTAATTTGCCGGTACGATGCAGACGATGGGATTTGAACCCACACGAGCTAAGCTCACACGCCCCTCAAGCGTGCGTGTCTGCCGTTCCACCACGTCTGCTTATTGTTTTTGTAGACTGACAGCTGATTGCAGCCATCACGTCTAAAAAACATGTTACCGATTATCTTCACGTTTGTCAATGCTATTTTAGGGATTTATAAAAGGGCATTTTTCTCGCTTTTTATTGAAAAAAAATATTTAAGTGGCAGAATCTGGTATAATGAGAAAATAACTTTGGAGCTTTAAGGAGATTGATAAATGAACTACTTTAAAAATCTGCTGGCTAAATCGATTCGGCAGCGCCGTTTTTTGTTTACGATGATGGCAGCGTTCTTGATTGGTGTGGGGCTCGCTTTTTATCTTACATTCATGGAACCAGTGAATGTACAGGCAGAAATCACTATGCAAAAAGCGCAAGCATTACGGCTTGTAGACAATTATCAGAATTATCCAAATGAATCTCAGGACAAGCAAGAAACCTATCAACTGCTGCTGGCAAACAACACATTATCTAATCGGCAAGCCTCGAATCTAATCATGGAAGAATTTCCTCGTTTCAATCGGACCAGTGAAGAGATTGCAACAATTCAGCTGCAATTATGGGAAACCGCTTTACCAGATAAAGCCTTTTTACCATCGATCTGGCAATTGCAGCAAAATAAAGTGGTAGCAGCGCAATTAGAAGAACAGGAAAAAGCTCCTTTTCTTACTGTTGACAATGCGCAGACTGCTGTTGCGTTGACTATTCAAGTGTTATTGGGATTTGGCTTTTTATTCCTGGCATTTTTTGCTAGCGATAATTTGCTGGAAGAAAAGCGCCATTTTTCTCTGATCCATTCCTATCCACAAGTCTTCCCTATAAGGATGATCAGTAAAGTCGGGGTAAAGATGATTGGTCATCTGGCAACGATCAGCCTGTTGCTTCTAGGAATCACTGCGGCCATGTCGGTGATCGGACGATGGGGGGATTGGCACTATCCAACGGCTGTCTATTATCATCATACTTGGCATGCCGTACCTTTCTGGCAATACTTTCTATTGGTACTCGTGCTTTTGACAAGTTTGATTATTGTGACAGAATTACTGGGCTTTGTGGCCAATGTTTTGATTCCAAATCGCTATGTTTCTTTTTTTCTCCTTTGTCTTTGCTATGGTCTCGGTACAATAGCTAGTACACCATTCAGTAAATATTCCCCTTTTGCTGTTTTTGATTTGCAAAAGATCCTCACAGGTGAGTTTGCAGTCAGATCGCAATCGACAGTCGGGTTAGGGACAGCTTTCATCCTTCTTTTCTTATGGGGGGTGGGAGCGGTCGCCTTCTTGTTGATCGCAGATAAGAAAAACTGGCTAGCGAAAGGAGTCATATAATGAAAAATTATTTTCTCTTTGAACTACAGCAATTAATCAAAAGTAAAAAAACGATCGGGCTATGGTGCTTGTTAGTAATCGTTGCTGGCGTATACAGTTTTCGTGATCGCACCTATCGGCCAATTGAGCGAATAGACAAAAATGAAATTGAACAGCGGTATTTGACTAGACAATCCTTTTTGGATGAACAAGCAGAAAATCCCTCAGATCATTGGTCCGCCGCCATGGCAGTAGCGATGTTCGAGCCATGGAATCAAGCAGATAGCTTACGATTAACTTCCCTAGCTGCCAATGATTGGCAAAAGTATGCCAAAGCAACGAGCCAATGGTATCAGCTGAGTCTCCAATATACCGATGATGAAACAATTTTCTTCACGCCTGACTATTATACTTATCAGAACTATTATGCGGCTTATGATGGGAAATACGGCTATGCCTCCACTGCAAAATGGATGGAAAGTGCCAGCCAATTACCAAACAAAAAGCTTTCCAAGTATGTGTTGGAACAAAAAACGGGTATCCAATCTGTTCAGCGGGCATTTACGAATTACTTGCCGTTTCTCTTTCTTGGCGTGACGATCTTTTTGGCAATCGATAGTCTGACCAAGGATCGTCGACACAAAAGCTTATTCTTATCTTTGCCGGTGACGGTAGATGAGATTCTTTGGGCGAAGACAGCGGCACTGTTTATTGTGTCAACACTGATGATGATCAGTACACTCGTTTTGATTTGGATCGGTGTCGGCTGCCAATTCGGCTTTGGCTCATTGGACCTACCCGTCAGTATCTTGTCTTCATCCTTTGATGCCCGTTATCCTATTTCTTCTGCCGATGTTTTTTATACACGTCCTGTTGGAGTTTTCTTACTTCAGTGTATGGGGGTAGGAATCGTGCTGCAATTGATCTATATCCGAGGCATTCTTTTGCTGAGCACACTTTGGCGCTCAGAATTAGCCAATCTCTTTCTTGCTGGTTTTGGCTTGATTAGTCCACTTATTTTTCAGAGACGCTGGTTTAGTGCATTCTTGGATAAATCAAATGATGCCTATTTGTATCAAAATTATGGTCAGATCCTTTCAGGATTCAGCCGTTTTTATTTTGGGTCCTCTGAGTTTGTCCTTGCGAAAGGACTGCTGCTTTTTGGTGTAGTGTGGCTGCTGATCGAGATCGGTCTTTTTGTTCGTGTACAGCAGAAGCAATTTAAGCTTGTTTAGGAGGTTTGGAAATGTTAGCAATGAAAAACGTAACTGTGACATTTAAACGAAATGTTTTGGATGATTTAACGATGGCCTTTCATCCTGGAGAAATCGTCGGCTTAGTGGCGCCGAACGGTACTGGAAAATCAACACTACTCAATGTATTGATGAATTTTGTTCAGCCGACTAGTGGGGAGATCTTTCTCGATCAAACACAGCTTTACACGTCCAAGAAGTCAGAAATGGCAGCTCACCAGAAAATCTCTTTTTTCCCTGATCAGAACGATCTATATAATGATCTCAGCGGATTAGAACATTTAAAACTTTATCAACGAATGTGGCGATCAGAGGAAGCGCTGATTGATCAAACCGTGAATCAATTAAGAATGACTGACTATATCAAGCGGCCGGTTGGAACCTATTCGTTGGGGATGCGTCAAAGACTGTGTTTTGCGATGCAGATCGTGACAGACACGCCCTATATGTTGATGGACGAAGTCATGAATGGGTTGGATCCGACCAATGTGGAATTGATTTCTAACGTTTTAAAAGGGTTGCGGGAGAAAAAGAAATCGATCCTGATTGCTTCCCATATTTTGACCAATTTGGATAGTTATGCAGATCGCGTTTTGTTTTTGAAAGATGGCAAGATTATCCATGAATACCTGGGAAAGAATTCTTTAGTAGATGAACCAATTTATTTAAAAGCAAAAGATCCAGAGTTTTTGGTTTCATTTCCCGAATTAACAACATTGACAATCGATCTTCAAGAACAAGTCTATTTAATCGAAATCAGTGATCCTCAGCTGCCGCAACGCTTTATTGAAGCTGGTTTTACAGAATTTTCAATTGGCCATCTCGCATTAGCTGAACGCTATTTAAAATTCTTTCCAGAGAATGACTGAACAAAAACGAATGAACGGCTAGGCAATAAAAGAGCGTTCATTCGTTTCTTTTAGAAAAGAATTTATTTAAAAGTCGTAAAGTTCTGTCAATTTGACCGTTTTTTTTCTAAACTTTTTGCTATAATAAATGCAATCTTTTAAAAAAGAATATCACTAGAACCAAGGTAATTTGCATTGATTCTACTGTCAAAGGAGAATTCGAATGAGAAAATTTGAAAAGTCATCAAAACTAGAAGGCGTAAGTTATGATGTCCGGGGACCAGTCCTAGAAGAAGCAGAACGGATGCAAGAAGAAGGCATCAGCATCTTGAAATTGAATACAGGTAATCCGGCACCATTTGGTTTTGAAGCGCCAAATGAGATCGTCCGTGACTTGATTATGAATGTGCGGGAGTCTGAAGGCTACTCTGATTCTAAAGGGATTTTTTCAGCCCGCAAAGCCATCGAGCAATATTATCAATTACAAAAGTTTCCAAATGTGACGATCAATGATATTTATACCGGAAATGGTGTATCAGAACTGATCACCATGTGTATGCAAGGGCTATGTAATAATGGTGATGAAGTGTTGGTGCCGATGCCTGATTATCCTTTATGGACGGCATCGATCTCTTTAGCTGGTGGAAAACCTGTACACTACATTTGCGATGAACAATCTGACTGGAACCCAGATATTGAAGATATTCGTTCAAAAATCACAAGTAAAACGAAAGCCATCGTGATCATCAACCCTAATAATCCTACAGGTGCTGTCTATCCAAAAGAAGTATTGCAGCAAATTGTTGATGTGGCTCGCGACCATGACTTGATTATTTTTTCTGACGAAATTTATGATCGGTTAGTGATGGATGATTATGTTCACGTCCCAATCGCTACATTAGCTCCGGATCGCTTTGTTGTGACTCTTGGTGGATTGTCTAAATCACATCGTGTAGCCGGATTCCGGGTTGGCTGGATGGTCCTTAGCGGGGATAAGAGAAACGTTAAAGATTATATTGAGGGCTTGAATATGCTTTCCTCTATGAGGCTTTGTTCAAATGTTCTTTCTCAGCAGATCATTCAGACGGCGTTAGGTGGCTATCAAAGTTCGGATGAACTGCTGCTTCCAGGAGGAAGGATCTATGAGCAAAGAGAGTATATTTATCAAGCATTGAATGACATTCCTGGTTTATCAGCTGTTAAACCTAAAGCGGCATTTTATATTTTCCCTAAGATCGATGTCAAACGCTTCAATATTAAGAATGATGAACAGTTTGTGTTGGATTTTCTGCATGAGCACCATGTGCTATTAGTGCACGGGGGCGGATTTAATTGGCAAGAACCAGATCATTTCCGAATCGTTTATTTACCGAATATGGATGATTTGAAAGCAACGACCGAAAAGATGCGGGAGTTTTTAGCCACTTATCAGCAAAAATAAGTAAGCAATAGTAGGAATGAACAATAGTAAAAAAAACGAACAGTTGGCTCCTTATCCTGTACCTTGTAGCAAGGCATCGGACCAGATCCAACTGCTCGTTTTTTTGATTGATCGAATATCTTAAAATCATAGCGCTTATTGCATATGCTTAGTCAGCAGTCTGCTGACATTTTTTTTTACTGATGATCATTCGATCATTGAATTTTTCCAGCATTTCTTCGCTAGGGTCTGTCACTTGCACAAGAACCGAATTTTCATATTCTCTTTCGACTTTTCCTGCATAGACCTTGCCTTCCCAAGTGAAGGTAATGGTGCTGTTAATCGTCATAGAAACACCTCGTTTTAAATTGTTAAAAAATACCAAGATATTGTTTGAATTGCTTTCCTTTTTGCTATTATGTGCTAAAATGAAGAAAATTAAAAATGCGAATTCGCATTTTTTTTAATGTTGAAAAAGTTGGAGGAGAGTCATGGCAAATTCACAAGAATCCTTTGGCCAAATCATTCGCACGTTCCGCAAAAAGCGCAAGATGACACAAAAGATGTTGGCAGAAGATATCTGTTCACAAAGTGTTTTGAGCCGGATCGAAAATAATGAAGAATTACCGAATGTATTGGTCATGCATCAAATCTGTCAACGATTAGGCGTTACCTTAGATCAAGTAATGATGCTCCATGCTGAAGAGATCAATCGAACGAATCAAGTGTTCGCTCAAATGGAAAGCCATTTTGTTCATAAAGAGTACCAAGAGTTATTGACCAAACTGCAGGATAAAACGATCATGGACTATCTATATTTGGACGCAGACATGCAAATGTACTATTACTTTTTAGGGAGTTGCGAATATTTCTTGTTCCAAGATTATGAAGCAGCGATTGAAAGCCTTAAAAAAGGCTTATCCTACTCTTATCAGCAAGATAAAATCAATATCTCTGTGATGGAGATTCGACTCTTAAGTTGTATGGGGCGAGTGTATAATGATATGCAGCAATTAGAAGAAGCACGTTTTCATCTAGAAAAAAGTTACCATGGGGTGCAAGTGCTGCCGGCAGAACGGATGACCACAACCTTGACCAAAGTATTCTACAACTATGCAGTTTTTTTAGCGAAACAAGAAGAATTCACCACTGCTTTACAAATTCTAGAAGAAGGTATCGATCTTGCCAGAGAAAAGAACAGTTTCTATTTTTTAGAAGAATTATTTGAACTGAAAGGCCATGTCTTTGTCGCTCTTGACAATCAGCAAGCAGCCGATGAAAGTTTTGCTCTTTATCAAGCGGTCGTCGATATTCGAAATTTATCGAGAAATGGTGTAGACCTTTCTTGACTTCTTACTCAAATAAGAGTAATTTTAAGGAAGAAAAGAAATAAGGAGCGATCAAGATGAAAACATATATTTATGCGGACAAATTCTTTTTGAAGTCAGCTGTTCATGGGGCAGGTTATCTGGAGATCATTGACGGCAAATTTGGCGATATCGTCAATGAAGTACCGGAAGATGCGGAAGTAACTGATTATTCTGGGCAATGGATAGCTCCAGGACTCGTAGATACCCATATCCATGGGTTCATGAACCACGATGTCATGGACAACGATGCAGAAGGGATGAAAGCTATGTCAGAAGGCTTATTGTCTTGTGGTGTAACTTCTTTCTTGCCGACGACATTGACTTCCAGCAAAGAACGTCTAAGAGATGTAGCAGAAACTGTCGGACAAGTGAAAGATTCTGTTACCGGTGCGAAAATCCAAGGGATTTATTTTGAAGGACCTTTCTTTACTGAAGAACACAAAGGCGCTCAAAATCCAATCTATTTTGGTGATCCAGACATCGATACATTCCACGAATGGCAGGAAGCTTCTGGTGGGATTATCAAAAAAATTGCCTTAGCTCCTGAACGTAAAGGCGTTACCGATTTTGTGTCTCAAGTGACAGAAGAAGGTGTTGTGGTTGCCTTAGGTCATAGTAATGGGACTTTACAGGAAGCTGAAGCTGCTGTTGAAGCAGGAGCCAGTGTTTTTGTTCATGCCTATAACGGAATGAGAGGACTAAATCACCGTGAACCAGGGATGGTAGGAGCATTGCTATCATTAAAAGAAGTATTCTCTGAATTGATCTGTGATGGACATCATGTTCATCCGCAAGCGGCTGAGATCTTGATGGAAAAAGCCGGGCATGACCATGTTGCTTTGATCACCGACTGTATGATGGCAGGAGGTATGCCGGATGGAGATTATATTCTTGGAGAATTCCCTGTTGTCGTAAAAGATGGAACAGCTCGTCTAAAAGAAGGAAACTTGGCCGGAAGTATTTTGAAATTAAAAGAAGCCATCAAAAATGTTGTTGAGTGGGAGATTGCTACCCCGCAAGAAGCAATCATGATGGCAAGTCTAGTGCCAGCAATCAGTTGTAAAATCGACGACAAATGCGGCATGATCAAGAAAGGTCGGGCAGCTGACTTTATCGTGTTGGACCCTCAAATGAATCTGCAAGCGACATTTTTAGATGGTGTTTGCCGGTACGAAGCTTAAGCAGAAAAAAGACACAGATCGCCAATTGGTGATCTGTGCTTTTTTTGTAAAAACGTTTAATTGTTTTATCGATTTTCATCAATAGCTGGAAGGTAGATCAAATTTTTCTTGCCCAACAAAAGAAAACAGCAAAAACGCCTTCCTCACAAGCTGTCTTGATACGTAAAAAGCTAAGTAGTGAGAGGGCGTTTATTTTTGTTCTTGCTGCTTGGAGATTTCTTCTTGAACATCTTCCAGCATAGTTTTCAATTCCGTTTCTCTTTCCTTCAATACAACCAAGTCTTCTTTGATTTCTGCTTGTTTTTCTTTTTCGGGAGGCCTCAAGACAAAATTGATGAAGATCGCAATCAGCGTACCAATAAAAGTGTCTAACACGCGATCTAATGCAAAAATAAAAGACTCTCCTTGTGGAACACTAAGAGTGATCAATAACATCGTAGCAATCCCAGAAATAATACCGGAATTATTATTGATCCCATCCGAAAGAACGATAATGAAGGCCACTAAAGCAGGGAGCACCAATAACTCGATCAAAAAATCATTGTGGAAATATTGTTTCATGAAGAAGTAGATGATGGCAGTAGCCCCACCAATCGAATTTCCTAAAACTCGTGATTTCCCAAAAGAAAGGGTCGTTGTTAAATCTTGACGTAGTGAGAAGACAGCGGAAAGGGCAGCGATCAAAGGCTGTCCGCGATTCAAAAATCGAAACAGCAAGATACACAACATGACAGCAATTGCGGTTTTTATCGTTCGCATCCCTAGACGAAAGCGGCCAAATTGCATGATCGATTTCCTCCTTTTCTTTAATCATAACCAAAATAACCGATAAATTCTAGTGAAATCCTTTTTTGTTTAGTATACTTTGAAAGGAGGTGCAGAATGAAAATTGGAATGAGAACAGTCAAGACAGCGATTGCTTCGGGTTTATCGATGGCAGTGGCTCAAGCGATTGGGTTATTATATGCGCCAGCCGCAGGGATCATTGCGATTTTGAGCGTAGGCAACACAAAGAAAACATCGCTTTATACGGGCATTGGACGCTTGATCTCACTGGCACTGGCGACAATTCTGGCATTTTGCAGTTTTTCGCTTCTCGGATATAATCCATTAGGGTTTGTGCTCTTTTTGTTTTTGTTCATCCCAATGGCTGTCCGTTTTTCATTGACAGATGGCATCGTGGTCAATTCAGTCTTAGTAACGCACTATTTACTGGAAGAATCCTTTGCTTGGCGCTTGATCGTCAATGAATTCTTGCTCATGATTCTCGGAGTTGGCTTTGCATTAGTATTTAATCTTTATATGCCAGATGGAGAAAAAGAACTGAAAGAATTGCAGCAAGAAACAGAAAAGACGTTTAAAAGACTTTTAAAAGATATGTCTGAACACTTAAATCAACCTTCTCGATTGACCTTGCAAGGGCAATGTCAATCATTATTGGCAAAGATTCGACAAGGACAAGAAAAAGCACAGGTTCATCAAGAAAACCAATGGAGCCAAAAGAATAGTTACTATGAAGCGTATTTTGCGATGCGGCGTGCGCAAGTTCGTTTGTTGACAGAAATGATTGGTCTCTTGCGATCCATTTGGGTAGAAGAAGTTTATACAGAGAAATTTCGTGCCTTGCTGCTGTATACCGCAGAAACATTTGATGAAGCTAACGACGGCGAAGACCTTTTGCTAAGGATCGAAGAGTTGTATCAAGATTATCGACAAAAACCGCTGCCTAGAAATCGCGAGGAGTTTGAAAATCGCGCGCAATTGTTTCAATTTTTGCAGTCGTTTAAACGTTTTATTGAAATCAAAGCCGAATTTGCTGAACGGGATCATTAAGAAAAGGAAAGAATACGACTGCCCAGCGATTTGATTCGCTGGGCAGTCAATTGTTTTATTTTGTTTGCTTCCAAAATTGTTGCATCTGGTCTAAGACGGCAATGACGTCGCTTGTTAGATGGATCGATCCTTTAGAAGTCCCTTCAATAGTTTTAATCATATTGGCGATTTCGTAATTTAGTGCTTGGGTCGTATCGCCTGTTTCAATAAACTCATTGGAGCCATCACGATAGTGGATGGTTGCTTTATCAGCCCGCGGATATTCTTCGACTGTGATATAGCCTTCTTCAAAAGCAACGATTCCTGTTTTTGGCATTTTAGCTTGGAAAGTTAGGGTCACACTGGCCATTTCATCAGCTGGGTTACGCAAAATCGTCACGGATTGTTCGTCAACGCCGGTTTCAAAAGGCTTCATGCTGCTGAATTCTACCTTTGGTGACTCACTCATGAAAAAGCGGGCAAAAGAGACGGCATAAGTACCAATGTCAAGCAGTGCACCGCCGCCTAAATCAGGATTGAAAAAACGATTTTGAGGATCAGGATCCTTGTAACTGCCAAAAGGTGCTTGAATCATTTTTAATTTTCCTAGTTTGCCAGAGGCTACGATTTCTTTTAGACGGTGATAAAGCGGCATGTTGTAGATGGTCATCGCCTCTTCTAAAACCAATCCTTTTTCTTTGGCTAAGGCCAGTTCTTCAGCAAGTTCATCGCCACTTGTAGTGATCGCTTTTTCGCAAAGAACGTGTTTCCCTGCTGCCAGTGCTGCCATGATGTAGTGATGGTGGATATCATTTGGTACCGCAATATAGACGATATCGATCGATGGATCAGCCAACATTGCTTCAGCAGATTCATAAGCCTGAGGAATCGAGAAACGTTCCGCAAATGCTTTGACTTTTGAGTAACGGCGGGCACAGACACCGTACAAATCGCTAGCATCGCTTGCAAATCCAGCGGCAAATTGTGTGGCGATGTCTCCAAGGCCAATTATGCCCCAACGATATTTTTTCATTTTCTATCAGCTCCTTCGTTTTTAGTATAACAAAACTTAGTGAATCTTAAAAATATTGCAAAGCCAAAGTTAAAAGTTCCATTTATGTCCAGCTTTCAGTAAAATAGATACAGGAGGGATGTATGATGCATAACGTGTCTATTGCAATTATTTTAAGTACAGTTATTGAACAATATTCTACGGAAGCTCGTTTCTATGAAACGCAGCTTGGAATCGATCGAGAACAATGGGAGGCTTGGAAAAATGGGACAGCGAGTTTGACACCTGCTGAAAATCAGAAAATCAAATTGCTGTTCTCTGATTATGAATGGATGCTGATTCAAAAAATTGTTCGTCAAACGGTGATCTATCCCGAAAAGAGAACAAGTGCGGTAGCTGAATTCAAGAAAATGAAGACACAGATTGCACGCACGTGGCTTTCAAATGATTTGGCAAAAGTGGAATTATTAACACAATCTGAAGAAAGTACCCAATACCTTGATTTAAGAGTCAGTATTACGTATGATGAATGGGGCTATGACGACATTTTGAACTTCCGTCTGCCTGCTTTTGTCCAACAACAAATCAAGAATGAGAAAATTGAGTTGTTGGCATGGGTCAAAGAGAATTTAGAAGAGACATATAATTAAAGGTAGGGTTTTTTTGAAAAAATATTTAGGTATCTTAGCTGCTGCTGGCTTTCTATTAATTAGTTTGGTAGCTAGTCTGCAGCAGGAACATTCAGCGAGCAGCGAAACAATCGCAAGTAGTCAGACAGTGGCGTCTAGCAGTGAAAAAGAACAAGCAAGAGTCTCTCAGAAGAGTAAAGATTTTCCCAAAATATCTTTAGATGATTGGGCGCTTGTTTTAGTGGGCCCCCTGAATAAAGGAACTGAAATCGATACGGGGGGATTAGCAAAATTAACCAATGGCTATCTCGTGGACAAACGAATCGTTTCTGACTATGAAAAATTAAAAGCTGCCGCAGAAAAAGCTGGTCATCCTTTAGTGATGATCTCCGCCTTTCGCTCCATCGCCTCGCAAAAGGCTGTTTTTGATCAGAATGTCACGATGCTGATGAGTCAAGGACAAAGCAAAGAGAAGGCAATCGAAACAACCAAACGAACGATGACAGAACCAGGTTACAGTGAACACCATACGGGTTTAGCCGTAGACGTAGTTGATCGACAATGGTATGATTCTTATCCAGAAACCGTATTGGACCACCGATTTGGTGAGACAGATGGCGGCAAGTGGCTGCAAGCGCATGCCCGGGAATACGGCTTTATCATTCGTTACCCAGAAGGAAAGCAGGCCATTACTCAGATCGATTATGAACCTTGGCATTTACGCTATGTTGGTGTAGAAACTGCTACATATATTGAAAAACATCAACTGACTCTGGAAGAATTTCTAGAGCAAGTAAAAGAACAGGAGGAAGAAAATGAGTAAACGACGCAAAACAACGAAGACTCGACTGCCGTTTGTCTTTTTAGGTATCCTCTTGATTGGACTTGCTTTTATTTTTTCAATGAACAGTTTAGCCGATCCCTTGCCGAAACAAGAGGATAGTGAAGAAATGACTCAGCAAGAATTTATTGATCGCATTGCACCTCATGCACAGGAATTGCAAAAGGGGTACGGTATTTTACCGAGCATTATTTTAGGGCAAGCCATCTTGGAGTCTGATTGGGGCAAAAGTACACTAGCTAGTGAATACAATAATCTTTTTGGAATCAAAGCATTTGGACATAGTAAAAAAGTGACATTAGATACCCAAGAGTTTTATAATGAGCAGTGGGTAACGATCCAAGGCGATTTTCGAGTCTATGATTCGTGGGAAGAGTCCATGGATGACCACACGATGCTCTTTGTCAATGGCGTAGACTGGAATCCAGCGCTCTATGTAAATGTTTTGTCGGCAACAGACTACAAAACAGCTGCCAAAGCATTGCAAGAAGCTGGTTATGCCACAGATCCGGATTATGCAGAGAAAATCATTCGTGTAATTGAAACCTATCATTTAAATCAATACGACCAATAGACGGAAAGAAGTGGGTGCCCATGGAAGAAAAATACATGCCAAAGATCACAACGGAACTGCGAAAAGATATCGTGAAAGTTCCTAAAGTTATCAGACAAGCAAGCGGGATTCAAATTTTTGGCAAACAGATCCGCTCGATCATTTTTACTACAGATATTGCAATCATCCGCAATACCAATGCAGATGCGGTGATTGCCGTCTATCCCTTTACCCCGCACCCTGCGATTACCAAAGCGATTATCGAGGCAGCTGATATTCCCGTATTTTCGGGGGTCGGAGGAGGTTTGACTCAAGGATTTCGTTCTTCTTATATGAGCATGTTTGCAGAAGCGCAAGGTTCCATTGGTGTGGTGCTAAATGGTCCGACACCACTGAAAACTGTGGAGCAGGTCTGTAAGGTCATTGATATTCCTGTGATCAGTACCGTAACTAGTAAATATACCAAAATTGATGAAAAATTGAAGTTAGGTGTCAAAGTGATCAATATCAGTGCTGGGAAAAAAACCGCTGAGACTGTTCGTTATTTTCGCGAGCGGTATCCTGAATTGCCAATCATCGCTACTGGAGGCCCTACAGATGAAAGTATTTTAGAAACGATCGAAGCAGGCGCCAATGCAATCACCTATACACCACCTTCCAATGGAGAGTTATTCAGCAAAAAAATGCAGCACTATCGGGAAATGGAAAAACCTGATTAGTGAGCGTTGAGAAATAAAATGAGAACATTCTTATTTTGGAAGAGTTTTCTAAACTTGCCTTTTTAATCAATCTTCGGCATAATCGAACCTATCATTCATAAAATTTAACTTGTATATCGTCGTAATAAGGTCGACAGTCTCTACCCGATACCGTAAATATCGGACTATAAGTAAAAAAAGTGCCATTGATGCACCTTTTTTGCTTTAGCAAAAAAGGTGTTTTTTTGTTGATAGGTCTAAATGGAAAGGAAAGAGGTATAGGATGAAAAAGTTGATCGAACGGATCGAAAAAGACGGAAATGTTTTAGGTGATGGCGTTCTGAAAGTTGATAGTTTTTTAACGCACCAAGTGGATCCGGAATTAATGCAGGAAATCGGCACGACATTTGCCAAACGATTTCAAGCAGAGCAGATTACTAAAGTAGTGACTATCGAAGCTTCAGGGATTGCACCAGCTTTATTTACGGCACAAACATTAGGTGTGCCAATGATTTTTGCCCGTAAAGCCAAAAGTCTGACAATGGACGAAGAATTATTGACAGCCTCGGTTTATTCCTTTACCAAGCAAGTCACGAGTCAAGTATCGATTTCTCGGAAATTTTTGTCTGCGGAAGACAATGTATTGATCATCGATGACTTTTTAGCAAATGGCCAAGCAGCAAAAGGATTGATCGAATTGTGCCAGCAAGCCGGTGCAACGGTTGCTGGTATCGGAATCGTCATTGAAAAATCTTTCCAATCTGGGCGAGCATTGCTTGAAGGAATGTCGATTCCTGTTGTTTCTCTCGCGCGGATCGCTTCCTTATCCGAGGGTAAAGCAACTTTCTTGGAGGGTGACGCTTAATGAACGAACAAAATGGACGCTCTGCTGTCTTAGGGTTGCAGCACTTGCTCGCGATGTATGCGGGTGCTGTCGCAGTACCACTATTGATTGGAACCGGGTTAGGATTTAATGAAGCCCAAATGACTTATTTGATTTCCATTGATATTTTTATGTGCGGGGTAGCAACATTGCTGCAATTGACCGTCACCCGTTTCTTCGGGATCGGATTGCCGGTTGTCTTGGGCTGTGCCATCCAAGCTGTTTCACCATTGATTTTGATCGGAACTAAGTCAGGGATCGGTGCCATTTATGGAGCCATTATTGCTTCTGGTATTTTTGTTGTTTTGATCTCCGGTGTCTTCTCAAAAATCAAAGTCTTGTTTCCGCCATTGGTTACGGGAACTGTCATTACAGTGATTGGTTTGACGTTGATCCCCGTTGCCATTACCAAAATCGGTGGTGGGGATGCTGCCGCAGCTTCCTTTGGCGCACCAGACAATTTACTCTTAGGTTTTGTCACGATTGCATTAATTATTGGTATTCAGATTTTTGCCAAAGGATTCCTTCGTTCGATTGCTGTTTTGATCGGTTTGATCGGCGGAACTTTGCTAGCAGCTGTCTTAGGGTTAGTTGATTTATCCGCGATTTCTCACGCGCCTGTCTTTCATTTGCCGCAGCCGTTTTACTTTGGGTTACCAACCTTTGATATTTGGTCGATTTTATTGATGATCATTATTTCAATCGTTAGTATGGTGGAGTCTACGGGGGTCTATTTTGCACTGGGAGATATTACAGGACAACCTGTTTCATCAGAATCATTGAAAAAAGGTTATCGGGCTGAAGGGTTAGCAGTGATTCTGGGCGGAATCTTCAACACATTCCCTTATACGGGCTTCTCACAAAATGTAGGGCTCGTACAGTTATCTGGTATCAAAACCCGTAAACCGATTTATTTCTCTGCGGTCTTTTTGATTATATTAGGTTTGTTTCCGAAAGTTGGTGCTTTGGCGCAAATCATTCCTGAAGCTGTATTGGGTGGCGGGATGTTAGTCATGTTCGGCATGGTAGCTGTCCAAGGGATGAGAATGTTGTCGAAAGTCGACTATTCAAATGACAAAAATTTGCTGATTATCGCTGTTTCACTGGGATTCGGCTTAGGGTTCAACATTATGCCAACTTTATTTAGCCGCTTACCTGAAACCTTGCAAATGTTTACTGGTAACGGAATTGTTATGAGCAGCATGACTGCGATTATCTTGAATCTTTTATTCAATGGCTTACCAAAAAAAGAAGCGGTCGAATCAGGAGAATTTAACGAAGTTTGATTTACGAAAGCATTCTGGTCAACAGGATGCTTTTTTGTTTTAGAGAGAAGAAATGATCTTTTGTTAAAAGACGAACAATATGTCTCGTATTTTTTCTATAGTTCGATTTTCTTTTGACTTTATGGATGTCACTTGCTAGTATTTAAGTGAATAATCGAAGGGAGTTGTCTTATGGAACAAGTAGCAGTCATTATGGGCAGTACGTCGGATTGGGAGACGATGAAACACAGTTGTGAGATTTTAGAGGAGCTTGGGATTCCCTATATCAAAAAGGTTGTTTCGGCTCATCGGACACCGGACTTGATGTTTTCCTTTGCCGAAAATGCAAGAGAAAAAGGGCTGAAAGTAATCATTGCTGGTGCTGGCGGTGCCGCTCATCTGCCAGGTATGGTCGCTGCAAAAACAACGTTACCCGTGATTGGCGTACCCGTTCAATCACGAACATTAAATGGATTGGATTCGTTACTTTCCATCGTACAGATGCCGGGAGGCGTTCCTGTGGCAACGACAGCGATTGGAAAAGCTGGTGCAATCAACGCGGGACTACTTGCAGCTCAGATGCTTTCCATGTATGATTTAGGAATAGCGGAAAAGTTGGATCAACGAAGAAAGACGTTGAAAGAAAAAGTAGTGGAAAGTAGTGATCAACTTGATTAAACCTTTGATGCCCAATGCGACGATCGGAATCGTTGGCGGCGGACAATTGGGGCGTATGATGGCAATGAGTGCCAAAAAAATGGGTTTCCGTGTCGGCGTGCTGGATCCAACAGCCAATTGTCCGACAGCACAAGTAGCTGACTGGCATATTGTTGCTGCTTATGACGATGTCTTTGCACTGGAAGAAATGGCGCGGCGTTCTGATGTGATTACTTATGAATTTGAGAATGTCAGCGTAGAGGCTTTGAATTCGATTTTGCCCTATGCAAATATTCCTCAGGGAACTGATCTATTGGCAATCACCCAAGATCGCTTGTTAGAAAAATCTTTTTTAGAAGCCAATAATATTGTTATTGCACCTTATGCGACAATCATCAGTCCTACCGATATTCAAGATGCCATCGAGAGTATCGGCTATCCTTGTGTATTGAAAACGACTCGAGGAGGCTATGATGGCAAAGGGCAATATGTTTTATACAGCACAGCTGATTTAGCGCCTTCGATGAATCTTTTGCGAGAAGGAACTTGTGAATTAGAAGCATGGATCCCTTACGAAAAAGAACTCTCGATCATGGTGGCAGGGAATGGTCGTGAAATCACCACTTTCCCAGTGGTTGAAAATATCCACCGCAACAATATCTTGCATCAAACGATTGCACCTGCTCGAATCGATTCTGAGGTAGCGGAGGAAGCAGAACGGATCGCGCGTGTGATTGCGCAAGCCCTTGATTTACGCGGTGTTTTAGCGATCGAGCTGTTCTTAACGAAAAGCGGCGGACTATATGTGAATGAGTTGGCACCACGCCCACATAATTCAGGTCATTACTCGATTGAAGCTTGTTCTATGAGCCAGTTTGATGCCCATGTACGTGGGATCTGCGGTTGGCCGCTTGCAGAGGTTAAACTGTTGAGTGATGCGGTCATGGTGAACATCTTAGGTGATGAACTCATTGAAACATATGACCTGATTGCTCATAAGCCAGATTGGCAATTCCATTATTATGGCAAAGAAGAAGCAAAGAGCGGTCGGAAAATGGGACACATTACGTTGTTGACCGAAGACATTACTGCTTCATTGGAAGAAATCTATCAAACGAATATTTGGGATTAAAGGAGAGTAACGCATGTTAGAACGTTATACAAGACCTGAGATGGGCAAAATTTGGACAGATCAAAATCGATACCAAGCATGGCTAGAAGTCGAAATCTTAGCTGATGAGGCGTGGGCCGAGCTTGGTGAGATTCCCAAAGAAGATGTGGAAAAAATTAGAGAGAAGGCAACTTTCGATATCGACCGTATCTTAGAGATCGAAGCACAGACGCGTCATGATGTGGTCGCATTCACCCGGGCTGTCTCTGAATCGCTTGGTGACGAAAGTAAGTGGGTCCACTATGGGCTGACTTCTACTGATGTGGTAGATACGGCTTATGGTTACTTGATGAAGCAAGCGAATGACTTAATCCGTAAAGATCTAGAAACATTCACAGCTATCATTGGTGAAAAAGCAAAAGAACACAAATATACTGTCATGATGGGACGGACCCATGGGGTGCATGCCGAACCGACGACATTTGGGTTGAAGCTTGCCTTGTGGTATTCTGAAATGAAACGCAATATTGAACGTTTCGAACGAGCGGCGGCTGGAGTTGAAGCTGGGAAAATCAGCGGTGCAGTAGGAACATTTGCCAACATTCCGCCATTTGTTGAAGAATATGTATGTAACAAGTTGGGGATTCGTCCTCAAGAAATCTCTACGCAAGTATTGCCGCGAGATCTCCATGCAGAATATTTTGCTTCCATGGCACTGATTGCAACAAGCATTGAAAAATTTGCGACAGAAATCCGTGGATTGCAAAAATCAGAAACAAGAGAAGTTGAAGAGTTTTTTGCTAAAGGGCAAAAAGGGTCTTCCGCAATGCCGCACAAACGCAATCCTATTGGTTCAGAAAATATGGCGGGATTAGCACGAGTGATCCGCGGCCATATGGTGACGGCGTATGAAAATGTTTCTCTTTGGCATGAACGAGATATCTCTCACTCTTCTGCTGAACGGATTATTATCCCGGATACAACGATTTTGATTGATTATATGCTCAATCGTTTTGGAACGATCGTCAAAAATCTGACTGTTTTCCCAGAAAATATGAAACGTAATATGAATGCGACTTTTGGCTTGATCTATAGTCAACGTGTTATGTTGAAATTGATCGATCATGGCATGACTCGAGAACAGGCATATGATCTTGTTCAGCCGAAGACGGCACAAGCTTGGGACGAACAGCGGGATTTTCGACCATTGTTAGAAGCTGACCAAACCATTATGTCTACGTTAAGTGAAAAAGACTTGGATGATGCATTTGATTATCATCATCATTTAAAGCAAGTGGATACGATTTTTGCGCGCGTAGGTTTAGGTGAATAGGGAATAAACCCCGAAAAAACAAAAGGCACGCTGCTTCAGTAAGCAGCGTGCCTTTTGGGGTAGTTTTATTATTTAGTTATAGTTTTCGGAAAGATAAGACAAAAGATCTGGGGCTAATGCTGTAGCAGAAGAGTTTTCTTGCCGATCTTCTAGCATGGACACCATCAAATACTTTTGATTCTGGGCATCGAAAGCAAATAAGAAGCTATTTTCCTGTCCTTTCTCATCTTGTTTCTCCTTGATCTCAGCTGTTCCAGTTTTGGCAGCAAGAGGCAAACCGAGAGCTGCTAGGGAATGGGCTGTCCCATTCTCATCGGTAACGACAGCTTTCAAATCCTCATTGATCAGTGAAATCGTCTCTGGTGAAATCAACTCTTTTTTCGTCTTTGTTTCTGCACCCATCACTAATCGTGGATAAACCAGAGATCCTTGATTGGCGAAAACAGAGTACATCGCTGCTTGTTGAATTGGATTGATCAACAATTCTCCCTGGCCATAGCCAGTGTCTGCCAGCAAAATCTCAGAATTGAAGGATTTGTCATTGCTGATTTGTGCAGGGTTCATGGCAATCGGCAAGTCCAATTCTTCACCGAAAATAAATTTCTCCAAACCAGCACGGAATTTGTCTTCACCCATCGCCAATGTTTGTTGAGCCATATAGATATTATCCGAATAGACGAGAGCGTTACGCAAGTTAACGGATGCGACATCGCTGACCCGAGTCACGAAGTAATCTCCCCAAGAGCTATCTTTTTGCCATTTCAATCCGTTGATTGAAAGGATGGTTTCTGGATTGATCGTTCCATTGTCTAAACCGATGGCTGCTGTGATTGTTTTGAAGGTTGAACCGGGAGCATAACCAGTTGCAAAGCGGCTGATAAATGGTAGATCTTTGTTGTTTTGGTAAGCATCATAGTCCTCTTGTGAAATTCCGTTGGTCATTTTATTGGGATCAAAACTTGGAGAACTAGCTAGAACGAGCAGATCCCCTGTGGTTGGTTCAGTGACCACGGTAGAACCAGCCTGATCCTTAAGGGAATCAAAAGCGATTTTCTGTGCTTTGGCATCGATCGTGAGTTGAATCGTTTTGCCGTCAGTTTTTTTCGTTTCGATCAATGCTTTTCGCTCTGTGCCTTTTTCATCGGTGATCGCTATCTTACCACCGTTTTTTCCTCGAAGTTCTTTGTCAAAAGCTGCCTCGAGACCAGAGCGGCCAATTTTTCCATTGCTGGCTAATGTATCATCTTTTTCAACATCTTCAGCCGTAATGTCTCCTACATAACCAATCAATTGTGCAGCGGCTTCACCTAATGGATAGGTTCTGCCCGCGGTTTCTTGAATGCTTGCACCGGTTGGGAGATCAGCTGTGGGTTCCACGATTTTCAAAGGAACAAAGTAATCGTCTTGCACCCAAGATTGATCCAATGCTTGCTGGATCGCTTTCTCAGTCAGGTCAAACTGCTTAGCGATCGCTTTGATTCTTGACTCTTTATCCTCTCCATCTCCTAATTGTCCGGGAATCACCCCAAGCTGGTACAAGGTGCCATTAGCAGCCAGTGGTGTTTTGTTGCGATCCACTATTTCACCTCGAACAGCCTCATCAACAGAAATACTTACTTTATCTTGTCCAGCCATGTCAGGGAAAATCAGGTTTGGAGCCCAATCGATTTTTGGCTGATCTTTTTCAAATTTGATGGTTCCGGAATAATTCAGATCTTTGATTTCCCCCAAGCTAGTAGTGAGAGATAACTGATACGTAAACTGATAATCTGCATCTTTGACATCATCGCTTAAAGTGATTTTGGAACCCTTGATGTTGGCAGCATCAATTCCGCTGAAAATTGTTTGATATTTTTCTGCTACTTGATCATTGGTATAACCATTTCTTTCTGCGCTATCAGAAAGAATCAAGGATGGTAATTTGTCGAATTTGTTTTTTGAAAGGTTCTCAATGAATGAGTGGACGACTTTCTCTGCCTGATTTTGTCGTTGCTGTTTGTCATAATAGCGATAGCCGAAAAAGCCACCTACTACAAGCAATAAGAGCAGAGGAAGAACAATCAGTAAAGTCTTCCGTTTTTTTGGTGGTTGATTTTGAGAGCGGCGATTTTGTCGTTCCATTTTTCTTAATTCCCTTCTTGGTTAAGTATCGGTAACTCTTCGCGATTCCGATAAAGCGGCAGCAGCAAGCAATAATCTGCTAACAGTTGCTCCATAGTGAGCGTAGAAATCTGATCTTTGAGATAGACTTTGCCAATCTGTAATTCGCTTTTTTTTACAGTAGTCAGCCGCTCTAGAGCAGCGGGCCATTCTCGGATCGGCTGATAGCCATATTGCGTATGATCCAGAGAGAGGACAAAATCTTGAGGTAGAGTTTCAAACAGTGCCGGTTTCTCTGACCAGCAGCGAGCGATTTGCTGTTGGTTTTTCGGCTGATCAATCACACTTAACCAGACAAAAGCATACTCACGAGTAATACCGATCTGGAAGTGGGCATCCATCTTATAACCTCGCTTGTTTGGTCCAAAAGCTGCCCAAGTTTCTTCTGGAGGATAGACACTTCGCCGTCGGTGCTGTGCGATATGCAGATAAAAAGGAGTGTCTAGCTTTTCTGTGAAAAAAGGGCAGACTTTTTCACCAATTTGCTGAAAAATCGGTTGGATCTCTTTACGAATTTCCTGCATTCGTTCTTCCAAGCTCGAAGCTTGGAAGACGTGAAAGCTTTTATTAGTAAATAACATAGAGTAAAATTCCTTTCTTGTATTCTAAGAGATAGTATAGCAAAAAAACACCCTTAAAATCGCAATTTAGGCGTTTTTTAAGAGTGTGTTTAACTATTTATAAAATTAGGTTTTAAAGGAGTGAAAGTCTTTTCCTCATTGAGTAAGTTTAGCAAGACATCCAAAAAGGCAGTTTGCATTTCTTCCATATTGAAATAAATACGGAAACAATAGGTGTGTTTAAAGAAAGTCTGCTGATGGATTTGATGGATAATCAATTCTTCGTTTAATCCGTTTTTATATTGGAGTACCCGTTTTCGATGTTCGGAATAATGAGGCCGGGCATGTTTTTTGAATGGACTGAATAAATAAAAAGATGTCATTTGATTTGCGGTCAACACTTGTTGAACGGCAAGTAGTTCATTATGTAGCTGTTTTCTGTCGCTGTCCGATAAATGAGCGATAAATCGTTGCGCTTGATTTTTCAGTGACCACATGAATCAATTCCTCCTTGGAGATACCAGTATTCACAAAATCAATATAACATGAAAAAAAATAAATGTAAACGCTTTATAGCGTGTGAACAAGTCGGAAATCAGCAGAACAAAAAATGATTTTAAGTTAAACACGAACGTTTAAAGAAAAATTAGTTGTTAATGTACATTATTTTGTTGACCCTTATTCTTTGCGTTGTTAGAATAGAAAACAACAAGAAGAGACTAAAAATCTATGTGAAAAAACTAACTTTTGTGAGGTGTCCGGTGGTGCAAGAAGAATTGATTTACGAAGGGAAAGCAAAGAAACTCTTCAAGACTAACAAAGATGAAGAGCTCCGTGTGGAGTATCTCGATCAGGCTACCGCGTTGAATGGATTGAAGAAAGATGCAGTTTCAGGAAAAGGAGCGCTGAATAATCAGATTACCAGTCTTATTTTTCAAGAATTAGAAAAGCAGGGTATTCCAAGTCATTTTATCAAAATATTGTCTAAACACGAACAATTAGTTTGTGAAGTTGAAATGATCCCGTTGGAAATCGTCGTCCGTAATACGGCTGCCGGCAGCTTTTCTAAGCGCCTGGGAATTGCTGAAGGGGAGCAGCTGCCTTTTCCGATTATTGAATTTTATTACAAAGAAGACCGCTTAGACGATCCTTTCATCAATGAAGATCACATTCGTTATTTGGGAATCGCCACCCCTGAGGAAGTTGCTCAAATCAAAATGCTTGCTCGACAAATCAACACCGCATTGTGCCAACTCTTTGAGAAAATTAAGATCCACTTGGTCGACTTTAAAATTGAAGTCGGAAAAAGTGATGGGAAAATTCTTTTAGCGGATGAGATTTCGCCGGATACTTGTCGCTTATGGGATCTGACAACGAAAGAACATTTGGATAAAGATGTCTATCGTCGTGAAATCGGGGATCTGATTCCTGTTTATCAAGAAGTATTAAATCGCTTAGAAAAGGAGTATAGTTCATGTATTTAGTCAAAGTTTATGTCACTTATAAAGAGTCGGTCTTGGATCCTCAAGGAGAAGCAGTCAAAGGAGCGGTTCATCGTTTGGGGTATCAAAATGTCTCTGAAATACGTATTGGGAAATATTTTGAGATCAAAGTTACAGACAGCAACAAAGAATCGGTAGCGGCAGAAATTGAAGAAGTTTGTGACAAGTTACTGGCAAATGTCAATATGGAGACTTATCGTTATGAAATCATTGAGATGGAGGACAAGGAACAATGAAATTTGCAGTAATCGTTTTTCCTGGTTCGAATTGTGATGTCGATTTAATGTATGCCATCAAAGATGTGATGGGCGCAGAAGCCGAATATGTGTGGCATGACGAGACCTCGTTAGCTGGCTTTGATGGTGTATTGCTTCCAGGAGGTTTCTCCTACGGGGATTACCTTCGCTGCGGAGCCATCGCACGTTTCTCGAATATTATGGCAGAAGTCATTCGTTTTGCAGAAGAAGGAAAACCGGTCTTTGGTACGTGCAATGGCTTCCAGATCTTGACAGAAGCTGGCTTGCTGCCAGGGGTTTTACGCAGAAATGAATCGCTGCACTTTATTTGCAAGCCGGTACAGTTGCAAGTCAATAACCAGACGCCTTTTACCTCTGAATACCAGCAAGATGAACGGATCACGATCCCTGTCGCTCATGGAGAAGGAAATTACTATTGCGACGAACAAACCTACCAGGAACTGGAAGCCAATAACCAGATTGTCTTCCGTTATGTGGATAACGTTAACGGGAGTTTACATGGTATTGCCGGCATTTGCAACAAGGCAGGCAATGTTTTAGGGATGATGCCCCATCCTGAGCGGGCAATGGAAGAGTTGCTTGGCTCAAAGGATGGCAAGAAGTTCTTTGCGTCTTTATTGAAAAATTTCGGGAAGGTGCCAGTACATGAATAAAGCAATCATAGCAGAGCCAACACCACAGGAAATCAAAGAAACCAAGCTTTATCAACAATGGGGGCTCACTGATGAAGAATACCAAATGATTTCAGAAGAAATATTAGGTCGACTACCTAATTATACAGAAACGGGTCTCTTTTCAGTAATGTGGAGCGAACATTGTTCCTATAAAAATTCCAAGCCGGTCTTGCGCAAATTTCCAACCGAAGGCCCGCAAGTTTTACAAGGACCAGGCGAAGGAGCGGGAATCGTCGATATTGGTGATGGCCAAGCAGTTGTCTTTAAAGCAGAAAGTCATAACCATCCTTCGGCCGTGGAGCCTTATGAAGGCGCCGCAACCGGCGTCGGTGGGATTATTCGTGATATTTTCAGTATGGGGGCGCGGCCCATCGCGATCCTAGATTCGTTGCGTTTTGGCGAATTGACGAATGAGCGGACCAAATACCTTTTAGAAGAAGTCGTGGCAGGAATCAGCGGCTATGGAAATTGTATCGGAATCCCTACAGTCGGTGGTGAAGTTGCCTTCGATGCCTGTTACGAAGGGAATCCATTGGTCAATGCGATGTGTGTCGGTTTGATCGACCACAAAGATATTCAAAAAGGACAGGCCAAAGGCGTTGGTAACATAATCATGTATGTGGGAGCAAAAACAGGTAGAGACGGGATCCATGGTGCAACATTTGCTTCCGAGGAGTTCGTGGAGGGAGAAGAACAGCAGCGCTCGGCTGTCCAAGTAGGAGACCCCTTCATGGAAAAATTGTTATTAGAAGCTTGTCTTGAGCTGATCCTTGAACATTCAGACAGTTTGATCGGTATTCAGGACATGGGGGCAGCCGGTCTCGTTTCTTCCAGTTCTGAAATGGCTTCAAAAGCTGGTTCAGGATTAAAACTTTATTTAGATGATGTACCGCAACGAGAAACTGGTATGACACCTTATGAAATGATGCTATCAGAATCCCAGGAGCGGATGCTGATCTGTGTGAAACAAGGACATGAAGCAGAAGTTGAAGCGTTGTTTCAAAAATACGGATTGGAAGCGGTAGTGATTGGTGAAGTAACCGATGATGGTGCGTATCGCTTGTACCATCAGGGAAAAGAAGTTGCCAATTTACCTGTTGATGCTTTGGCAGAAGATGCGCCAACTTATCATAAAGAAAAAGCAGAACCTGCTAGAATCCAAGCATTTCGTCAACAGCCTGATTTTGAACCAGTCATTGATGATGCAACAGCCATACTTTTACAATTGTTGCAGCAACCCACGATTGCTTCAAAAAAATCGATTTTTGAAACCTATGATTCTCAAGTGAGAACCAATACCGTTGTTGGCCCAGGAAGTGACGCTGCAGTCCTGCGGATCAAAGGGACCAACAAAGCTTTAGCTATGACCACGGACTGTAATGCTCGCTACTTGTACCTTGATCCTGAACAAGGCGGACAGATTGCTGTAGCAGAAGCAGCTCGCAATATTGTTGCTTCTGGGGGACGACCACTAGCGATCACAGACTGTCTCAACTATGGCTCGCCGGATAAACCAGAAGGCTTTTGGGAGTTATGGACATCGGCAGAAGGGATTGCCAAAGCTTGTGAAATTCTAGAAACTCCTGTTATTTCAGGTAATGTTTCGCTGTACAATGAAACCAACGGGCAGGCAATCTATCCAACACCAGTGATTGGTATGGTAGGGCTGATTGAAAAGGTCGAACATATCACCACACAACATTTCCAGACACCGGAGGATTTGATTTATTTGATTGGAGAAACGAAGGCCGACTTTAACGGCAGTGAACTCCAAAAATTACAAAATGGGTCGATCAATGGCCGTTTGATGGCATTTGATCTATTAGAAGAAAAACAGAATCAGGCAATCGTCTTATCTGCGATCCAGGCTGGACTTGTAAAAAGTGCCCATGACTGTGCAGAAGGCGGATTAGCTGTTGCATTAGCTGAATCTGCGTTTAAGAAGAATGTCGGTATATCTGTTCAACTAGATTTGCCGCAATCTTGGCTTTTTTCAGAAACACAATCGCGATTTGTGCTGTCCATTGCTCCAGAAAATCAAACCGCTTTTGAAGCTTTGGCAGGTGATAGCGCTTGTCTCATCGGAAAAGTTACAGCAGAACCGCAACTAAAAATCCAAGGTAGCGATGGAATGATCGTAGTGGAAACAGCCTTAGCACGTAAGAAATGGGAGGAAGCAATTCCATGTCTATTGAAGTAAAAAGCTTGAATGAAGAATGCGGGGTTTTTGGTGTCTGGGGTCACCCAGATGCTGCCCGAGTTACTTATTTTGGCTTGCACAGTTTACAGCATCGGGGACAAGAAGGCGCTGGGATCGTCGCAAATCAGCAAGGCAAACTTGCCGGACATCGGGATCTTGGCTTATTAGCAGAAGTTTTTTCCGATGAACGACTTCTTCAACGATTGACAGGTGAAGCAGCAATCGGACATGTTCGCTATGCTACTGCAGGCAATGGCAGCGTCGATAATATCCAACCTTTTCTTTTTAAGTTTTTTGATCAGCAGATTGGGTTGGCGCACAACGGGAACTTAACCAATGCCAAGAGTTTGCGGAAATCACTTGAGTCTGAAGGAGCCATTTTTCATTCAAATTCAGATACCGAAATTTTGATGCATCTGATTCGCCGCAGTGGTCAAGCGAATTTGCTGGATCGCATCAAAGAAGCGCTGAATCAAGTGAAAGGTGGATTTGCCTATCTTTTGCTGACAGAAGATGCGATGATCGCTGCTCTTGATCCAAATGGATTTCGGCCACTCTCGTTAGGAAAAATGGTCAATGGTGCTTATGTGATTGCTTCAGAGACTTGTGCTTTAGAAGTGATCGGAGCTGAATTTGTTCGAGATATCTGTCCTGGGGAAGTTGTCATTGTGGATCAAGCGGGCTACCGTGTTGAGACATATACGGAAGAAGTCCAACCAGCGATTTGCTCAATGGAATTCATTTATTTTGCACGACCAGATTCGAATATTGCCGGCGTCAATGTCCATACTGCACGAAAAAATATGGGACGTAATCTTGCCCAAGAAGCACCGATCGAAGCAGATATGGTGATCGGTGTACCGAACTCATCCTTATCGGCCGCCAGCGGGTTTGCAGAAGAATCTGGCATTCCTTACGAATTAGGATTAGTCAAAAATCAATACATTGCACGAACATTTATCCAGCCCACTCAAGAATTACGGGAACAAGGCGTTCGGATGAAGCTTTCTGCCGTCCGCGGTGTGGTTGAAGGAAAAAAAGTGATCATGGTGGATGACTCGATCGTTCGCGGCACTACTAGCCGACGAATCGTTCAATTGTTAAAAGAAGCCGGTGCCAAAGAAGTTCACGTTCGGATTGCTTCACCGCCATTAAGATATCCTTGTTTTTACGGAATCGATATTCAGACGCGGAAAGAACTGATCGCTGCTCGGCAAAGTGTCGAAGAAATTCGCCAAACGATCGGTGCCGATTCGTTGGCTTTTCTCAGTGAGACTGGCTTGATCGAAGCAATCGGGTTAGATTTAGATGCCCCCTATTCTGGATTGTGCATGGCCTATTTCAATGGTGATTATCCTACACCGCTTTATGATTATGAAGAAAGCTATTTAGCGTCGCTCGAATAAATGGTACAGGAGGAACTCAAAGTGGCAAATGCTTATGCAAAGGCTGGTGTTGATGTGAACGCCGGGTATGAAGTCGTTGATCGAATCAAAAAACATGTCAAAAGAACAGAACGGTTAGGTGTAATGGGTGCCATCGGTGGTTTTGGCGGCTGTTTTGACTTGTCAAACTATCCGCTGAAAGAACCAGTGCTGGTATCCGGTACTGATGGTGTAGGAACGAAATTATTAGTAGCGATCCAACAAAATCAACACCAAACGATTGGAATCGATTGTGTTGCGATGTGTGTCAATGATATTGTCGCTCAAGGAGCAGAACCGATCTATTTTTTGGATTATGTCGCAGTGGGCAAGAATGATCCCGAAAAAATCGAACAAATTATCGCCGGGGTTGCAGAGGGCTGCGTTCAGTCGGGAGCGGCTCTGATAGGCGGTGAAACAGCAGAAATGCCAGGGATGTACTCGGAAGAGGACTATGACTTGGCTGGTTTTGCGGTGGGAATTGTTGAAAAATCTCGTCTGATCACGGGAGCATCGATTGAACCGGGACATTTTCTGATCGGGCTGCCTGCTTCTGGTATCCATTCAAACGGGTATTCATTGGTTCGCAAGATCTTTTTTGAACAGCAAGGTTTTCAAATGGCAGAGAAGTTGCCGGAATTAGGCGGAAAAACTCTCGGAGAAGAATTGTTAACACCAACGAGAATCTACGTATCCGCTGTACTGCCGTTACTTGAAAAACAATTAATTGACGGTATCTCGCATATCACGGGTGGCGGCTTTATCGAGAATATTCCCCGGATGTTGCCGCCGCAGACAACAGCAGAAATCACACTGGGAACGTGGCCGCAACTGCCGATTTTTGAGGCTCTAGCTTCTTATGGAAAAATCCCGGCCCATGAAATGTATGAGATCTTCAATATGGGGATAGGGATGGTTCTTGCTGTTGCACCAGAGAAGAAAGAACAAGTGCTAGCTTTGTTAAACGAGCAGAATGAAGCGGCTTACGTTATTGGTAAAGTAACGGAGGCTCAAGAACATGCGGTTCTTTTACAAGGAGATCCGCTATGAGGATCGCTGTTTTTGCATCAGGAAACGGCAGTAATTTTACCGCAATTGCCGATGCGATTAGAGGAGAAGAACTCAAAGGGGCTACATTAGCGCTGCTGTTCTCAGATAATGCCGCCGCATTTGTCTTGGAACGGGCTAAAGACGCGGGGGTACCGACATTGCAGTTATCCCCGCAGAAATTTCCTTCGAAAGCAGCGTTCGAAGCTGCACTGTTGAACGAGTTGGCGGAACATTCGATAGAGCTGATCGTTTTGGCAGGCTATATGCGGATCGTTGGACCTACGTTGCTAGCCGCTTTTCCCAATAGAATCATCAATCTGCATCCCTCATTGCTGCCTAGTTTTCCTGGAAAATCCGGTATTGCCGATGCCTTTCATTATGGAGTGAAGGTGACTGGGATCACCATTCATTACGTTGACAGTGGTATCGATACGGGGCCGATCATTGCGCAAGAAGTGGTACGTATCGAATCGGAAGATACATTAGAAAGCTTAGAAGCAAAGATCCATCAATTAGAGCATCGAGTCTATCCAGCGGTCATAGCTGAAATCATTCATAAAGGAGACCATCAATCGTGAAAAAAAGAGCGTTGATCAGTGTGTCAGATAAACAAGGGATCGTATCTTTTGCCAAAAATTTAGTACAAAACGGCTACGAAATCATTTCGACAGGAGGGACAAAATCTGCTTTGGAAGCGGCTGGTCTTGAACCGATTGCGATAGAAACGGTCACAGGATTTCCCGAAATGATGGACGGACGTGTCAAAACATTGCATCCAAAGATCCACGGTGGTTTGCTGGGTCGCCGGGACCTGCCTGAACATTTAGCAGCAATGGAAAAACATGACATTGCGCCGATCGATCTGGTTGTTGTCAACCTTTATCCTTTTAAGGAAACGATTGCCCAAGCGGATGTGACAGAAGAGCAAGCCATTGAGAATATCGATATTGGTGGACCAAGCATGCTGCGCTCCGCTGCAAAAAACTTTGCTGCAGTGACAGTGATCGTTGATCCTAAAGATTATCCCCTCATTCTAGATGAATTGACGGAAACCGGTCAGACGCAGCTTGCCACGCGCAAACGCTTAGCGGCTAAAGTATTTCGCCATACAGCAGCTTATGATGCCTTGATCGCCGATTATTTGACAAAAGCAGTTGAAGAATCTGAACCGGAGAAGTTGACACTGACGTATGAATTGAAACAAACGTTGCGCTACGGAGAAAATAGCCATCAAACTGCTGCTTTTTATCAAGATGCATTGCCAGTTCCTTATTCGATCGCTAGTGCAAAACAACTTCACGGCAAAGAATTGTCCTACAACAACATCAAAGATGCGGATGCCGCTTTGCGAATCGCAAAAGAATTTACGGAACCCACTGCAGTCGCTCTTAAACATATGAATCCTTGTGGTATCGGAACAGCGACGACGATTTTTGACGCTTTTGAACGGGCATACGAAGCAGATCCAGTTTCGATTTTTGGAGGAATCATCGTATTGAATCGCCCCGTTGATGAAGCAACAGCTGCGGCACTGCATCAAATATTTCTTGAGATCGTGATTGCGCCTGCTTTTGAACCAGCGGCGCTGGATATTTTGACGAAGAAGAAAAACATTCGCTTGATGACGTTAGATTTTGTAGCAAATCCTGTCGAAACAGAAATGGTCTCTGTATTAGGTGGTTTATTAGTTCAAGAACAAGATACATTAGCAGAATCTCCTAAGGATTGGACGGTCGTAACGAAACGTCAGCCTAGCAAGAATGAGTTGGAAGCAATGGCTTTTGCTTGGAAAGCGGTAAAACATGTCAAATCAAATGCCATCGTTTTAGCGAACCAATATCAAACAGTTGGAATTGGTGCTGGCCAAATGAATCGCGTGGGTTCTGTAAAAATCGCCATTGAACAAGCTGCTGAAGCTGGAAAATTAACGGATGCAGTTTTAGCTAGCGATGCGTTCTTCCCAATGGATGATAGCGTGGAATATGCTGCAAAACGGGGAATCAAGGCGATCATTCAACCTGGAGGCAGTATTAAAGACCAAGCGTCTATCGAAATGGCAGATCAATACGGAGTAGCGATGATCTTTACTGGCGTTCGGCATTTTAGACATTAAAAGACATTAAATTCAGGAGGAGCAGATGAAGCTTTTAGTTATTGGTAGTGGTGGTAGGGAACATGCAATCGCCAAGAAATTACTCGCAGATCCGATCGTAGAAACAGTCTACTGCGCGAAAGGGAATCCGGGCATGGTCAGCGATGGCATTCAGGTAGTTGCTATCCCTGAAACAGACCATCAAAGCTTGATCGCGTTTGCAAAAGAGATGGCCATCGATTGGACCTTTGTAGGCCCTGAAGTTCCTTTGCTTAATGGCATCGTTGATGATTTCCAAGCTGCAGGATTGAACATTTTTGGCCCAAATAAAGCAGCGGCGATGATTGAAGGTTCGAAGGAATTTGCCAAAGAATTGATGGCAAAATATCAGATTCCAACCGCTGAATACCAGTCTTTTGTAGATAGTGAAAAAGCGAAAGCGTATATCCAAGAAAAAGGTGCCCCAATCGTAATCAAAGCAGACGGTTTAGCTGCTGGAAAAGGGGTCGTTGTCGCAGCAACAGTGGATCAGGCACTGGCTGCGGTAGAAGAAATGTTGGAAGAACAAAAATTTGGTCAAAGTGGTGCCAAAGTTGTGATCGAAGATTTTCTGGAAGGAGAAGAGTTTTCGCTGCTGGCTTTTGTTCATGAAGAGCAAGTTTATCCCATGGTGATTGCGCAAGATCATAAACGAGCGTTTGATGGGGATGAAGGACCGAATACTGGTGGAATGGGAGCTTACTCTCCTGTTCCGCAAATTCCTCAGTCAATGATCGATCAAGCAATCGAGACGGTTTTGATCCCGGCTGCTACAGGAATGATTGATCAAGGAACACCCTTTACGGGTATTTTATATGCGGGGCTGATTGCTACAGTTGAAGGACCTAAAGTGATTGAATTCAATGCTCGTTTTGGAGATCCAGAGACGCAAGTCGTTTTGAGTCGGCTAACGAGTGGGTTAGCTCAGATTATTGATGCATTGCTCAATGGAAGACAGCCGGAGATTACTTGGAATCAGCAGTTTTCTGTTGGTGTGGTCGTGGCGGCTGAAGGGTATCCAGAAACCTATCAACAGGGAATGATCATTCCGCAAAAAGCGGCTGAAGATGTTCAACTGTTTTATGCAGGGGTTGCTGAAAGAGCAGGAGAATTGGTGGCAGCAGGCGGGCGAGTATTTTTAGCGGAAGGGCAAGGTGCTTCTTTGGAGGAAGCGCAAAAGAAAGTTTACCAAGCGCTAGCAAAAATGCCTTTGAACAAGATGTTTTATCGAAAAGATATTGGTGCCAAAGCATTAAAGTAACCGTAACTTCTCTTTGGTTCCATCGTTTAAACAAAAGATCGCTGATGAGAGAACAGCGATCTTTTTTTCTTAAAAAGAGGTAGCGTTTTCAAACGGATATGCTAAAATAGAAGAGCAAACAGAGGAGGAAAAATACGTGAAAAAAATTAAATTTGGTTCAACCGATTTAGAAGTTTCAAGTGTCATTTTGGGATTGATGCGAATCAATAATGCAAAAGATCCTGTAGCTGTACTGACGACAGCAATCGATAATGGTATTACTTTCTTTGATCATGCAGATATCTATGGCGGTGGCGAATGCGAAAGTATTTTTGCAGATGCCCTTGCACAAACCGAATATAAAAGGGAAGATCTTTTCATTCAATCGAAATGTGGTATCGTCCCAGGGAAAATGTTCGATTTTTCGAAAGAACACATTATTAAATCCGTTGAAGGCAGTTTGAAACGCTTGAAAATGGATTATCTTGACGCGTTGCTGTTGCATCGCCCGGATACGTTAGTGGAGCCCGAAGAAGTCGCTGCTGCTTTCGACGAGCTGGAAAAAGCGGGAAAAGTTAAGTATTTTGGAGTCAGCAATCAAAATCCTGGTCAAATCGAATTGTTGAAAAAATATGTCTCTCAACCATTGCTGGCCAATCAATTGCAATTTGGCATCATGCATACTGGAATGATCGATCGAGGCATCCATGTCAATATGACGGATAGCGGCAGTGTCGATCATGATGGCGGCATTCTTGAGTATTCTCGGCTGAATGATATGACGATCCAAGCGTGGTCGCCATACCAATATGGATTCTTTGAAGGTGTCTTCATCGGAAATGAGAAATTCCCAGAACTGAATGCAAAACTGGAAGAATTGGCTGAGAAGTATCAAACGACTGCGACAGGAATCGCATCTGCTTGGATTCTACGGCACCCAGCAAATATGCAGGTGATCGCAGGCACGATGACGCCGCATCGTATCGAAGAGATCGCTAAGGCATCTACGATTGTGTTGACACGCCAAGAATGGTATGAAGTATATTTGGCAGCTGGCAATATTTTACCTTAAAAAAAAGAAGAAACCCTTTATTTAATGGAAACTATCTCAGGAATGTTCGTAAAAGACGAACATTCCTGTTGCTTTTTTTAAAAAAGATTCTAAAACACTTGTATTTATGAGTGAGCTGGTTTAAATTGTTGTGGGCATTAAAAATAGGCGACAGCCATTTGATGCTTGCTTCACTCTTATCAAGATTTGGAGGATATTTTTATGTTTGACATGAAAGTTTTTGATTACGAAGATATACAATTGATCCCTAACAAATGTATCGTGAATAGCCGTTCAGAATGTGATACGACGGTTACTTTAGGCAAACATTCATTTAAAATGCCGGTCGTTCCTGCAAATATGCAAACGATCATTGATGAATCAATCGCAGAATTTTTAGCTGAAAATGGCTATTTTTATATTATGCATCGCTTTGACGAAGCAGCCCGCATTCCTTTTATCAAAAAAATGAAGGAAAAAGGCCTGATCTCTTCGATCAGTGTCGGTGTCAAAGATTATGAGTATACTTTTGTCGAAACATTGGCTGCTGAAGGACTGGTGCCTGATTATATTACGATCGATATTGCCCATGGACATTCCAATGCTGTCATCAATATGATCCAACATATCAAAAAACATTTACCAGATGCTTTTGTGATCGCAGGGAACGTTGGTACACCTGAAGCGGTCCGAGAATTGGAAAATGCCGGCGCGGATGCAACGAAAGTCGGGATCGGACCAGGGAAAGTTTGTATCACTAAAATCAAAACTGGTTTTGGAACTGGTGGGTGGCAATTAGCTGCATTACGCTGGTGTGCAAAAGCAGCTCGCAAGCCGATTATCGCCGATGGGGGAATCCGCACCCATGGAGATATCGCAAAATCTGTTCGTTTTGGGGCAACGATGGTCATGATTGGTTCATTGTTTGCTGGACATGAAGAATCTCCCGGGGAAACAAAAGTCGAAAATGGTGTCGTTTTAAAAGAATACTTTGGCTCTGCTTCTGAATTCCAAAAAGGGGAAAAGAAAAACGTCGAAGGGAAAAAAATCTGGATCCCTTACAAAGGTTCTTTGAAAGATACTTTGGTTGAGATGCAGCAAGATCTACAATCATCGATCTCCTATGCCGGTGGCAAAGACCTCGAATCGATTCGAAAAGTTGATTATGTGATCGTGAAAAACTCGATTTTCAATGGCGATACAATTTAAGTTGCTTCGGCTGTAGAATTGACAGTGGCATGAATAAAAGTTCGATCCAAAAGATTTCTTGGTCTTGCAGCAAGCGATAGGAAAACATTCTTATCACTTGCTGCTGAGGGCAACAAGTCTTTTGTTTTTTTTATTTTCAGCGCTGACCTTCTGCTTTTTGTGGAATCATCTTTATCGACTATTTGGTTTTTCTTAATCTTTCGTTATAATAGAAGAAATGATGAAAAAAACTAAAAAATATTCTGAGCTAAAAGCGGATATTCAGTTGACTAAGTGAGTAAGAGCAATAACAATAAAGTAAACATGCAGAAAGAAGCAGGTGAGTGTTTGACTATCAAAGTAATGTCCGTTTTTGGGACAAGACCGGAAGCCATCAAGATGGCGCCTTTGGTAAAAGAATTAGAGGCTGATCCTCGATTTCAATCAATTGTCGTGGTGACAGCCCAACATCGCGAGATGTTAGATCAAGTATTAGAGGTTTTTGCGATCGAACCTGATTACGACTTGGATATCATGACATTGGGACAGACGTTGACCGGCATCACTACAAAAGTCTTGCTGGAATTAGAACCGATTCTCCACCAAGAAAAACCGTCAATTGTGCTTGTTCATGGTGACACAACAACGGCATATGCCGCAGCAACCGCAGCTTTTTACGCTCAGATCCCGATCGGTCATGTTGAAGCTGGTTTGCGGACGTGGAATAAACGATCACCCTATCCGGAAGAAGCCAACCGGCAACTCATCGATGTGCTAACGGATCTTTACTTTGCTCCAACGCTTCAAAGTAAAGAAAATCTACTTGCGGAAAATCATGATCCAGAAGCCATCTTTGTCACTGGCAATACCGCGATTGATGCCATGCGCTACACTGTTTCTCAAGACTATCAGCATCCTACACTAACAGACAAAAAACAGCGAAAGATTTTGTTGACGATGCACCGCAGAGAGAATTTAGGTCAGCCGATGAAGAATGTTTTTCAGGCATTGGCTCGAATTGCAGGCGAGTTTCCAGAAGTCTCAGTCGTTTTTCCGATGCATAAAAATCCCAAAGTTCGAGAAATTGCCCAAGAAACTCTGGGTGCTTTAGAGAATGTTACATTGATTGAACCTTTAGATGTCATCGATTTTCACAATTTTGCCAACCAAAGCACATTGATTCTAACTGATTCCGGCGGTGTCCAGGAAGAAGCCCCTTCTCTCGGTGTTCCTGTATTGGTGTTGCGGGACACAACTGAACGTCCAGAAGGCATTGCGGCAGGAACGTTGAAATTGGTCGGTACAGGGGAAGAGGATGTGTATCAAGCAACGAAGCAGTTGTTGCAGGATCACGCTGCATATACCGCAATGGCGCATGCTGAAAATCCTTATGGTGATGGTAAAGCAAGTCAGCGAATCAAAGAAGTGTTGGCTCAATATTACCGTCTGTCCGGAATGGCAGATCCTTCGATCCAATGATCCAAAAACTGAAAATGGAATTGAAAAATAACAAAAGTATTTTCACATAATGGTTGACCTATATAATTAGATAGACTATAGTGAGGATAGAAATAAATAATTGTTAGGTGAGGCTCCTATATGGACACAAGCTGCTGCCGCAAAAGTATCGAGAGATGCTTAGTTGGTAGGACAGGTCTAATCGTGAAGGTTAAACCCAAAGCAGCTGATAACGTCAAGTTATCTACGCCCTATAGTGCTAAAGCTCTACAATGATCATGAGTTTTTTACGCATGCTTATTGGGAGCATGCGTTTTTTTGTGTTAATGGTCACTGATGCCTTTATTTTAGCTGATACATACAGACCTTTATGAGGTGCTGCAAGACAATTGCTGACTGCCTTTATTTTTGACCAACACTTCTGCATGATCCAGAGTTTCTTGCTTGATAAACAGAGAGGAAGATGAACATGGAATACCCCAGTCCCCAGATGAACAATAAAAAGAATGCTAGGGGTAGCAAATGCAACTCCTAGTTATAGGAGGAAAAGAAGATGTTAAAAAAATTATCTAAAGACCAAGAATTAAAATTACTTGCACAACTTTCGGAAAGAGAGTTACTGATGGAAATGCGGACTTCGTTTAATGGACTATCAAAAGAGGATGCAGCAGAACGTCTGGACGAATATGGACCAAACCAAGTAGATGCACAAAAACCAACACCTGCTTGGCTGATGTTTTTAAGTGCTTTCAAAGATCCTTTTGTATTAGTTTTGGCTTTGCTGATGGTCATTTCTTTTTTCACAGGTGATTATGAAGCAGTGGTCGTGATGGGAATCATGATCTTAGCAAGTGTTACGATCACATTCGTGCAAGAATATCGTTCGCAAAAAGCAAGTTTGGCCTTAAAAGAATTAATTGAAAATACATGTTCTGTCACTCGAGACGGCGAAACGATCGAGATTCCGATGGATGAAGTCGTACCAGGAGACATCGTGACATTGGCAACCGGGGATATGATTCCGGCAGATGCTATTTTGATTTGGACAAAAGATTTATTTATCAATCAATCTTCTCTGACCGGAGAATCTATGCCGGTGGAAAAATTTGTCGATGCTGGGATCAAAGATTCTAAAGAAACGATTTCCGCATTAGATATGCAAGATTTGGTTTTCATGGGAACGGATGTCCTTAGTGGACAAGGTAAAGCAATTATTTTAAAAACCGGTCAAAGTACTTTTTTTGGTGATATTGCCAAAAATGCAACGTCAAAACGAGGAAAGACTACTTTTGAGGATGGTTTGACGAAAGTCAGTAAATTGTTGCTGCGAATGGTAATGGTTTTGTTTCCCATCGTCTTTTTGATCAATGGATTGACAAAAGGCGACTGGGGAGAAGCCCTTTTCTTCGCAATCGCTGTAGCTGTTGGCTTGACTCCGGAAATGTTGCCAATGATCGTCACAAGTAATTTAGCAAAAGGTGCCATGTCGTTAGCTAAAGAAAAAGTGATCGTCAAAGAATTGCCTTCGATTCAAAACTTGGGCAGTATGGACGTTTTATGTACGGATAAAACCGGCACGATCACTGAAGATCGCGTCGTATTAGTGCAGCATCTGAATCCGTTTGGTAAAGAAGACCAACAAGTGTTGGATATGACCTATTTGAATTCCTACTATCAAACAGGTTGGAAAAATTTGATGGATATTGCGGTATTGAACTACTTCGAAGATACAGAGCGCCAAGCGCCTTATCAAGAAGTCATCAAAGTGGATGAAATCCCCTTTGACTTTTCCCGCCGGCGTTTAACAGTGGTTGTCAAAGCAGATGGGCACCAGATCATGGTCACAAAAGGTGCTGCTGAGGAAATGGAGAAAGTCTGCAAATACGTGGAAGTCAACGGACAAGTTCTGGAATTGACAGATGAATTAAGAGAAAAACTTCGTGAGGTAAATCACCGCTTGAACAAACAGGGCATGCGTGTCCTAACAGTAGCAATCAAGCGAGATGCTCACGCAGAAGCCGTCTACTCAGTTGAAGATGAACAAGATATGATCATGATCGGATTCATGGGCTTTTTAGACCCAGCGAAAGAGTCCGCAAAAACAGCTATTGCTTCATTACATGGTCATGGTGTCAACGTGAAAGTTTTGACTGGTGACAATGCGATCGTGGCGCAAAAGGTGTGTAAAGATGTGGGGATCGAAGTGAACGACTATCTTCTAGGGATAGACGTTGATCGTCTCTCTGATGAAGAATTGGCTGAAAAAGCAGAAGCGGTCAATCTATTTGCTAAGTTGAATCCTATGCAAAAGTCACGCATCATTCAGTCGCTGCAAGCCGATGGTCATACTGTCGGATTTATGGGAGATGGAATCAATGATGCGCCTGCACTGCGGGCTGCTGATGTCGGTATTTCTGTAGATACGGCCGCAGACATTACCAAAGACGCAAGTTCGATCATTTTATTAGAAAAAAGCTTGAATGTGTTAGATAAAGGGGTCATTGAAGGCCGTAAAGTTTTCACAAACATGATGAAATACATCAAGATGACATTGAGTTCAAACTTTGGGAATGTTTTTTCGATCCTTGTCGCTAGTGCATTCTTGCCTTTCTTGCCAATGCTTTCTATTCAATTGCTGGTGCAAAATCTAGTCTATGATATGGCACAGTTGACTATTCCTTGGGATAATGTGGATGTGGAAGAACTAGAAAAACCAGTCAAGTGGCAAGTCAGAGGCTTATTGAAATTCACCGTAAGCATTGGACCAGTCAGCAGTATTTTTGATATCTTGACATTCTTCGTGATGTGGCATGTGTTCCAAGCAAATACCATTCAAGAACAAGCGCTGTTCCAAGCCGGCTGGTTCATGATCGGTCTTGTGACGCAAACATTAGTCGTGCATATGGTCCGGACGCGTAAACTGCCATTTTTCCAAAGTATCGCATCGCCAGCAGTCTTACTGTCAAGCGTTCTTGCGATTTTGGTAGGTTTCGGTATTATCTTGTCGCCGCTGCACACAGTCTTTGATTTTGCAGCGCTACCATCTTCTTACTGGCCATGGTTTGTCGGCATTATTCTTGCCTACCTGGTAAGCGTAGAAGTAGCTAAGAGAATCTATATTCATTATACAAAAGAGTGGATCTGAGAAAAGAAACGGATAGTCATAAAAGATTTTAACTTTTATGCTATCTGTTTCTTTTTTATTCTCTTCTGTATTATTTTTTTCTCATTATCAAAAAAACTAATTTTACTAAGTCGGAACATTCACAAGGGAAAGTCCTCGAGGTGTTACGTTTCTGTTTAGTTAAAAGGCGAAGTCTGTACTATTCTTAAAAGAAAAAAAGAATTTAATAAGGAGCAAAGCAAGAAAGCGATTGCTTAAATGTGATTGTTTTCACTAATCGTTTCTTAAGAGTTGGTCTAATGGGAATCGTTTTATTAAAAAAAAATACCTTTTCACTTGTCTTATTCTCGTTTAAATGATAATTTATAGTAGTAAATGATTTTTCGATGATACAGATTTTATCCCTGTTACATTCGAAAGTGAATTTTTATATCAGAGAGGAAAGTGTGTCAAGATGGCAAAAAAACAAAAAGCACTTGATTTCCAAGCAATTTTGGAGCAAGTCAATGCAGATTTTCCAACTTATCAAGCATTAGATAAAGACGGAAAAATCGTAAATCCAGATTTAGTACCTGATCTAAGTGACGACGAATTAGTCGAGTTGATGACTCGCATGGTATGGTCCCGTGTATTAGACCAACGCTCTACTGCGTTAAACCGTCAAGGTCGTCTAGGTTTCTTCGCGCCAACAGCTGGTCAAGAAGCAAGTCAATTAGCAAGTCATTTTGCATTTGAAAAAGAAGATGTGCTTTTACCTGGTTACCGTGATGTCCCTCAATTGATCCAACACGGCCTTCCATTGAAAGAAGCGTTCTTATGGTCTCGCGGACACGTAGCTGGAAACCTTTATCCAGAAGACTTGCAAGCTTTACCACCACAAATCATTATCGGTGCGCAATACGTGCAAGCTGCTGGTGTAGCTCTTGGTCTGAAAAAGCGCAACAAGAAAAATGTTGTCTTCACTTATACAGGTGATGGCGGTTCTTCACAAGGGGACTTCTATGAAGCAATCAACTTTGCTGGTGCTTACCATGCAAACGCTGTATTCTACATCCAAAACAACGGTTTTGCGATTTCAACACCTCGTGAAGTTCAAAGTGCTGCGCCAACATTAGCTCAAAAAGCAGCTGCAGCTGGTATCCCAGGAATCCAAGTGGATGGTATGGATCCATTAGCAGTTTACACTGTATCAAAAGCAGCTCGTGAATGGGCAGCAAACGGCAATGGACCAGTTTTGATTGAAACATTGACTTACCGTTATGGTCCACACACATTATCAGGGGATGACCCAACGCGTTACCGTTCAAAAGATATGGACAGCGAATGGCAACAAAAAGACCCATTGGTTCGCTTCCGTACGTACTTGACTGAAAAAGGACTATGGTCTGAAGAAAAAGAAGAACAAATCATTGAACAAACTAAAGAAGAAATCAAAGCTGCAATCGCTGAAGCTGACCGTGTACCTAAACAAAAAGTTTCTGATTTCTTGAAAAATATGTTTGAAGTACAACCTCAAAACATTAAAGAACAAATTGCAACTTACGAAGCGAAGGAGTCGAAATAGTCATGGCACAAAAAACAATGATTCAAGCAATTACAGATGCCTTAGCTGTTGAAATGGAAAACGACAAAGAAATTTTAGTCTTTGGTGAAGACGTCGGTAAAAACGGCGGGGTTTTCCGGGCAACAGAAGGTTTACAAGAAAAATTCGGTGAAGATCGTGTTTTCGATACCCCTCTTGCTGAATCTGGTATCGGCGGTTTAGCTTTTGGTTTAGCACTAGAAGGTTTCCGTCCAGTTCCAGAAATTCAATTCTTCGGATTCGTTTTTGAAACATTTGATGAAATCGTTGGACAAATGGCACGTACTCGCTACCGTATGGGCGGCACACGCAACTTGCCAATTACGATTCGTTCACCATTTGGTGGTGGTGTGCATACACCAGAATTGCACTCAGATAACTTGGAAGGATTGATTGCTCAATCACCAGGTATCCGTGTCGTGATTCCATCAAACCCATACGATGCAAAAGGATTGTTAATTGCTTCTATTCGCAGCAATGATCCTGTTGTTTTCTTAGAACATATGAAACTTTACCGTTCATTCCGTGAAGAAGTGCCAGAAGAAGCGTATGAAGTTCCATTGGATAAAGCAGCGGTGACTCGTGAAGGAACAGACGTATCGATCATCACTTATGGTGCAATGGTTCGTGAAGCAATCAAAGCAGCGGATAACTTAGCAAAAGAAAACATCAATGCTGAAATTATCGATTTGCGTACAGTTGCTCCTCTTGATGTGGAAACAATCATTAAATCTGTTGAAAAAACAGGTCGTGTGGTTGTTGTTCAAGAAGCTCAAAAACAAGCAGGCGTAGGCGCTCAAGTCGTTTCTGAAATTTCTGAACGTGCGGTTCTTTCATTAGAAGCACCAATTGGACGTGTATCTGCTCCAGATACAATCTTCCCATTCGGTCAAGCAGAAAATATCTGGTTGCCAAATGCTAAAGATATCGAAGACAAAGTGAAAGAAATCGTGAACTTTTAATAGTTGAAGAAGGGAAGAATAGAAAATGGCATTTCAATTTAAATTACCGGATATCGGTGAAGGGATCGCAGAAGGCGAAATCGTAAAATGGTTCGTTAAACCCGGCGATACCATCAATGAAGATGACACTTTATTGGAAGTTCAAAATGACAAATCAGTTGAAGAAATCCCATCTCCAGTCACAGGTACTGTAAAAAATATCCTTGTATCAGAAGGAACAGTTGCCAATGTTGGTGATGTATTAGTAGAAATCGATGCACCTGGCCATGAAGACAATGAAGGAGATGCAGGTGTGGCAGCGCAAGCCCAAACTCCTGCACAACCAGCTGCTGTTCCAACAACGGAAGCTGCATCTGCTGGTTCTTCAGAAGGCGAAGGCGTATTCCAATTCAAATTACCAGATATCGGTGAAGGAATTGCAGAAGGCGAAATCGTAAAATGGTTCGTTAAAGCTGGCGACACCATCAATGAAGATGATACTTTATTGGAAGTTCAAAACGACAAATCAGTTGAAGAAATCCCATCTCCAGTCACAGGTACTGTAAAAAATATCCTTGTATCAGAAGGAACAGTTGCCAATGTTGGTGATGTATTAGTAGAAATCGATGCTCCAGGACACAACAGTGCACCAGCTGCTAGTTCTGCAGCGCCAACTGCAGCGCCAGAAAAAGTTGAAACTTCTGGCTCAGCAAGTGTCGTTGAAGCTGCTGATCCAAACAAACGTGTATTAGCAATGCCTTCTGTCCGTCAATTTGCTCGTGAAAAAGATGTCGACATCACACAAGTAACTGCAACTGGCAAAGGTGGCCGCGTGACAAAAGAAGACATTGAGAACTTCCTATCTGGTGGCGGAGCTTCAGCAACTGCAGAAGCAGCAGCTCCAGCAAAAGAAGAAGCGCAAGCACCAGCAGCTGAAAGCAAACCAGCAGCACCAGCTAAAGCCTTCAAGTCTAACTTGGGTGATTTAGAAGAACGTGTAGCATTAACTCCGACACGTAAAGCAATTGCGAAAGCAATGGTCAACAGCAAACATACAGCACCTCATGTAACATTGCATGATGAAGTAGAAGTAACAAATCTTTGGGATAATCGTAAGAAATTTAAAGAAGTTGCTGCTGCCAATGGCACAAAACTTACTTTCTTGCCATATGTTGTAAAAGCATTGACTGCTACAGTCAAAAAATTCCCTATCTTGAATGCTTCAATCGATGATGCAAAACAAGAAATTGTGTACAAAAACTACTACAATATCGGTATTGCTACGGATACGGATCATGGGTTATATGTACCAAATGTCAAAGATGCAGACCGCAAAGGAATGTTTGCTATCGCTGATGAAATCAACGAAAAAGCTAAACTTGCTCATGACGGCAAACTTTCTGCAGATGACATGCGCAACGGAACGATCACTATCAGTAACATTGGTTCTGTAGGCGGTGGCTGGTTCACACCAGTAATCAACTACCCTGAAGTAGCTATCTTGGGTGTTGGTACAATCGCGCAACAACCAATCGTCAATGCTGAGGGCGAAATCGTTGTCGGCCGCGTAATGAAACTTTCATTGAGCTTTGACCACCGAATCGTTGATGGTGCAACAGCGCAACAAGCAATGAATAATATCAAACGTCTATTAGCTGATCCAGAGCTATTAATGATGGAAGGATGATTAACAAATGGTAGTTGGAGATTTTGCTGTTGAATTAGATACAGTTGTAATCGGTGCGGGACCTGGCGGCTATGTAGCTGCCATCCGCGCAGCGGAAATGGGACAAAAAGTTGCGATCATTGAAAGAGAATACATTGGCGGTGTTTGTTTGAACGTTGGTTGTATCCCTTCAAAAGCATTGATTGCAGCAGGACATCATTACCAAGAATCACTAGATTCGACAATGTTTGGTGTAACAAGCGAAAACGTATCTCTTGATTTTGCTAAAACACAAGAATGGAAAGACAACAAAGTTGTGAAAACATTGACTTCAGGTGTTGGCTTCCTATTGAAAAAACACAAAGTTGAAACAATTGAAGGGGAAGCTTTCTTTGTTGATGATCACACATTACGTGTGATTCATCCTGATTCAGCTCAAACTTATTCTTTCAACAATGCAATCATCGCGACAGGTTCTCGCCCAATTGAAATCCCTGGTTTCAAATTCGGTGGACGTGTGCTTGATTCTACTGGCGGATTGGCATTGAAAGAAGTGCCTAAAAAATTCGTTGTTATCGGTGGCGGTGTCATCGGTTCTGAACTTGGTGCTGCTTATGCAAACCTTGGAGCAGAAGTAACGATTCTTGAAGGTTCTCCTCAAATTTTGCCAACTTATGAAAAAGATATGGTTAAATTAGTTGAAGAAGACTTCGCTAAAAAAGGCGTAACGATCGTTACTAATGCAATGGCTAAAGAAGCTGTTGATAATGGCGATAGTGTAACGGTTAAATACGCTGTTGATGGCAAAGAAGAATCAGTGACAGCTGACTATGTGATGGTTACAGTTGGTCGACGTCCGAATACAGATGACATGGGCTTAGAGCAAGCCGGTGTTGAAGTTGGCGAACGTGGATTGATCACAGTTGACAAACAAGGCCGTACGAACGTATCAAACATCTTTGCAATCGGAGATATCGTACCTGGTGCAGCACTTGCTCATAAAGCAAGTTATGAAGCAAAAATTGCTGCTGAAGCCATTTCTGGTAAAAAAGTTGCTGTTGATTATAAAGCAATGCCAGCGGTTGCCTTTACTGATCCAGAATTAGCTTCTGTCGGTATGACGATCAAAGATGCAAAAGATGCTGGAATTGAAGCGAAAGCTTACAAATTCCCATTCTCTGGAAATGGTCGTGCATTGTCTCTTGGTAAAACCGAAGGATTTATCCGCTTAGTAACAACAGTAGAAGACAATGTGATCATCGGTGCGCAAATCGCTGGTTTAGGTGCAAGTGACATGGTTTCAGAATTGGCTCTTGCAATCGAATCAGGTATGAACGCAGAAGATATCGCGTTAACGATCCACCCACATCCATCTTTAGGTGAGATCACCATGGATGCTGCTGAGTTGGCATTAGGCTTACCAATCCATATTTAATGATAGAAGACTCGTTCATCCTTTCGATGAGCGAGTTTTTTTATGGGATCAAGTATCAGTGAAAGGCATAAAATACTGACGGTTGCCTACTTGATTGCTGTAGCAAATCTGTCTGAATTATGCTATATTAAGTTGCTATCTAAAACGGATGAAGGCGGGGATTGTATGCGTAAACAATTGGGTGGGAAAACGATTCGTCTCTATTATACAAGTCTGCAATTTCTTTATTGGATGATGTTTTGTTCAATTTATGGATTTGCCACATTATTTCTGATTTATTTTAAGATCGATCCAGCAAAAATCGGTGGGATCTTAGCACTTATCAATATTTTTTCAGCCGCGCTTCAGCCTTTCATCAGTCAAGTGATCATTAAAAGAAAAAGGATTCCCTTGATTGCTGTCCTAAAAGGGATGACACTGAGCCTGATTATCGCTCTTCTAGTAGGGTTATTACTGCCAGCACTGACGATTATCAGTTTTATCATTGGTGCAATCGTGCTAGTTTCCATGCAGTCATTTATCAATGCTCTTGCATTTGAGTATGTGAACACCGGCTATGGGATTAATTTTGGTTTTTCGAGAGCAGGTGGTTCACTAGGATATGCCGCAACCTCTTTCTTATTAGGGCAGTTGTTGGCGAGCTATTCGGCTGCGCTTCTCCCAATAATGGCATTAGTAGAAGCAGGACTGTTTTTTGTCCTCTTACTTTTGCTGCCCACAGTGAAAACAAGGGTTCTGCCGTTGAAGATAGAAGAGAAGCATTCGGGTGGGTTAGGAAAAAAATATCCATTTTTACTTTTGTTATTCATAGGATTCAGTTTTCTGTTCAGCTTTCACACAATGATCAATAGCTTCTTGGCACAGATTTTTGCTTCGATCGGAGGCGGCAGCAAAGAAGTAGGAATTTCATTAATGATTGCTGCATTATGCGAGTTGCCAGGAATGATATTCTTCGAACGTTTGGTCAAAAGAAAGTCCAGCAAGTTTTGGCTTTTGTTTTCTAGTATCGCATTTGCAGTCAGAGGAGTAATGATGTTGCTTACCAGCACGATTGTTATGATGGAAATGACACACCTATTGCAGGGCTTTAGTTTTGCTTTATTTATCCCAGCGTCTGCTTATCTCTTCAATCACGTATTGGCAGATGAAGATCGGGTATTTGGACAAACGCTGATCATTATTGCGACGACATTAGGCGGTGTGCTGGGGAATATCTTAGGCGGCAGCCTTTTACAGAACTTCGGTGTCTGGCAGATGTTATTGTGCGGCACGTGCTTTGCTTTGATTGGAGCGTTATTGACGCTATGGGGGATCCGTAAGCTGCCAAAGGCCTCTGTTGTTTCCGATCTTTCCGAATAGCAGACAAGGAATGACAAAAATAGCTAGAGCAATGTTCAAAAATGATAACGAAAAAGAGTGGCGAACAATCATCGCCACTCTTTTTCGTTAAAGTGAATCAGCCTAGCCGGGTTATTTCTTTTCTAAAACAGCGATGAATTCCCGCATATAATCGGGCAGGTCAGGTGGTCTACGGCTAGAAACGATGTGACCGTCGGTGATAACTGGTGTATCCATCCAAGTAGCTCCGGCGTTTGTCATGTCGTCTTTTATGCCAGGGGTGCTAGTCACTTTTCTTCCTTGCAATATATTCGCGGAAATCAAGACCCAGCCGGCATGACATATTTGACCAATGACTTTTTCTTCTTTGTCCATTGCTTGAACAAAAGAAATGACTTGTGGGAATCGGCGCAGTTTATCCGGTGCCCAACCGCCTGGGACTAAGATGGCATCATAATCAGCCACATGGATGTCGTCAAAAGCAAACGCAGATTCTGCAGGAACTCCGTATTTTCCTTTATAGCTTTTATGGGCTTCTTCGCCAACTAAATACACTTGAGCGCCTTCTTCTCGCAAACGGTGAACAGGGTACCAAAGCTCTAAATCCTCGAAATCATTGTCGACTAACGCGATGATTTTTTTATTTTCTAAGCGCAAATGAAATCCTCCTTTATTCTTGCTATTCTTACTGTAACATCAAGGAAAAGGAAACACCAAAAGAATGCTTTTCAAGAAAGACGACTAGCATTTATCTGTAAGGGATAGTTCTAGTAGTGTCAGCGTTGTAACGAATAATAAATTAGGTCATAATCAAAGTAACCAATAAGTCTTAGCAAGTCTTAGCAAGCCTTAACAAGTCTGAACAGATCTGAACAAGACTGAATAAGAGCGTGAAAATAAGGAACCTTTTGAAAAAGCTAGACAATCTATTTATCAAAATGCACGTCCATTGGAACTTGCACGCTGGCAGATTCATTTTGAAGACGGTAGCCGGGAGAATGTTATACAGATGTTAGAGGTCTATCAAAACGAGGATGGCGGCTTTGGTCACGGCTTAGAGCCAGACAATTGGAAACCCAACAGCACCCCGATTGCGGCGTGAGCTGCCTGCAGTATTTTACGAGAGATCAATTGCCTTGATGCTAAAAATCCTATAATACAGGGGATCTTGAGGTGCTTGTCCAGTGGGAAAGATTTTTCTGAAGGGAAATGGCGGAACCAAGTACCTTCGACTGCTTTTTACTCCCATGCCATCTGATAGGAGAGTCCTGTAGGTGTGCCGGCTAATAATCCCACCGTGAGTTTTGCTGGTATGATCATCCGTGTGGAAGATACTGGTTTATCTCAACAAGCGGAGGGAATCCTTCAAACCGCCATTGATAGCTTTCTCAATGAGACAACGATGATAGGCATACGTTAGTCGTTTATTTGGAAATGCTAAACTATTGTAAAAAAACACATGATCAACCTCTTTTGGAGAACATAAATTTTCAAGAAGTGTTGTGCCAACAAATTCGTCAAACCGTCTCGAAAGCCCCAGAAGAATGGTTTACTTCTTACACCAGCAAACCATCGGACTTTTTTTCTCGAAAGAACAACTGCTCACCATTTTTGATAAAGAACTTTGTCAGCAAGAAGCCGCTAAAATCTCTGAGAACCAGCTAGAAGATGGTTCTTTCCCTATTCCATGGCAATAGGGCACAGAATATACAGAGTTTTATATCAGCGTGAATTGGTGGAAATCCGTTCAGATCATCAAGAACTTTTTATTTTTGCATGCTTTTTCAAAATAATTTGAAGCTTCTCATTGCAGTTTGATTTAGGAGGCGGTACTTTGAAAGTAAAGGAGGGACTAGTATGGTCGATGAAAAAAAGAAAGATTTCAATAAGATGCTCCATGAAACGAAAGGAATGCCGAAAATCAAGCAAATCACAGATGAAAAGAGTATTGAGAAATATGGGGGAAAGAGAATGCTTTTGGCTCCTCCAGTGGATTACAATCAAATCATGGGGCGTATCCCATTAGGCCAAGTGATGACGATTAGTAAGATTCGCGAGTATCTGGCAGAAAGGTATGGTGCCGATTTCACAGATCCAATCACCGCGGGTATTTTTGTCTCCATCGCAGCATGGGCTAGTGAACAAAGAAAAACAGATAAAATTCCTTTCTGGCGGACATTAAAAGCGAATGGGGAGTTAAACCCTAAGTATCCAGGCGGAATCGAGAAACAAAAAAGCGCTTTGGAAAACGAGGGACATACGATCCTTATTAAGGGAAGAAAAAACCTACGCTATTATGTTAAAGACTTTACTGAAGTTCTAGCACAACTATCTAAATGAACCAACGTAGAATGAGTTAAGGTATCTCGTATTTTAGTTAGAGCTAGGACTAAGCTCGATTAAGTCTGTAAAAGGCGATATGGCCTAGGCATCATGGGGTCTTCTTCAAAACATTCGTTCATTTTTTTAAATAGGGGGTGCATCTCTCATTGAGAGGTGTCCTCTTTTATTTTGCGACAGAGTCTCTGACCAATTTGTATTTTTATGGTACACTGAATAGGACGAATAGGGGTGATTAAAATGCGTGATTATCAATATCCTCTAGATCTGGACTGGTCAACAGATGAAATGGTTATTGTAATGAATCTATGGGATCGCTTAGAACAAGCCTACGAGAAAGGGATCCCGGCAGCGGAGTTTTTAGAAGCTTATCAGCAGTTTAAGAAAGTTGTGCCAAGTATTGGGGAAGAGCGCCGTTTAGGCAGAGATTTCGAAGACTTGAGCGGATACTCATTGTATCGAACGGTTCAAGCGGCCAAGACGACAAGCGGTAAACTGAAAATGAAGGAGTAGAAATCAACCATGCAAGAAATCGTTAGTGAAATCCATAGCTGGATGATTGCAGCAGGGGAAAAAATCAAAGAAAACCTAAATAAAGAGTCTCTGATCGTTGAAACAAAATCAGGTCGGAAAGATTTGGTGACTGAACTGGATAAGGCGACGCAGGATTTTCTAATTGAGAAGATTCAAGCCTTTGACCCAGAAGCAAAAATTCTAGGGGAAGAAAATGGTTTAGATCGACTTTCAGATTTTAGTGGACGAGTATTTATCATTGATCCTATTGACGGAACCATGAATTTCGTGTTGGAAAAAGAGAATTTCTGTATCATGATTGCTGTATATGAAGAAGGCCAAGGACGTTTTGGCTTTGTTTATAATGTCATGAAAAATGAATTTCTTTGGGGTGGTCCGGAAATTGGGGTCTTTTGCAACGGAAAAAAAATCGATCCGCCGAAAGATATCGCTTTAGAGGAAGGATTGATCGGATTAAATGCGCCCATGTTGATGCATAATCGTCATCATGAAGTCGAAATGAGTGAACGGGCACTAGGTGTACGGATGACCGGTTGTGCGGGCATCGAATTGATTGCGCTGGTCTTAGGTCAGCGCGCAGGCTATATTTCCAACCTAGCGCCATGGGACTATGCCCCTGGCGGTATCTTAATGGAAACATTAGGTTTGAAGATGGCGAATATCACCGGAGAGGAACTTGCTCTAGATGGTCGGGAATTGTTTATTGGTGGCACACCAACAGCATTTCAAGAATTATTGACGATCGCAAATCAATAAATGACGAGCAGATATCTACGGGTATCTGTTTTTTTCTGTAAAAATGAAAACTTTGCACTATATTTCAGAAAGAAATTCTGGTATAATGGCTTGTCGAGTGCAATGTCACCAAAAAAGGAGTTTATAAATTGAATATTAGAAATGATATCCGCAACGTCGCTATTATTGCCCACGTTGACCACGGAAAAACTACATTAGTTGATGAATTATTGAAACAATCCCAAACGTTAGATAGCCATACCCAATTACAAGAACGGGCGATGGATTCAAATGCGATCGAGAAAGAACGTGGTATCACGATCTTAGCAAAAAATACGGCTGTTGAATACAATGGCACAAAAATCAACATCATGGATACCCCAGGACACGCGGACTTCGGTGGAGAAGTGGAACGAATCATGAAAATGGTCGACGGTGTTGTCTTAGTTGTTGATGCGTATGAAGGAACGATGCCGCAAACACGTTTTGTATTGAAAAAAGCGTTGGAACAACATTTAGTGCCGATCGTTGTTGTAAACAAAATTGATAAACCATCTGCTCGTCCAGAACACGTTGTCGATGAAGTGTTGGAATTATTTATTGAATTAGGGGCAGATGACGACCAATTAGATTTCCCAGTCATTTACGCTTCTGCAATCAACGGTACATCTAGTGCATCAGACGATCCAGCTGATCAGCAAAAAACGATGGCGCCATTGTTCGATACGATCATTGAACACATTCCAGCACCAATCGACAACAGTGACGAACCTTTGCAATTCCAAGTATCATTGCTTGATTATAATGATTATGTTGGACGTATCGGAATTGGTCGTGTCTTCCGCGGATCAATCAAAGTCGGCGACCAAGTTGCATTGATGAAATTAAATGGAGAAGTCAAAAAATTCCGTGTAACGAAACTTTTCGGTTTCTTTGGTTTGAAACGTTTAGAGATCCAAGAAGCCAAAGCCGGTGATTTGATCGCGGTTTCCGGAATGGAAGATATCTTCGTTGGTGAAACAGTGACACCAATTGATCACCAAGATTCATTACCTGTGCTGCATATTGATGAACCAACATTGCAAATGACATTCATCGTGAACAATTCTCCTTTTGCTGGTCGTGAAGGAAAATTCGTTACAGCACGTAAAATCGAAGAGCGCTTGATGGCTCAATTGCAAACAGACGTGTCATTGCGTGTTGATCCAATTGGACCTGACTCATGGATCGTTTCTGGCCGTGGAGAACTTCATTTGTCGATCTTGATCGAAAATATGCGTCGTGAAGGCTTTGAATTGCAAGTTTCTCGTCCAGAAGTCATTGAACGTGAAATTGATGGTGTGAAATGTGAACCATTTGAACGTGTTCAAATCGATACACCGGAAGAATACATGGGATCAGTCATCGAATCATTGGGCATGCGTAAAGCAGAAATGCAAGACATGATCAATACAGGAAATGGACAAGTGCGGATCATTTTCTTGGCACCTGCTCGAGGATTGATCGGTTATACGACAGAATTCTTATCTATGACTCGCGGTTACGGCATCATGCACCACACCTTCGATCAATATTTGCCAATGATCCAAGGTCAAATCGGTGGTCGTCATCAAGGGGCACTGGTTTCTATCGATACAGGTAAAGCAACGACTTACTCGATCATGAGTATTGAAGAACGGGGAACTGTTTTTGTTGAACCAGGTACCGAAGTATACGAAGGAATGATCATTGGTGAAAACTCTCGTGACAAAGACTTAACCGTTAATATCACGAAAGCAAAACAAATGACTAACGTTCGTTCAGCAAACAAAGACCAAACATCCGTTATCAAGAAACCTCGTATTCTTTCTTTGGAAGAATCATTGGAATTCTTGAACGATGATGAATACTGTGAAGTAACCCCAGAAAGCATTCGTTTGAGAAAACAAATCTTGAACAAGAGCGAACGGGAAAAATCACAGAAAAAGAAAAACAGCTGATAAATAAAACACCTAAGGAAGTCTAAGACTTCTCGTGTAGATGATTTTCCGAAGGATAGAAAAGGAATTGCTCTTGTGGTGCAGCGGCTCTTCGCCGCAGAGCCTAAAAGCAATCAGCCGATTCTGTCCTTCGGCTGTTTTTTGTTCAAAATGTTGGCGAAGAGCCATCATCAAAATAAACAGCGCTTGCAATTTCAGCGATTCCTTTTTAAAATGAGAAAAGCAAGCACAAAGGAGAAACCTATGAAAAATTATCCTGTTAAGAAGAACCAGGAGCTTGAGGTCGATATTTTAGATCTTTCCCATGAAGGAAACGGCATCGCCAAAGTCGATGGCTATTTACTTTTTATTGAAAACACATTACCCGGCGAACGTGCGCTAGTCAAAGTCTTGAAAGTTGGCAACAAATTTGGTTTTGCCAAAGTGATGAAACTGTTACAAACGAGTCCAGATCGTCAAGAGTTGCCAAATGAAGATTTATTGCGAACCGGTATCGCACCTTTGAGTCATCTGAAGTACGAAAAGCAATTGGTATTCAAACAACAACAAGTAGAGAATGTTTTAGCAAAAGTCGCGAAAATGCCGCAAGTTGAGGTATTGCCTACGATCGGCATGGAACAACCTTTTGGCTACCGTAACAAAGCGCAGATTCCCGTACAAAAAATCAAAGGGCAGTTGACTACTGGTTTTTACCGCAAAAATAGTCATACCTTGGTGCCAATCGAAGATTTCTATATCCAAGATCCGGCGATCGATCAAGCGATCGTAACCGTGCGGAACATTTTGCAGCGTTTTAACGTCAAAGCCTACAACGAAGAAGCTCACGAAGGCTTTTTACGACACGTTGTGATCCGTCGCGGACACCACTCAGGTGAAATGATGGTCGTTTTAGTCACACGAAAAGCGAAGTTTTTCAAAGGAGAAGAGATTGCTGAAGTCATTCATGAAGAGCTTCCTGAAGTAGTATCGGTGATCCAAAATATCAATGAAGAAAAAACCAATGTCATCATGGGTGATGCAGAGAAAGTCCTTTATGGAAAAGCTTCGATTGATGACCAATTGTTCGATAAGACGTTCCAAATCTCTGCCAAATCTTTCTACCAAGTCAATACGGCCCAAACAGAAGTGCTGTATCAAAAAGCGTTTGAATTAGCAGATCTACAGCCGGATGACATTGTCGTGGATGCATATGCCGGAATCGGAACCATCGGAATCAGTTTAGCTGATCGTGTCCAAGAAGTTCTCGGAATGGAAGTTGTTGCTGAAGCGGTCGAAGATGCCAAAGCAAATGCTGCGAGAAATGGCTTAGAAAATGTTCATTACTTTGTAGGCAAAGCGGAGAAGATTATGCCTCAATGGTTACGTGAAGGCATTCAGCCAACTGTTGTCTTTGTCGATCCGCCAAGAAAAGGTCTAGAAGCTAGCTTTATCGAGACAACGGCTGCGGTTAAGCCAGAGCGCATTGTCTATATTTCTTGCAACCCAGCCACACTAGCACGTGACCTAGCGCTATTTGCAGAAGAAGGCTATGTGACAAAACAAGTCCAGCCAGTTGATCTATTCCCACAAACCACTCATGTGGAATGTGTGGTCTTGTTGACCAAGTAAGATTAAACAAATATCAGAACGACTCAGGAAATATCCTGAGCCGTTCTTTTTAAGTAGATGAACAAAAGCTAGCGATTACGAGAAGAAGGCGCATTTTAATGTAATAAACTAAACGCGACAACTTAATCTTGATAATAAGCAATAGGGTGCATATAATATAGGTAACCTATTACCTATTATGAAAGGGAAATGCTGATGAAGGCCCCAGAAAATCCTAGACATCTATTATTTGGCGGAACATTTATCCTAGCGAACAAGCTCCAATTTGCAGGAGACAAATCTGTCACTGGATTAACCACGAAACAATGGTTTTTACTAATGAATCTTAGAGAACTTTCTAAAGTGAGTGTACCTAGCGTCAATGAATTAGCGAGTACGATGAATACAACAAGACAAAATATTGCCAAGATGCTCGACACAATGGAAAAAGAAGGACTTGTATCAGTTAATCAAAGTGCCCAGGATAAGCGGGTCAAAGAAGTTTTCGTGACAAAAAAAGGACAACAGTTGGCAAAACAAAGTGAAAAAGAAAGTCAAGATTTTCGAGATAAAGTTTTTACAGGAATAACAGACAATGAATTGGCAATTGCTTCTCAAGTCACACTAAAGATGATAGAGAATCTGGAACGCATAATCAAGGAGATGGATCATGATGAAGGATAACCTAGCGGTTGTATACTTTTCTAAACATGGGATGACAGAAAAATATGCCAGATGGATTGCAGAAGAGTTGAACGCAGCACTTATCGACGGGAAAAAAGTCAAAGACGTAGAATTGCGTAAATATTCATTTGTCATTTTTGGCGGTCCTATTTATGCTGGGAAAATCACTGGTGTTGATTTACTGAAACGAAACCTTTTCGATCATCTGGTTGTATTTACAGTTGGTCTGAGCGATCCCGTCGGTACGGATTATGCTGATTTAGATAAGAGTCTTCAAAAATTAAAAAGCATTCCCGAAGGTATGTTTCATTTTCGAGGCGGAATCGATTATACACAATTAAGCATGGCAAATAAACTGCTGTTAAAAATGATAATAAACTCGTTAAAAAAAGTACCTGATGCTGAACTTACTTCGGAAAACAAAGCATTGATTGAAACATATGGACAGACGGTCGATTTTAGTGATAGAACCGCTATTGAACCGTTGGTAGCTTATGTAAGAAAGTTAGTTGAGAAGGAAAGTTAAACCGATAAAATCATATACTTAATGAGGTGGATGATTCATCTTACATGTGGATTGAATGGATTGTTAAAGACGTCTCTACAAAAGAGTCGTCTTTTTGTTTTCAAAGGCAAACCAATTTAATCAAAATTGGTAACTTCTGAAGTAGATGATTGATTCATTCTCCATTTTACTTTCAAACAGGGAAATAGTAAACTTGAGGAAAATCAATGCGATAGTTTTTCACTCACCGTTCAAGACATTCGGTTGAAAAAATGACAAAAATCCTGCAAAACGAATGCTTATCGGGTTTTCTTCGAACAGGATTGACCAGAGAAACAAGGAGAGTTGCTAGAGACGTGCTACTAAGTTTTTTTACAGGAAATCCAGTTTATATTTGCTTGCAGTCTAATTTAGGCAGAGGAGAAGGCTATGGATAAACTTTATTTGGAAGACATAGAAGAGATTATCGCACATCGATACGACAATGGCGCCGATTACTGGACGACTGAGGACCGAAAATTATTGAAAGGGGCTCCGTTTACCACGTTAGAAAGTCCAATGTACTTACTTGAACTGGGAGTGTCTCCCCAGGATGCGATCCTAACAGAAACAGCGGAGCTGATTTTCAGCACTTGGAGAGAAGATGGCCGTTTCAAAACTTCCCCATCTGGTGGGCTGTATCCTTGCCATACGGCGTTAGCCCTAAGGAACCTTTGTGCTCTCGGTTATGCGGAAGATCAACGGCTTCTTAAGACCTTCGACTATTTTATTTCCACACAGCAAGAAGATGGGGGTTGGAAATGCAACAAGTATAGCTTTGGTCGAGGACCTGAAACGGAGTATTCTACACCGATGACGACTTTAACGGTATTAGATGCCTTTCGCTATAGTCCATTCGCAAAGAATCAAGCGGTTATCCATCCTGCGATCGAGTTTCTGTTGACGCATTGGAGACTGAAAAAGCCAATCAGTCCTTGTCATTATGGCATTGGCACGCTGTTTATGCAGACGGAATATCCTTTTAGGGGATATAATCTCTTTTATTATCTGTATGTTTTGTCCTTTTACCCTTATGCGAAACGAGATGAGCGCTTTTTGGAAGCGTTACACCAATTTGAAACAAAATTAGTAGAGGGCAAAGTCATTGTAGAACGTGTTGTGCCGAAGTTAGGAAAGATGAATTTTTGTAAAAAGGGACAGGCCAGTCAATTAGCAACGAAACGTTATCAAGAAATATTAACCAACTTAGCATAGCATTTTTGGCAATTCAGCAGAACAGGAGGCAAGAAAATGACAGAAACTTGTTTGACACTTCGTCCATTGACCAATGAGATCGAACTAGTCGATCGCTGGTTAAGAAAAGAGTATATCAAGAAATGGCTTGGTTCGGCAGAAGATTGGTTGACGGAAATCAGAAATGAAACAGGAGAATTTGATTATATCCATCATTTTATCGTCCTTCTTGATGATAAGCCCATCGGATTCTGCCAATATTACGTGTGTGAAAAGACCGTTAAAGGGTATCCATGGGAACATGAGCCGGCTGGAACATTTGGCATTGATTATTTCATTGGGGAAGAGACGTATCTCAAAAAAGGATTTGGAAATATGCTGATCAAAGCACTCGTCATCCATATCATGAGCCATGAACAGGCTCGTCGAATCATTGCAGATCCAGTGCCAGAAAATCAAGTTTCAATCGCTGTGTTGGAAAAAAACGGCTTTGAATTGGATGAAGGAACTGGGCTTTATTTCAAAGATCTTTCAGAATGAATGTTGAAAAGCAAGGCAGTTACGAAAACTATGCTTTTTATCTAGAAGTAAATAGGTGTGTTGAAGTGGACTAGAGACGAAAAGAACTTTTCTTTAAAAGTGTTCTTGGTGCAGAAACGAAAGTGAACCTGGTAAAGGAGTCAGAAGAATGGATCGATATGTTGCTTTATTAAGGGGAATCAATGTCGGCGGGAAAAATAAGTTGAGTATGTCTGAATTAAAAGAAGAATTAAAGAAAGACGAATTTACAGATGTTGTCACTTATCTAAACAGTGGCAATGTTATCTTTTCCAGTAACAGAGAGGACCCACAGATTTTAGCCAATAAAATGAGAACAAGGATCAAGCTCGGCTTTGAGTTAGACATTCCCATTCATGTGATTTTACAAGCCGAACTAAAAGAATTATTAGCAAATGCTCCTGAATGGTGGGGAGATGAGAACAAAGAAATTTATGACAACGTCATATTTATGATGAAGCCATTGTCTTTTGAAGTTTTACTGACTGAGATTGGTGAACCAAAAGCGGACTTTGAAAGAGTGTATCCTTATAAAGACATTGTCTTTTGGTCCTTTATTCGCAAAGAACATCAAAAAACAAATTGGTGGGCAAAGACCGCAAAGCCAAAGGTAAAGGATCAACTGACCATCCGAACAGCCAATACTGTAAGAAAAATTGTTGACATGTGATCAAAGAAAGTCCTGTCAATTATTGGCTGATTCCGCTCTTAAACTCATTGTGAAAGGTTTAGGTAGTGTTCTCTAATTACTGGGTTTTATTGGTCATAAATTGACTTTGAGTGTCGCTTTTTTCAAAGCATGGAAGAAATCAATTGAATGCAAAACTATTCTGAAAATTTTAATTCTCCGAAGAAGGAGCCTTGTAATCTATTTTTAATGGATTTATGCTTATTCTTGAAAGGAGAATGATGATGAAAAAAGCAGAATTGCATGAGTTGATTACGAGTACCCAGCCAAATATTTGTCAAATTGTTGCTTACAAGAACCACGAAGAAGTCTATTCAGATGAATGGAATCATTATCAGAGAAATGATACTTGCCATGTGATGTCGGCGACAAAAAGCGTAGTATCGTTGTTGATAGGAATCGCCATCGATCAGGGAAAAATTTATAGTATTGAAGATAAAGTCCTTGATTATTTTCCTGATTATAGCGTGAAACGAGGAGAAAAAACGATCTATGACGTGACCATCAAACACTTACTCACCATGCAGGCACCTTATAAAGGAAAAGGAGATCCTTGGACAAAAGTCTGTACTAGCCAAGATTGGACGAAAGCTTCTTTAGACTTTTTGGGTGGAAGAAAAGGGTTGACGAATCAATTTGATTATCGAACAGTTTGTCTGCATATTTTGACTGGTTTATTATGCCAAGCAACAAAAATGACCACGGTTGATTTTGCAAACAGCTATTTATTTGAACCCATCGGCGTTAGTCGACATCACAATTACCATGCCGAAACAGCAGCAGAACACAAGCAGTTCACTATCGGAAAAGAGCCAAAGGAGCCGGTTTGGTTTTGTGATCCATTGGGTGTTGGTACAGCTGGTTATGGTTTGTGCTTGTCAGCCAGCGATATGGCGAAAATTGGCGAACTCTGCTTGAACCAAGGCCGACACAAAGGAAAACAAATTGTCTCTGCTGAATGGATCGCAGAAATGAGTACACCAACGCAGCCAGCTCTAATCCAATTTCAGCAGATGCACTATGGGTATTTATGGTGGATACTAGACCCAAAGCAGAATGTCTATTCAGCAATTGGCAATAGCGGCAATGTCATTTACGTTGATTCGAAAAACAAACTGGTTATTGCTGTAACCGCGTATTTCAAACCTACGGTCCTTGATCGGGTCGACTTTGTAGAAACGTATGTGAAGCCATTTGTCCTGACAGAGATAGTCTGAGCCCTTCACTTATTGAAGGGACGAATGGAAAGGAGCGGCGACTGCGTTCCATGAGAATCTTCTTAAAAGAACGTTGAACGAATGAGCATTTCTTGGACAGATACCAACACAAATTAATGATAACGGAGGAACTCTATGGTCAAGGCAACGATTCGTGCCAGTATTGATCAGGATATCCAAAAGATCTGGCAAATTGTCACCAATCTTCAGGACTATTCTTGGCGAAGTGATTTAAGTAAAATTGAGGTGATCAATGAAAGGCAGTTTATCGAATACACAAAAAGCGGGTATCCCACAACATTTACGATTATCGACAAAGAGCCTTTCACGTTGTATTCATTTACGATGGAAAACACAAATATGCGAGGGCGTTGGCAAGGAAAATTCACCAAATCAGGTGCTCAGACAGATATGATCTTTACGGAAGAGGTAACGCTGAAGAAGTTTTATTTGAAACCATTTGCTAAAAGATATTTGAAGAAGCAACAGGAGAAATATCTCGCAGATTTGACAGTAATCCTAAAAAGAGAGAAAGAAGTTACGGAAAAATCCCATTGAAATGTATTTCGTTGCTGGCTGCCAACCGCAGCAGACTGCAGCACATCAAGCATAGAACAGACAAGAAAATGACTTGAGACAATCACAAAAGAAAAAGTTTTAAAGGAGTTGACCAATGTTTACTTTCGAGAGAGTGACTGACGCAAATGAACAGGAAGCTGTTTCCATCTATTTAAATAATCAGCCGTATTTTTCTTTAACGGATGATGTGGCTTCCTTGCAGTTATTAAAACAAGATATGGTAGATAAGCCTGAATCAGTAAAGAAAGAAAATAAACGCTTTTTTTTAGTTAGAAAGGATACAAAGCCGGTGGCGATCCTTGACTACTTAGTTGACTATCCAGAAGAGCAAACCGCTTATATTGGATTATTGCTGATCAATGAAAAGAGGCAAGGACACGGGAAAGCAATCGTTCATAAATTAGAAGAAATTCTTCTTTCTGAAGGGATGACGAAACTAGCCTTGGCCGTTTTATTGAATAATCAACCAGCGGGTAAATTTTGGCGATCGTTAGGTTTTCGGCCCACTAAAGAAACCATTGCTCAAATGAATCAAAAGAAAGTCAAGGTTCTTTCTTACGAAAAAATTTTTGTTCACCCAAGATCAAGGAACTAGCGAGTTTATTTTCAATAAGCAAAACGTCAGTTGACTCTCTACTTGAGATAAGGGTCAAGATGCAATGAGGAGGGGTATCATGTATTTTTGCACACCACGTTGTTTTATCCGTGATTTTAGGATCGAAGATATCCCAACAGTTATGACCTATAGAAATGATTTAGAGTGGATGAAGTACCAAGGTTTCAAAAACATGGAAAAAGCTGCGTATATCAAAGAATTGCTGCATACAAAAAGTTTTTCTGAAGGCAAAAATTTAGCAGTTGTGCACACTTTAGATGAACGGCTGATCGGTGATATCTATTTAAAAAATGAAGCAGATTTTTTCTGGATCGGTTACACTATCCATCCTCATGAGTCTCAAAAAGGATACGGCTCAGAAGTGATTCAAGCGACGATACAGTGGCTGTTTGATCAAGGTGTTCAATCAGTAAAAGCAGAGGTAGCGCCTGGAAATCTAGCTTCGATAAAACTTTTAGAAAAACTGAATTTTTCGTTAGTCAAAACGGAAGAAGACGCACTCTATCAGTTGCATCGCCTTGACTACCCACAACAGAAAAATAGGATAAAACAGGAACAGTGAATCAGAAAGTTCTCTTCAAACAATAAAAATCTTTTTACCTTGTTAAGAAGCCTAGGCTAACTTGGTAAAAAGATTTTTTTTGACGAATCCGCTTCACGTTTCTTTGACAAAAGAGTTGGTAAGTGCTCCTAATTTGGTGATGGTTCGAGCAAAGATTACGCTTTTCTATTTTCTCCATTTATTTAATGCGGGCATCATTCGCTCAAATACGGGGAATAAGATCAAATAAAACAGGAAGTTTCCGCTAGCATGAAACAAATCAAATACGAAGCCTTGAAGATAATAGGCTGTAAAAGAAGGAAACTGATAAAGCCAAACTTCCATCATAGAAACGATCAAACCGTATAGAATACCACAAATGAACGCTAGAAGTGCTTGGATTAAGCGGCTTTGCTTTATGAGAGATATTTTTCCTCCCAGATGAAAAAAAGTAATCATAGCAGCCAGTGCTACAAATTGGCTGATCGTCCAAGGCCCCATCCCTAAATAGATATTTGTACCAAGCAAACTCAATAAAGCAACGATCAAAGCATCAGACAAACTGCCTGCCAGGGCTAATAAAAATAAAACAGCACTCATGGGCTGAACGTTGGGGATCCAGACAAAAAATAAGCGTCCAACGATACAAGACGCAGTAAGGAGTGCTAATAGAGAAATTTTTTGAACGGAAAATATATGGCTATGAGGCTGGAACATCGAAATCGCCGTCTTTCTAATTGATAATTGTTCTCATTATACATGAAAAAAAATAAATTTCAAGATTGAAAAACACATTATGTAGTGTGATAATGAATTCCAGACACAATATGTTGAGTATGGGAAGGTGGCACAAAAAATGAATTACAGTAAACAAACGATAAGCAAGCTAAACGAGGACATTCATATGTTCCCAGAAGTCTCAGCAATCACTACTGAGATGACGAACACATTTGAGGGAATTTCTCGCTTGATCATGCTCGATCGCTATTCTTTCAAGGATCAAAACCACCAAACATTAGATAAGGGTGATTTGGTTATTTTAACCACAAAAGAAGATCCTCAATATCCTGCTCGAGGCATCGGATGGGTAAAGTCTATTGATGACGACATGGTCTCCATAGAGGTTGAAGAAGAGTATCGCTCAGCTATAGAAAATACTGCTGAACAAGTTAGTGGTCTTGTTAAACGACGGAAAAATGAGATCGAAAAACCACTGGAACTTTATTTCGAACAAATCGCTCGCCGAGTCGCTAGAGGGATTTCCGATAAAGAGTTAGAGCAGGAGTTGTTTCTTGAGCAGTTTTATCAGCAGATTGCCGAACAAAATCTGATTCCAGCAGGTCGAGTCCTTTATGGCGCTGGTACTAAGTCTCAAGTTACCTATTTCAATTGCTTTGTGATGCCTTTCATTCACGACTCTCGTAAAGGAATCGCTGTACACAGACAAGAAGTGATGGAGATTATGAGTCGGGGCGGAGGAGTTGGTACTAATGGTTCAACTTTACGGCCAAAAGCTTGTGTGGTCCATGGTGTCAGCGGGCGATCCTCTGGTGCCGTCTCTTGGTTGAATGACTTAGCCAATTTGACGAATCTGGTCGAGCAAGGGGGAAGTCGTCGCGGCGCACAGATGATCATGATGGCTGACTGGCATCCAGACATTTTGGCGTTCATTATTTCTAAAATCCAGAATCCTGCAGTATTGCTGCAGTTAAACAAAACATTGAAAAATGACACCATCAAACAGTTAATCAATGAAAAACTTCATTTTGATCCTTTGTCAAAAATGGAAGAAAAAATGTATACCCATATTGCTCAGCTTCCAGAATCATCAGATACCGAGCAAAATGAAATGATCAAGACAGCAAAAGAAAAGCTACGGCATGGAGGAAGTTATACGGTTAAAAACAGCGACTTCTTGACTGGAGCGAATATTTCTGTTTGTTTGACAGAAGAATTCATGGATGCAGTAAAGAAAGACGATTGGTATGCGCTGCGTTTCCCAGATATCGATAATTATTCCGAAGAAGAAATGGCGGAATACGATGCAAAGTGGGCAGAAGTCGGAGATGTACGAGAATGGGAAGCCGCCGGTCATAAAGTAAAAACCTATCAAAGGATCAGGGCTCGTGAATTGTGGAATTTGATCACTTTTTGTGCCACGTACTCAGCTGAACCCGGTATCTTCTTTATCGATAATGCCAATAAAATGACCAATGCTACAGCCTATGGGCAAAAAGTGGTTGCGACGAATCCTTGTGGTGAACAGCCGTTAACACCTTATGCTGTATGTAATCTAGCAGCAGTCAATTTGGCAAACATGGCCGATCATCAAACGGGGACAGTTGATTTTGCTAAATTAAGAGAAACGGTTAAAACCGCGGTTCGTTTTCAAGACAATGTCATTGATGCGACCCCTTACTTCTTTGATAAAAATGAGCGCCAAGCGAAAGGTGAAAGACGTGTTGGACTTGGCATCATGGGCTTAGCCGATCTACTGATCTATTGTGAGAAAACTTATGGTTCAGCAGAAGGCAATCAATTAGTCGATCAGATTTTTGAGACGATTGCTATCACCGCCTATGAAGCCTCCATTGATTTAGCAAAAGAAAAGGGTAGTTTTCCATTTTTGATTGGGAAAGATGATCAAGAGACACAAGCATTACGAGAGAAGTTTATTGACACAGGGTATATGAAAAAAATGCCAGCCCATATTCGTGAAGGGGTGATGCAATTTGGGATTCGCAACTCACATCTTTTGACTGTCGCACCAACAGGATCGACGGGAACGATGACCGGTGTGTCAACAGGATTAGAGCCTTACTACTCCTTCTCCTATTTTAGAAGTGGCAGATTAGGCAAATTTATTGAGATCAATGCAGCAATCGTTGAAGAATATCTTGCGAATCATCCGGAACAAGACAAAGATCAGCTGCCAGACTTCTTCATTTCAGCAATGGAACTGTCCCCAGAAGAACATGTTGGTGTTCAATGTGCGATTCAACGCTGGGTGGATAGTTCGATTTCAAAAACTGTCAATGCACCGAAAGGGTATTCTGTAAGTCAGGTGGCGAAAGTCTATATGGATCTCTACGATGGTGGTGCCAAAGGCGGTACTGTATACGTGGATGGCAGCCGTGACTCACAAGTATTGACTTTGGAAGCAATCGACAATGAAATGAACACTCAAGTAGAACCAGCAGAAGATCAATTTACCACCCAAACGAATGAACCAGTGATTTCTGGTGACATTTGTCCCATCTGTCATGAAGGAACAATAGAAGAAATTGGCGGTTGTAGTACATGTACCAATTGTAAAATTCAATTGAAATGTGGTTTGTAAAAATAGATCATTAGTGATTGAAGAGATAAGGGATATACCTGTGTTTCAGTAAATATTTAGTATGTTTTTCGATGGATAAAAGAGTAGATTTTAATGACGTATGTCGGGAAGGAATAAATAAATGAAAAAATTGTTAGTCGTAATCGTGTTGTTAGGCGGATTATTTGTCACTAGTGGCTGTCAAGGAAACACGCGTACATCTTCAGAAAATACCCAAAATGCACAAAGTGCAGAAAGCACAGAACGTTCTGTTGATCAGAAACAATTAACAGCTACGATTGTTGTCACGAATAAAGGTGAGGAAGTCACCTCAAAAGAAGTTGCTTTTCAAGAAAATGAATCACTACTGAAAGTAATGAAAGAAAACTTTACGATTGAAGAAAAAGATGGCTTTATCACTTCGATCGATGGAATGAGTCAAGATCAAAAGAACAATGTATTTTGGGTCTATACAGTCAATGATGAAATGAGTGATAAAGGTGCCCAAGAGCTGTTTTTGAAAAAAGCTGATACGATCACTTTTAATTTACAAGCATTCTAACTCACCCTTTAAGAGGTGTAACATATGTTTTCAACCGAGACCCCCCAATAAGGACTAGGATCCAGCAGGTCTCTTTGGCTTGCACGATGTATCGTGCCATTCAGTATCCTCGAGTTGCTACTTATGTTGCAGCTCTTTTTTTCTTGATACAAATCAATTTGTTTTTCGCTCCTTTTCGTTAAACTAGCGCTGAATCATCCCTACAAACAAAAAAGGAGTGGAGACATTGAAGATCCAAAAAAAGATACAAGCAAACCAAGTGTTGCTGACAATAATCAGCGGTTGTCTGATCGTCACTGCATTTGGTGGGAAATATTTATTGCAGCAGCAGGTACTCTATGAGAGTTGCTTGTTTATTGCTTCTGTTATTGGTGGTCTTCCCATTGCTATCCAAGCTTATCAAGCGGCAAAAGTGAAAGTCCTTAGTATTGACTTATTAGTGACTGTGGCAGTGCTGGGCGCCCTTTTTATTGGGGAATACAATGAATCAGCTATTGTGACCTTTCTTTTTTTGTTTGGTCATGTTCTTGAACAAAAAACGTTAGCCCATACGCGATCAGCAATTCAATCTCTCATCAATATGTCGCCGGCAAAAGCCTGGAAATATATCCCCTCAGCGAATGAAGACGCCGTTGAAAAGACGGCAGAAGTAGCAATTGAAGAAGTCAAAGTGGGGGATCGCTTGCTGGTGAAAGCAGGTGCTCAAGTGCCAGTGGATGGCATGATTGTTGAAGGATCGGGCTACTTAAAAGAAGCAGCAGTGACGGGAGAAGCTGAACTTGTTAGAAAAGCAGTAGGCGCAATGGTTTTTGCAGGAACGATTCTCGAAAACGGTACATTAAAAATCCGAGCTCAAAAAGTTGGAGAAGAGACGACATTTGGTAAAATCATTGAACTCGTTGAAGAGGCACAAGATAGCAAATCAGCTGCCGAACGTTTGATTGACCGTTTTGCCACCTATTATACACCTCTGATTTTGGTGCTGGCTGTTCTCATAGGCTTGATTACTAAAGAGATTCGTCTAGCGATCACGCTACTGGTGCTAGGATGCCCCGGAGCGCTTATTATCGGTGTTCCGGTAGCCAATGTTGCGGGGATCGGGAATGGTGCCAAGAATGGAGTACTGATTAAAGGCAGCGAAGTCATGGCTACTTTCAGCCGTGTCGATACGATTGTTTTTGATAAAACAGGGACATTGACTGAAGGCAAGCCAAGTGTGACTGCCGCAAAGATTTTTACCGATAAAGACGATTTAGCCTTAACGGCAGCCGTAGAAGCAGAATCCGATCATCCATTAGGTCAAGCGATTCTTCAGTATGCAAGAACTGTCGGGGAAAGTTGGGAAGCAGTCCATGTGGAGCAGACGAAGATCCATAAGGGACGCGGTGTACAGGCGGTTGCAAATGGCCATGATGTGTTGATCGGTAACAGACAATTTATGATTGAACAAGGGATCGAGCTATCGATGGAGGTACAACGGCAGGAAGATGAATTACGAGGACAGGGTCATTCAATCGTTTTAGTAGCGTGTGATCAGCAATTGACTCAATTATTTGGTATCAAAGATGCGATTCGTTCAGGGGCATCAGAAACGATTCATGCACTGAGAAAAAGCGGCATAAAACGGCTGATCATGCTGACGGGAGACCATCAACACACCGCAAATTTGATTGGCCACACGTTAGGGTTAACAGAGATTCATGGTGAGCTTTTACCTGAAGAAAAAGCGGACTTTATTCGACATTTACAGAAAAAAGGGGAGATAGTTGCTTTTGTGGGAGATGGCATCAATGATAGTCCTTCAATTGCACTTGCTGATATTGGGATTGCGATGGGCAATGGGACAGATGTGGCAGTCGAAACCTCTGATATTGTATTGATTCAATCACGGATCGAGCAACTAAATTATGCCTATCAACTAACGAAAAGAACCGTCAGAAAGATGAAAGAAAACATTCTGATTGCGTTAGGAACTGTTTTATTCTTGTTAGTAGGTTTGGTCTTTGGCTTCATCTATATGGCCAGCGGGATGTTTTTCCATGAGTTAAGTATTTTGCTTGTTGTCTTGAACGCGATGCGCTTGCTGGCGAAACCAAATAAGTCAAAACTTGATACAAATCAATTATTAGTGACACAAGAAGAATTAAAATAAGACTATCAATAAAGGAGGAATAGTCATGAAATCAATTATTCAATTACAAACCTTAACTTGTCCATCTTGTATGCAAAAAATCGAACAAGGGTTGAGTCGCCAGTCTGGTGTAACAAAAGTGAATGTTCTGTTCAATGCCAGTAAAGTAAAAGTAGAATTTCAACCAGAAATCATCACTCCGCAAGAAATCCAACAAGTGATCGAAACGCTAGGTTATGTCGTTGAAGGGATTCAACTAAAAGAGTTGGCTTGATATTACTTGAAACAAAGGAATGAAGCCGAAGGAAGTTAATAGGAAAGGGATAATGGATCTTTTCTATTACTATCGTTAATTATTTTTTCGTGTATAGATTTAGCCGTTAGACGATCACGGGATTAATGGCTTATTTCAAAGCAGTCGGGTAGGCTTCAACAAGGAGATTTAGTCTCAACAGTATTGATGAAGAAGGAATCCTTGAATGGGTGCATCAAGTAGTAAACTTCCAGAAATTTATGTCAACACTAGTGCTAATTGGTGGGTGTACGATGCTCAAAAAAAGTGGTACATTAAAAAAGAAACGTCGCGTGTTAACATGCATGGCTGTTGAGCAATCGCAGCTGTTGTTGCTGTTTGAGACATTCCATAAAAGAAGTTCGGCAGGACTGAGTTTTTGAGTTTTCTAAAGAAGTTTCTGCGTGATTGCAAGGCCATTGATTCCTTGGATAAGACAATTTTGCGGGGAAACTGGTAACGAATAGGAGAGGATTTCCATGGCAAAGGATCATATGTGTGTTTCATTAGTGCCATTGTTCAATCATTTAGATGAAACGGATCAACGAGTGATTCACATGCTGGTTACACATCACATTAAGGAAAAAGGGGAACTGATATTTACCCCAACCAGTGCTGATCAGTTAGTGATCGTTGCTCGTGGAAGCTTGAAGGTCTATCAGCTTTCCGCTAATGGCAAAGAGCAAGTCCTGCGTGTCATTGAACCCGGTGGCTATGAGGGAGAGAAACAACTATTTGGTGTTCGAAACGAACTATTGTTTGGAGAAGCGTTGGAGAAAACAGAAGTTTGTGTTCTCAAACAGCGAGATTTTACGCAGTTGTTGCTGGATTACCCTCAGCTAAGTTTGAAATTATTAGAAATAAATGCGCAAAAAATGCTAAAAGTCGAGCAGCAAGCACGCTTTCTGATGATGGAAAAAGTTGATGAACGATTAGCAACTTATCTACTAGATCTAGCAAAAGTTGCCGAATCAGATCAAGTTGTGCTGCCTATGAAAATGAAGGAGCTGGCGTTGTTTTTAGGAACCACACCCGAAACTCTTTCAAGAAAATTAAAACGCTTTGAAGAGAAACTATGGATCCGCCGCAATAAGCGAACGGTGTGGCTGCTTGACCAAGATCAGTTAGCAGATCTTTAAAGAAAGAGACTTTTATTCAAAAGCACCTTTACCATTCGTTTCCCGCGAAGGGGACCTCACATCTGCCAATAAATCAGTGCAAACCTTCTGAATTTCAGTAGATTGTGCAATCAACGATTGACAAACGGTCAAAATCCAAGTAGATTTAATCAGGATGCTAAATTCTTTTATCAAAGTGATTTGTTTTATCAGATAAGAGAGGGGCTGGGGAAAACGAGGTGGAAATAGTGAACCAAAAAGAAAAAATGCTTGAACTGATCAAAAAGAAACAAGGTGGTGGCCGTTCGAAACAAATGGACACACCAAAAAATGATCGCAAGAATATGCGTAAAGGACCAAAGATTTACAATAAGTAATAAATGAGCGCGACTCATTGAGTATAACTGCGTAAGGAAATCCTCCTTACGCAGTTTTTTGTCTCTTTTAGAGAGGGGTACCGACTGATTTTCTCAACACAAAGTACTCCTCGACTTCGCCGCTTTCCTTTTGTATGATTAAGGAAAAGAGAATAGGAACGGAGTGAGAAAATGAATGTGAAAGAGGCATTGATGGCTGGAGCAGAAAAAAGTATTTTTTTGAATGATATTGAAGTCGATCCGAAAACCATTAAAGCAGTATTGATCAATGAAGTCGTTCCCCTAGATCCAACAGATGATTTTTATGGGGCAACAGATGGCGCTTATCTTTCTACGACGTTGCCGTTGTTTCAACAAGCTGGGATCTATGTAGATTCTGCCCATGACTTATTGGATTTAGGGATTTATTTGACCAATGCGATCAAAACGCCAAAACACACGACGACAATTGAAACACAAACGATCACTGAAAATCTACCGCTATTAGAAAAAGAGTTGTCGTTATTTCCAAATATTGAAGTGATTATGCTAATGGGGGATGTCGCCAAAAAAGCCTTCAATCAAATCGCCAAAAAGCAGCAAAAAAAGAATGCGATTCCCTCCGTTGCAACTTATAAAATACGCCAGACTGAAATCTACTATGGAAAGATCCGCTTATTGCCTTCTTATATTATGACAGGGAAGAATGTATTGATCGAAAAATCTAAAGTCACGATGGCAGCCGAGGATATCGCGAAAATGTATCAAGTGATTACGAAGGAATGATTTGATTAGCAGACGATCCCATGAGCTCGCAGGATGACAGATCTTCCGCTGAAATTATAGGACACACTGGTGTAAGGGACTTCCAGCGAACTCATGCGAACCTTTCTGTACAAGTATTTTCGGATCTGCTATACTTAAGGAAATCATTTACTGAAGGAGGAAAAGTCATGACAGCGGCAATGAAATTGTGGATCGATCTTTTGAATCGTTAATTTAATACTATTCAAAAGTCTAGGTGATCGCGATTTCAAGGGATGAGTGTCTACTTTTCCAATTATTTATGAAGGGATAGCGCCAGGCTATGCCTTTTTTGTGTTTTCCTTTTTCCTAGACGAGAGAGGGAGATCATTCATGGAAACATTAACAGTCCAATTCAAACAGATCAAAAAACAATATGGCGCTAAAGAAGTCTTGTCAATTGAGGCGTTATCCGCCTATCATGGAGAACGAATCGGGATCATTGGTAGAAATGGTGAAGGAAAGTCAACACTGTTAAAATTAATTACTGGAGAAATCCAGTCTGATAGTGGCACGATTCAGACAACCACGACCTTTAATTATTTTGCCCAAATTGGAGGGATCGAGGATTCTTACGATTTTTCATCCGTTGACTGGGAAATCATGAGCCGCTTTTCGTTACCAAAACATTCAATGGATAGCTGGAGCGGTGGGGAAGCCGCAAAGTCACGATTGGTTCGAACACTATCGAACTATGAAATGGGTCTTTTGTTGGATGAACCTACCACCCATCTGGATCAGAAAAGTATTTCATTGCTTATTGAGGAGTTGAGGCATTACTATGGTACATTGCTTTTTGTCAGTCATGATCGGTTTTTCTTGAACCAATTAGCAACGAAAATTTGGGAAATTGATCAGGGGTGTGTACGGGAATATCACGGAAACTTTGATGCGTATAAACAGCAAAAGGAAATGGAATTACTGCATCAAAAACATGCGCTTGAAAGTCACTTGAAAGAAAAGAAGCGCTTGGAAGCGGCGATTGAAAGTAAACTTCAGCAAGCTGAAAAGATTAGTAAAGTTTCTAAAAAAATGCAGCAGAAAAATAGTCGTCCTGATCGATTGGCATCATCCAAACAAAAGGATACAATTCAAAAGAATCTTCATAAAACAGCAAAGGCAATGAAAAGCCGTTTGGATCATTTAGGTGAGCATCATTCATTGACTGAGCCGAGACAAATTATTTTTCCAGCACCAAAAGGCATAGAAATTCATAATCCTTATCCGATAAAAGGAGACAACGTTTCAATTCAATATGAACAGAGAGTTTTGTTTGATGATTGTGATTTTCAATTTGGATTAGGAAAGCGTATCGCGATTGTAGGTGCAAATGGTTGTGGAAAAACGACTTTATTGAATCATATTTTAAATGATGGTAAAGGAATTGTCTTATCTCCTAAGGTAGTTTTTGCTAGTTACCAACAATTGTCCTATAAAATGACTGAATCGGAATCAATTCTTGTTTATTTAATGAAACAAACCGATTATTCTGAATCATTTGTCAGAAGTATTTTGCATAACCTTGGTTTTTGTCAAACAGAAATTTTAAAGCCCGTAAAAAAATTGAGCGGAGGAGAAGCGACACGAGTTCAAATTGCGCTGCTTTTTGTTAAACCAGCAAATGTTCTCATTTTAGATGAACCAACTAATTTTATTGATCTTCCTACGATTGAAGCCCTGGAAAAACTAATGAGGGATTATCTTGGAACAGTTATATTTACTTCTCATGATCAATTATTTGTTGATCAAGTTGCTAATGAGGTCTATCAAGTCGTTGATCAAAAACTTAAAAAAATCACTTAAACGTATGGCCATTTTCTTAATCGCATATGCTCGTAACGTTGAACGCAAAATCGTGAAAGGGTTTGCTGCAACTGCTTTAATGTGGTAAAGTATAGTCATAATTGAATGAACAGGTGATGAAGTTCGGCATAGCTGATAGTACACAATCAGTGCTATAGGTATGACTGGAAAAGAGTAAATAAAATCAATTGAACAGGCTAAAAATAACCGCTTTTGTAGGTTTATTTAAGTTGCCTAGCTATTGATTTTATCTTACTCTAACTTCTCTTTTCACGGAAGCGATGGGTAACCATCGCTTTTTTTTATTCTTTTATAGTAATCATGCAAAAGGAGGACTAAAGAAAACTATTCAGTTACACAAATAATCAATCAAAGGAGCAGAAAAATGCGAAACAAAATGAAAGACTTCATTAAACAGCCAAAAATCTATCAACAAACCGATACCCCATTCTGGACGGATGACTATATTTCTCAGAAAATGCTAGAAAATCATTTGGATCCGAGTATAGATGGGGCCAGTCGAAATCGGTCCTTTATCAAAAAATCTGCTAGCTGGATCTGTCAAAAAGTTCCACCAGCAGATTATCCAACCCTTCTTGATCTAGGGTGTGGACCAGGGCTCTATTCAGAATTGTTTGCTGAATCTGGCTATCAAGTAACAGGGGTAGATTTCTCAAAGCGATCGATCGACTATGCAAAAGAGTCTGCACGAAAAAAACAGTTGCCTATTTCCTACCTAAAACAAGACTACCTTGAGATGGAATTGACAGAAACTTTTGATTTGATCGTGATGATCTATTGCGACTTTGGTGCATTACCTGCAAACGATCGACATCTGCTGGCAGCAAACATTTATCGCTGGTTGAAGCCTGGCGGAAAATTCTTGCTAGATGTCTTTAGTGCAACGAAATATGATCAGACTGTAGTGCAGCAATCATGGGACTACTCAGAAGGAGCTGGCTTTTGGAGCGAGAACTCCTATCTTGCATTGAATAAGACCAGTAAATATCCCAACTTTGTCTGGCTAGATCAAACAATGGTGATCACTCAAGAGGATCAGATAACTTACAATGTGTGGACTAGTTGTTTTACAGAGCACTCATTGGCTGCCGAACTGGCTGCGGTTGGATTTAAAGAGTATCAGCTTTATAGCAACGTTTGTGGCGAAAGCTATACGAAAGAGAGTGAAACAATTGCGATGTTGCTAAAGAAGTAAACGGTAGGGTTACATTTTAGGGGACAATTCGCTAAAATAAAGAGGAGAGATAAAATGAAAAAAGTCTTATTGTTTCTGATGAAGCTTCCTTTTTCTGCCCATCAAAATTAATGCAGATTTGTGAAGGAATATAGGGTAACAATCAAACAAGATTTGTGCAATAAATATAAAACTGCAGAAACATCGTTGAGAGGAGGAGTATCATGGAAGAATTACAAAAAATACCGAATGTAGGAAAGGTTCTTGCCGAACACTTGCATGCGATTGGCATCGATTCGGTGGAGAAAATGAAGTCTGCAACAGCAGAAACCATTTTTATGCGTATTCGTACCCAACGGGATCCCGGGGCTTGTCTACACATGCTCTATGGGATTGAGGGAGCAATACAAGGAATTCCTAAAACGCAGATTTCAGCTGCAAGAAAGCAAGAATTGCGAACGTTTTTCCAGACTGTTTCTTGATTGATTTGCAAAGGGAGTCAAACCAATCATATTTGTGATCTAAAACACAAAAAAGAAAGACCAAACAATGCCTGACAACTTCCGCGAAAAACATTGGAAGTGTCAGATTGATTGTTCGGTCTTTTTTGTTTCTTAGGGCATAGCTTTATGCTAATTACCTTTAAGCAGTTCTCTCAAAGTAGGCATTTCTTGGACTTGGTATTTTTCTTTAAAGGCGGCGATTTCAGCTGCCGAAAATTTTTCTGGATCCAATTTCAATTCCTCTACAGGAAGTGGACGAGCATTTTCGATCTTGATATCAATAACTACAGGGCCGTTGCTGGTTTTTGCTGCATCAAAAGCAGGTGTTAGGTCTTCGTAACGAGTGATAGTATATCCTTTTGCACCAAGTGCTTCCCCAACTTTCCCAAAGTCTGCGCCTTCTAGAAAGACTCCAAATTTCTTTTGTTCGGTATCCTCTTGTTCTGCTTCAATAAATCCAAAAGAATCATTAGAGAAGACGATATTGATGATTGGTAATTGGTATTTGACTTGGGTCAAAATATCCTGCATTTGCATGGCGAAACCGCCATCCCCACTCAATGTAAAGACTTGGCGATCGGGGAAACTCAATTGGGCGGCAATTCCTCCTGGAACACCGTTCCCCATCGTAGCGAACCAGCCAGAAGTGGTAAAACGCTGTTCTCCTGTCATGTCTAAATGTCGAATACTGTTGATCGTCACATTTCCGACATCACTGACGAAAATCGCATTCGGCTCGGCAATGCGGTTAATTTCTTTGAAGATCGGTTCTGGACGAAGAGGAGCTTGTTGATTGGTGTCAAAGTGATGGCGCCAAGCATGCCAGCGAACAATGTTTTCTTGATTTGCTGCCAGCCATTGGTCTGCTGGTCGTTCGGTTCCTAGGGTGACCCATTGATTCAACGCAGTGATCCCATCGCCTAACACCGAGACATCTGTGTTGTGCCGACGCCCAAATTTCGAGGAGTCAATGTCAACTTGAACAAAATTGGCTTTCGGATTAAAGAAACGACGACCAAATGGAAAATCGCTCCCCACGAAGACAATCAGATCCGCTTCGGCTAGTGCTTCGTTCGCAGGTTTCGTGGCAACTCTTCCGGCAAAGCCAAGAAAATTCTTATACATATCAGGAACGATTCCTTTCGCCAAAACAGAAGCCGCAACTGGCATTGAAAAGAACTCGGAAAATTCTTTGATCGCTGGAAATCCGCCGAACACCCCTTGTCCAATATAAAGAACGGGTTTTTTTGCTTGTTCAAAATAGGGGAGGGCAGCTTTTAAGTCTGCTTCATTAGGTAGGATAACCCCAGTTTTATGGTTTTTGGCTGTGGCGATCTCTTGGGCTTCAATCTCTTTAAAGCCAAAATCAACGGGAATCGTCACGACAGCGACGCCCCGAAATTTATAGGCAGCCTTGATAGCTTCATCTACCACGTGTGGTAGACTTTCAGGGGACATGACCGTTCGATTGTAGATGCTGACATCCGCAAACATCGGATTTTCATTCATTTCTTGGAAATCATTGTAATTCATTGAACTTGATGCCACTTGACCGAGTAATGCTACTACGGGCACATTATCCATTTGAGCATCATACAATCCATTGATTAGGTGGGTAGCTCCAGGGCCTGCTGAGCCAAAGACAGCCCCGACTTTACCAGTTAGTTTGGCATCAGCAGCGGCGGCGAGAGCGCCTGCTTCTTCATGGCGAACTTGGATATAGCGAACGGATTCGCGTTCTTGGTATAGTGCATCCATTGTGGAATTAAATGAACCGCCGGGAATGCCATAAATGTGATCGATCCCCCAAGCCTCAAAGACTTTTACCATGGCGACACCTGCATTGATTTTTGTCATTTTCTTCACTCACTTTCTCCTCTTTCTTTCAGTATAAAGTATTCTAAAAAAGACAACAAAAAATGTGACTCGACTCACAAGGGAAACTCCCGGTTATCAGCAATCAAATTCAACAGAGGAAAAATAGTACAAAGAATAGAATACCTGCAAAAAAAGATGCACCTGTGTCAGATGCATCTAAAATCATGGTACCCTTATTCAGCCATCAGAGGCTTGTTCGCTAGAAGCCCTAGAAGTATGCGATTCTTTATGAAACTAATTGGATAATTCTGTGATAAAACGAGCCGCGATTTCTTTGGGGCGGGTAATCGCACCGCCTACCACGATACCTGCAACCCCTAGACGCTGAACTTGTTTGGCTTGTTCAGGAGAATGAATTCTTCCTTCAGCGATGACGGGCAACTGTTCAGCGACAAGTTGTTGGATCAGTTCGAGGTCGGGTCCATCTGTTGGCTCACGGTCTTTGGTATAACCCGCTAATGTTGTGCCAACAAAATCGACCCCAGCTTGGTAAGCATTGCGGCCTTCTTCAAAAGTCGCAATATCTGCCATCAGCAGCTGGTCAGGATACTTTTCTTTGATTTTTTTGATAAATGCATTGATGGTTAGACCATCGTGCCTTTTTCGCAAAGTACAATCCAGCGCAATGACTTCGACACCGGTTGCAACTAATTCATCTACTTCGCGCATCGTAGCAGTGATGAACGGTTCTTCAGGTAGGTAGTCTCTTTTTATGATACCGATGATTGGCAAGGACACTTTTTCTTTGATTTGCTGGATGTCTCGTACAGAGTTGGCACGAATTCCGACCGCACCTGCTTCTTGAGCTGCCACCGCAAAAAGAGGGATCACGCCACCTTCTTCGGTATAAAAGGGTTCCCCTGGCAGAGCTTGACAAGAAACGATCAAGCCACCAGATATTGCTTGTAAAAATTCTGTTTTGTTCATGGACGTTGCCTCCTAATTATCAATCAACTGACTAGCAATAGCCTTCAATCTGAAATTCGATCGAGGGTCTTCAAAGGGACTATAGCATGGAAAAATAGCTCTTGTAAATGATTTCTCTCTGAATGAGTCAATGGCCAAAGATCCCTGTGAAAACCGATTATTTCTGCTTTCAGCAGGCAGTCTTTCTTAAAAGTGAAGGTCAAAAACAGCGACTATAGCCACAACAACTGCAGCAACTACTTGGTAACTTAAGTTTTTAAACAAAAAACTTTTCCAAAAACATCAGCACCAAGGCAGAGCTGTTTCTGGAAAAGCGATCTTTCGTTGCAATTATTTTGTAGCGGCCCGTTTGAACACAGGAATCTCATTGTTCGAGCCATAATCATTCATAGTGATTCCTTTTAAGTGAGTCATATCTTCTTCTGAAATTGCAAAAGACACATCAGCGTTGTTCTTCATATGTTCCATGGATACTGTTTTTGGTAAAGGAAGGAGATCTAGTTGGAGGCAATAGCGAATCGCTAGCTGCGGTACTGAAACGTGATATTTTTCAGCCATAGCGGTAATTTCATGATTTGCCATCATTTCTCCATGAGCAATCGGAGAGTAAGCCTCCACAAGCAGATGATTTTTTTGACAATAGTCGATCAAGTCGAAGGGGGTATGACCAATATGGGCTAAAATTTGATTGACCATTGGTTTGATCGTACCATAATCAAATAAGTTTTGTAAGTCTGCTTTTTCAAAATTTGAGACCCCAATTGCCCGGATTTTTCCTTCTTTGTAGGCATCTTCCAGCGCTTGCCAAGCGGCGACATTTCCTTCAAAGTAATGCTCATCCTCTTGGAAGGCAGCCCATGGTTTCGGACTATGAATGATCATCAAATCAATGTAATCCAATCCTAAACGATCCAATGAGGCGTTGATTGCATCTGTGGCTTCAGCGTAATTTTTGATTTCAGCTGCCAATTTCGTCGTTACGAATAATTCTTGGCGATTGATGCCAGACGAGCGAATGCCTTCACCAACCCCACGTTCATTTTGATATGCTTGGGCAGTGTCAATATGGCGATAACCGACTTCAATCGCTTTTTTTACAGCTTCAGCCGCTTTACTATCTTCAATCATCCATGTACCATAACCAATTTTAGGAATCGACACACCATTTGATAGCGTAAATGTTTCATTCATCATGTTATTTCCTTCTTTCTTTTTGTACTAAATCTAGCATACTACTTCACCTGGACTTTAAGGCAAGAAAAAAGTTTCAGTAATAAAATATAGGGAAAGTGACCAGAAAGAATGGGTCAGAAGAACAAAAGGTAAGTGTTTAATTTTTTTTAGAAGAAAATGTTTCTTGAACCTTTGACAGAAATACTTGAGCAGCTTGAGAAAATGTCTGATGCTTTTTCCAAATAAGATTCACTCTGGCGGTGAAAGCAGGGGACAATGGGATAAAAGTTAAGGGAGTTCCTTTGGTATTCACGATTCCCGCCAAACATAAGGCACAGCCAGCTCCACTTTGAACCAAAAGAGAAGCATTGTAGAGCAAATTGTACGTACCTACGATTTGGTGCGCTGAAATCGACTGTCCCAGCCAATCTGTCAACTGTTGGTTCACCTGTGTTTGACGAGAAACAAGAAGAGGGACCTTCGCTAGATCGGATGCAGAAATCGCTGATTTAGTCGCCAATGGGTGATCTTCCCGGAGTAACAATCCCCAGTGATCTTGATGGGGCAGCTGAAGATACTCATATTTTTGCTTGTCGACAGGATCGATCACTAAGCCAAAATCGAGCAATCCACGATTGATTCTGTCTAATACATCATCTGCGTTCCCACTATAGATATGCGTGAGGACGGCAGGATGTTTTTTTTGGAAAGCGGTGATGATTTCAGCCAGCAAACGAAAGGCTTCTGTTTCGCCACCGCCAATCGTAAGCTCACCGCTGATATGTTCTTTCGTAGTAAGATTGGCCTTCGTCGTAGATACCAATTGCTGGATCTCCTTGGCTCGTTCGTAGAAATAGCGACCTTCATCTGTCAATCGAATTTCTCGGCTACCTCTTTCAAATAACCTGGTTCCTAACTCAGCTTCTAATTCTTGTAATTGCTTAGAAAGGGTAGGTTGGGATAGGTGCAATGTTTGGGCAGCTCTGGTAATGGTGCCTTCTCGGACCACCGCCAAAAAATAGTTGATCACACGTAGTTCCATCTCCTCGTCCTCCGTTTGATTATTTGTATTATAACTTTAAGGAATTATTCTATATTCATATTAAGTATTAGTTATCTTTATTTTAACGGAGTATGCTAAAGTCAACAACTTTGAATGAAATGAGGCAATAAATATGGATCGTGCTTTTCAACAACAACTAGTCAATCGTGAACTTTTAGCAGACGCACCAATTTTTCAACGAATCCACCAATACAAAGAATACAATGAGCGGATGGTTCGAGAAATGAATCAAGGGTACCATTCAGCTGACAAAATCAGAGCGTATCTCGAGCAGATCACTGGTGAAAAGATTGATGCGTCCGTAACAGTCAATACGCCCTTTTATACAGATTATGGACGACATATCCAATTTGGTCGGAATGTCTATCTTAATATTAATGTGACTTTTGTTGACTTAGGTGGTATTTTTATTAAAGACCATGTATTGATCGGACCTGGTGCTCGTCTGATAACTGTCAACCATCTGACTGATCCGAAGAAGCGTCGTGGGTTATGGGTGGCACCTATTGTCATCAAGAAAAATGCATGGATTGGTGCAAATGCGACGATTTTACCGGGAGTAACGGTAGGAGAAAATGCCATCGTGGCAGCAGATGCGACGGTAACCAAAGACGTTCCTGCCAATGTGGTCGTAGCTGGCACACCAGCAAAAATCGTCAAAACGATCGCTTGACGGGACTGTGTCATAAGTCATCATTCAACAAGTTAAACCGATTCCTATGCTATTGCTCTAGACTCCTACTTTTGCGACGAAGAGTCCCTGCACCGCAGAAGCAATAATAGTTTCGGATAGTGTTACTAGAAGACTTATGGCACAGCCACATAAGAGGACAACAAAGTCATTAAAGGAGTGTAGTCGAATGACTATTTCAGAAGTAGCAAAAATCGTTTCATTGACCCCTGTAACTTTAAGGTATTACGAGCGGGTGGGCTTATTGCCGCAAATCAAACGTACCAGCAATGGCGTACGGGATTATTCAGAAGAAGATATCCAATGGATTGATTTTATTAAATGCATGCGCAGCGCCGGTTTATCAGTGGAATCTTTGATTGAATACAATGATTTGTATCAGCAAGGGGAAAGAACGAAAGAAGCTCGCAAACAACTATTGATCGAGGAACGTGAAAATCTACGCCAACGTTTCGAGGAATTAAAAGAGACATTGAGTCGATTGGACGGCAAAATTCAGCGTTACGAACAACAATGAAAAAAAGGATTGTCGCAAGCCTAGAAGAGGGCCTGGGACAATCCTTTTTTCGATCATTGAAAGTCTGTTATTGTTGTTGGTATTTATCAATAGTCAAGGGTTGGTTTTCCGGTAATAATTCATAGTTTAATTGATTGGAAACATCGTCATGAATAATATGCAGAATTTGATTGGATTCATTGATGGGTCCAAGACTGATGATCGTGAATCGATCATCGACCACTTCCAAATTTTGCAGGACCCCGGTAAAGACTTTGCGAATATGGTGAGCGATCCGAATTTTTTCCTCTGCTTTTTCTACGGCTTTTGTCAAAGTGAATCCTTCATCGAGGAAACGTTTGATCAATTCAACTTTGATTACCGTAGGCAATCGATATTTACGTGGGGCATTCTCTTCTTGAGGGACCGATTCGATCAATCCTTTTTGTTCCCAGTAGCGTAACTGTCGCGGGGAGACTTCACACATTTGGCTCAGCTCGCTGATCCCTACCAGCAAATTGTCATTTTCTAATAATTTACGAAAGGTTTGAGACATGCTTTCTCCATTCTTGTAAAGGTATTTGTTTATATTGTAACTTGTTTTACTTTTGTGTCAAGTAGGTTGACAAATAAGTGAGAAAGTTTTAAAGTGTATAGTGCTGTTGAAAAATTTTGTGAAAAGAGTGTGAAATATGACAAATAATCGTCCTTTAGATATATACGGTAAACCGTACAATCGTTCTTTATTGGTTGTCGTTTTGCTGATCGGTACGTTTTGTACAGTATTGAATCAAACATTACTGACGACTGCCTTTCCAACCTTGATGAATGCCTTCGATATTACGGCTTCTGATGTTCAATGGTTGACGACCGGATTCTTGCTTGTTAATGGGATCATGATTCCAATTACCGCTTGGCTGATTAATAAATTCAATTCGAAAAATTTGTATTTAACTGCCATGACGATTTTCTTAATTGGTACAATTGCTTGTTTTGCAGCACCTAATTTTTCGATCTTACTATTAGGTCGTTTGATTCAAGCTGCCGGTGTTGGTATCTCCATGCCGTTGTTGCAAAATATCATGTTATCGATCTTTCCGCCAGAAAAACGCGGTTCTGCAATGGGAATGTCGGGGATCGTTATTGGGTTGGCACCAGCTTTAGGCCCAACACTATCCGGCTGGATCATTGACCACTATACTTGGCGCTATTTGTTTGGAATGGTCATTCCAATCGTTATTTTAGTATTGATCTTAGCTGTCTTCTTGATGAAGAGTGTTATCGAGCTGTCTCATCCGAAAATTGATATTTTTTCTGCCATTCTTTCAACCATCGGTTTCGGAACATTGTTGTATGGTTTTTCCAGTGTCGGAGACAAGGGCTGGGGAAGCGTGGAGGTCATTAGTTTCTTAGTAGTTGGGGTCTTGTTTATCGCCTTTTTTGCTTGGCGACAATTGCACATCGAGCATCCATTTTTGGAATTACGCGTCTTTTCATCGAAAACATTCACATTAGCGGCCATTCTTTCCGGTGTGACCAATATGGCCATGGTGGGCGCAGAAATGGTCTTGCCTTTATATATCCAAAATATTCGGGGAGAATCTGCCTTTCATTCTGGTTTGATGCTTTTACCTGGGGCATTGGTAATGGGGGCGATGATGCCGATCACTGGGGCAATTTTTGATAAGTATGGGGCAAAGCGTTTAGCTATTACCGGTATGTTCATTTTGACTGCTGCAACATTGCCTTTTGCCTTTTTAACAAAAGACACACCGATCTTGCATATCGTCATTCTTTATGCGATTCGTATGTTTGGGATTTCCATGGTTATGATGCCAGTTACTACTTCTGGTATGAATGCTTTGCCAGGAAACTTGATCAGTCATGGTACAGCAGTTAATAATACTTTCCGTCAAGTTGCCAGCTCAATTGGAACGGCGATTTTGATCAGTGTCTTATCAAATGTAACCAAAGGAAATCTTCCAAGTGATGGCTTGTTGAAGGCAACACCGCTTGCTTACAAAGAAAAAGCGATCGAAGCAACACTTTCTGGTTATCATGCTGCTTTTTATGTCGCTGTTGTCTTTGGCTTTTTAGGCTTTTTGATTGCCTTTGCATTGAAGAAAAAAGAGCCTCAGTTGACTGTTCTTAAAGGAGGTGACGGCAAATGATGTTAGTGATTGTCGTCATCAGTGTAATTGCCTTTGCGTTATTAAATGTTTTTGCCAAAAATAAAGTCCAAACTGTTATTTCACTTCTCTTTGGTTTGGTTTTTGTCTTAAGCTTAACAGCAATGATGGCCAATCTATCCGCACATTTTGGGATGGAAAAAACCACCACAACGACTACACAGCCGTTAGTTTCAAGCAGTGACAATGATCAGTTGCCAATGCTGTTGTATCAACCTTTGGGTGATGGAACTGAGAAAATCTATTTGTACCGCACAGATGAGTCGCAAAAGAAACCAAAACAAACAAGAATGGACCATGTGACGAATCATGTCGTCGAAGATGCCAAATCGGCACAAAAAGAAACGAAAACGACCCGTTGGACGTATAAAAATGATTTTTATCGTTTCTTGTTTGGAATAGCTGGGAATGATGAAGAGTTTATTCGTGAAAAGAATACGTTCTCTCTTCCAGATTCTTGGACTCTCTTAACTGTTGATCAAGCGAAAAAACTAGCCAGTCTTGTTGAAAACCAACAAGAAGCGATGAAAACAGAAGCAAAAACTTTTGTTCAAGAGAAGATGCAAGCCGCTTTGATGGCTGACCCAACAATGGATGCGGCGGAACAAAAAGCAAAAATCAGTCAATTCACTGCAGAATATCAAAAAGAAGCAATAGCAAAACTGATTGAAGAAGCAAAAAAAGAATAAAAAAATCCCTCTGCAACTAGAGTGATTGAACCATTCGCCAAAAGTTAGCCATAAAAGCTAACTTTTGGGAGTGATTCACTCTCTTGGAGCAGAGGGATTTTTTGTTGATTAAAAAGTGAACTGCTCAATGCGATCAAAGGCTTCTCTTAGCATTGGCATTGATTGCGTAGCAGCTAAACGGACATAATGATCACCAGTCGTCTCACCAAAAGCTTTACCGGGAATCATTAGCACGCTAGTATCTTTTAAAAGTTTTTCAACGAAAGTAACAGAATCCAAGCCAGTTTTTTCTATGTTGATGAAGGCATACATACTTCCTTTGACAGGAGACAAAGAAAGAAAAGGAATAGTAGCGACTCGTTGCTGAATGTAACTTAGCCGTTTTTTGAAGGTTTCCACGACTGCTGGAACAAGTTCGTCGTAGTGATTCAACGCATAGATTCCCGCTCGTTGTGAGGGGGTAGGAGCAGAATAAGCAATACTTTCATTAATCAACTTGGCTGTCTGATTGATGGATAAAGGAGCGATCATGTAACCAATCCGCCAGCCAGTCATAGCAAAAGCTTTTGAAAAACTGCTAAAAGTAATCGTCCGTTCAGGCGCAAAAGTGGCCATAGGAACAAACTCTTCCATAAAACAAAAGGCTTCGTACACTTCATCTGACAAGATCAACAAATCATTTTCTTCGGCAACTTCAGCAATTGCTTTAAAAGTTGTCGGCGAAAAGACAGCACCAGTGGGATTGTTGGGAGAATTAATGATAATGGCTTTTGTTTTGTCGGTAATCGCTGCTTTTAATACATCAATAGCGATCTGAAAACCATCTTTTTCAAAGGTAGGGATGAAAACCGGGCTTCCGCCAGCCATTTCAACTTGCTGCTTATAAGGAGAAAAGTAAGGCTCATGGATAATTACTTCATCTCCAGGATCCAAGATCGCGCACAAAGCAAGATACATGCCATGTAACGCACCAACTGAGGCCCGTACTTGATCGTTGGAGAAAGTCAATCCATAATGGGTCTGATAAAAATCGACAACAGCTTGAATAAAATCGGCACTGCCATCAGAAGCCGTGTATTTTGTATGTCCATTTTTGACGTCCGTAAAAGCGGCAGCAATGATCGACTGATCAGTAATCAAATCAGGATCGCCGATGGACAGATCTATCAAATTTGGTGTTTTCTTGGCAATCGTTGCAATGTCCATTAGTAGATTTTCTTCGGGTGTTTGAAATCGTTGTGCAATCATCGACTGTTTCATAGGTTCATCTCCATTTTTTATAGTACTTTTCTTAAAAAATCTTGTGTGCGGCTATTTTGCGGATGGTCAAAGATCGCTTCAGGTGTTCCTTGTTCTTGAATGATACCGTCAGCCATGAAGATCACGCGATCCGCTACTTGCTTGGCAAAGCCCATCTCATGAGTCACAACGACCATCGTCATGCCTTTCTCGGCGAGTGCCTGCATCACCGCTAATACTTCACCAACCATCTCCGGATCAAGTGCAGAAGTCGGCTCATCAAAAAGCATCACATCTGGATCCATAGCCAACGCACGAGCAATAGCTACTCGCTGCTGTTGCCCACCAGATAAACTTGCAGGATAGCTAGTCGCTTTGTCCGCTAATCCAACTTGTTCCAAAAGTGCGTAGGCTTTTTTCTCAGCGGTCTCTTGATCTTGTTTTTTTACTTTTATGGGGCTGATGGTGATGTTCTCCAAAACTGTTTTATGAGGAAACAGATTAAAGTTTTGGAATACCATACCCATTTTTTGACGAATTTGATCGATCACAATCTCTTTAGCCAAAAGATCGTTTCCTTCAAATTCGATTTGACCACTGGTAGGTTGTTCTAAAAGATTCAAACAACGCAGAAAAGTACTTTTGCCGCTTCCAGAAGGTCCAATGATCACAACGACTTCACCCGTGGAGATTTCAAGATCGATCTCTTTCAGAACTTCTGTCGCACCAAAATTTTTTAAAAGTTTTTTTACGCTAATCACTTGTTTTCATTCTCCTTTCTGCAACTCCTAGTAATCGTGAAAGAGCAAAAGTCAAGACAAAATAAATCAAGGAAACAATCACGTATGGTAGGAAAGGTTTGAAACTGGCACCTTGGACGACCCCTGTTTGGAAGATCAATTCGGAGACACCAATGACAGAGACAACAGAAGACTCTTTGATGACTGTCACAAATTCATTGCCGAGAGCAGGTAAAATGTTCTTGATGGCTTGCGGAAAAATAATGAAGCGCATCGCTTGAACTTGATTCATTCCTAATGAACGGGCTGCCTCCAACTGACCTTTGTTGACCGCATTGATCCCCGCACGAATGATTTCAGCCACATAGGCGGCACTATTAAGTGCAAGAGCGATACAACCTGCCGTTAATTTGGATAAATCCAGACCTAGTACGCCAGTCCCAAAATAAACGATAAAGATCTGTACTAAGAGCGGGGTACCTCTCACGTATTCAATATAAACAATCGCAATCCAACGCAAAATTTTTGACGCAGAAAGTTTCATAAATGCCAGTAGACTACCAGCAATCGAGCCAAAGAGTACACCGACAAAGGCTAAAAAAATAGTATAACCGGCTCCTGAGAGATAAAAGGGCAGATATTTGCTAAAGAAGCCTTCTTCAGGTGCTCCTGTTTCTTCATTGAACATTAGAGCATAGGCTTCATCTTGATATTGACTCAATAGATCGTTATCGACAATCGTCTTGATGGAAGCATTGATTTTTTCCAGGAGCAGCGGCGCCTCTTTTGAAATAGCAATCGCTGTTTCTTTCGTACCTTTCTCAAAGACCACATCGTCGGCAATTGCTAAGTTATCATTTGATTGAACATAGGCTTCCGCCACAGGACCTTCCATCACAACAGCATCCACTTTTTTTGAGTTTAAATTTGTGATCAGATCCGGAACTTTTTGCAAAGAGGTTACAAGTGAGCCGGACAACTCATTTTTAGCTAATTCTTCTTGTGTGGTTTGTTTTTGAGCACCGACAGCTACACCGTTGAAATCTGCTGTTGATTGAAACCGGTTCTGATCTTCTTTTCGAACAATCACTTTTTGTTGGACTTCCATATAAGTGTCAGAAAAGTTGACTTCCTTTTTACGTTCATCGGTAGCAGCCATCCCCGAAATGACAAGATCGATTTTTCCAGTTTTTAATGCTCCTAACAGCGCATCGAAACCTAATTCTTCAATTTTAAGATCGACACCTAGATCATCAGCGATTTTTTTGGCAATTGATAGATCAAAGCCGACAATTTCGTCTTTGCCATCAATCGTGGTATGAAATTCATAGGGGGCATAATCCGCAGATAAGCCAACGATCAATGCGCCATTTTGTTTTATTTTTTCATAGACGGGATCTGTTGTTTCAGCGTGTACCAGTTTTGTGGTAACACAAAAGAACAGGACGATCAGTATCATTGTTGAAGCGAACCATTTACACATCTTTTTCATTCAATTACTCCTTTTTTTGTTTTAAAATACAATAATAGCTTGAATTATGTATAAAAATACAACAAACGTTAGAAATATCGTATCACACCTTTTTGGTAAGTCAATCCCTTTCTTGGAAAAATCACGAAATATATTTGAGTTTTCAGAAAAAACAGTGTTTTCTATAAGTTTACAGGTTGAATTGTTTTTTACAAATTTGTAATATAAGAAAATTTATTTCAGAAAATTTCCGGAAATTATGAAAATATTTAAGATTCATTCGGCTTTTTTGATTAGCTTAAAAGAAACTTGTAACAGTTAATCGATCTTCTGTTTACTATTAAAGCCTTATTTAGCAAGGTTTTAAGTATTTCTATTTTTTATTTGGTACGTTATTTAATTTCTTTTATCAAAGTGAAATATTTCGTCATCGAACTGTTACCAAGGACTTAACGTATCTTGCTATTATTTATCAAGTCGTTACGACGAAAACTTACATAGAGCGAGGAAAATAAAATTTATGAAATCAATTAAAACATTCGTATTAACTACAGCCACAATTGCTGGTTTTGCTGCATTAAGTACAACTGCTAACGCAGACGAAATCAAACACGTGGTGAAATCTGATGACACATTATCTGGTCTTTCTTTAAAATACTTTGGTAATTTAGATCATATTGATCAAATTGCAAAAGACAACAAACTGAAAGATCCTAACATCATCTATGATGGTACAACTCTGATTATTGACACCGACAAAAAAGTATCATCAGATAACCAAGCAAGTGAACAACCTGCAAAAGAAACCACACAAGCAGAAGACCAATCTGCCAACGAAAACCAATCTGAATCTGCAGCAAGCAGCTATTCTGGAACAACGATGACGATGGAAGCAACAGCATATAGTTCTGATCCAGCAGATGTTTTAGGCGGCGGAACTGTGACAGCTACCGGCCAAAACTTGTTGGAAAATCCGATGGCAGTTGCGGTGGACCCATCTGTGATCCCTCTAGGCACAAGACTTTATGTTGAAGGTTATGGAGAAGCCATCGCCAGCGATACCGGTGGTGCGATCAAGGGAAATATCATCGACGTGCATTTCCCAACAAATGCACAATGCGAACAATGGGGCCGTCGGACCGTTCAAGTAACGATTCTTGATTAATTTCTCCAAATTTTAAGAACAGACCCATGCACGTATGAGGCTAGGACATAAGTAAAAACAGTCAGAAAGATTCTCGAGAGGACAATTGTTCCTTAAAGATCGGGTCTGGCTCAACTTATGCCTAGCCTTTTTGTATACTCAGATAAAAAAAGGATGCCTCTGTGAACTTTGCCCAAGACATTTTGCTTTTTTCTTGAGATAATGAATCAAAGAGGAGGCGTTCAAGTGAAGGTAGTATTGATACGGCATGGCGAAAGCGAAGCAAATTTTGAAAACTATTGGACGGGCTGGCTGGATGTGGCCTTGACAGCAAAGGGTCGGGAACAAGCTTGGCAAGCGGGAGAAAAAATCAAAGAATTGGGTATTTCTTTTGATGTAGCATTTGCTTCTTATCTTCAGCGAACCATCATCACCTGCAACACTGTTTTGGAAGCAAGCGCTCAATTGTGGGTACCTACCTATAAGACATGGCGGTTGAATGAACGACACTACGGACAGTTAGTCGGTGTCAATAAAGATGAAATGGTTGCTCGTTATGGAAAAGGTCAAGTCCAAAAGTGGCGACGAGGGTATAATGAACCGCCGCTGTATGTTTCAGAAAATCATTTTGATCGTCGTTATGACGACTTAGATCCACGCTTGATTCCTAAAGGAGAAAACCTAGGAATGGTCGTTGAAAGGATCACCCCTTTTTGGTCGGATGATGTTGTTCCCTTCATTCGATCAGGAAAAAATGTCTTGATCACAGGCCATGGCAATAGTTTGCGGGCTTTAGTGAAGTATTTGGAGAATGTACCTGAAGAAGAAGTCGACAAAATCGATGTCCCCAATGCAGAGCCAATCATTTATACCTTTGATTCACAAGCTGTTTTACAAGAACGGTTGGGATAAAGACGAACATTATTACTAAAAACCGCGCTTTCGTATGAAGTTTCATCGAAAGTGCGGTTTTCTTATGCTATAATAAGAAAAATTTTATGAAAGGCGGGCTCTTATGAAAGCAGTATTGACCGTTATTGGAAAAGACAAGGTAGGGATCATCGCAGGGGTTAGCCAACTATTGGCAGAATTAGACATCAATATCCTCGATGTTTCACAAACCATCATGGAAGAATACTTTACGATGATGATGTTATTATCGATGGAGGCAAATGCAGATTTTGAAACGATTCGTGAGCAATTGCATACCAAAGGCGAAACACTAGGTGTTAAAATCAGTATTCAAAACCAAGAAATTTTTGATACCATGCATAAATTATAGGAGGTCTTCTATGGAAATCAATCAAATACTAGAAACCATTCGCATGGTTGAAGAAGAAAATCTTGATATTCGTACCATTACAATGGGAATCTCTCTTTTAGACTGTATCGATGACGATATCGATCAGATGTGCGAAAAAATCTATCAAAAAATTACGACAAAAGCCAAGAACTTGGTGCGAGTTGGCGAACAAATCGAAACAGAATATGGTATTCCAATCATCAACAAGCGAATCTCTGTTACCCCGATTGCCGTTGTTGTGGCAGCCAGTCAACCGACGCCACAAGACTGTGTGAAGGTAGCTAAAACATTGGATCGGGCAGCTGAGACAGTAGGGGTCAATTTCATCGGTGGCTACAGTGCTCTGGTTGAAAAAGGGTATCAAGGCGGTGATTTAGCATTGATCCAATCGATTCCAGAAGCGCTGGCAGCAACGAACTTTGTCTGTTCTTCGGTCAATATTGGATCAACCAAAGCTGGAATCAATATGGATGCTGTTCGGTTAATGGGGGAAACAGTCAAACAAACGGCTGAAGCTTCAGATATGGGATGTGCGAAATTAGTTGTTTTTGCAAACGCAGTGGAAGACAACCCGTTTATGGCCGGTGCTTTTCACGGTGTCGGAGAAGCAGATGTCGAGATTAATGTAGGCGTCAGCGGTCCTGGAGTGGTCAAGCGTGCGCTTGAAAAAGTCAAAGGAGAATCTTTTGACGTCGTTGCAGAAACAGTCAAAAAAACGGCTTTCAAAATAACCCGTATGGGGCAACTCGTCGGACGGGTAGCTTCAGAGCGTTTAGGGGTTCCTTTTGGGATCGTCGATCTTTCTTTAGCACCTACTCCGGCTGTAGGGGATAGTGTGGCGCTCATCTTGGAAGAAATGGGTCTGGAATCCGTTGGAACTCACGGGACAACGGCTGCATTGGCGTTATTGAACGACGCCGTCAAAAAAGGCGGCGTCATGGCCTGCAATCATGTTGGTGGTTTATCGGGTGCTTTCATCCCGGTTTCAGAAGATGCAGGCATGATCAAAGCAGTTGAAAGTGGTTTGTTGAATCTAGAAAAGTTAGAAGCGATGACAGCAATTTGCTCGGTGGGCTTAGACATGATCGCAATTCCTGGAGATACTACTGCAGAAACGATTGCTGCGATGATTGCTGATGAAGCAGCAATCGGCGTCATCAACCATAAAACAACGGCGGTACGTATCATTCCGGCTAAAGAAAAACAAGTAGGAGACCGAATCGAATTTGGTGGTTTACTAGGCACAGCACCTGTTATGAAAGTTAATCCAGCTAAATCTGCTGACTTTATTCAGCGAGGCGGCCGAATTCCTGCGCCGATTCATTCTTTCAAAAACTGATCATCTTCTGAAACTGCGATATAAGGAACACACAAAATCAAATGCTCTCGATTGGACGAAAAGGTGATTACTTTTCGAACATTCGCTCATAAAGACCTAATGGTATTTTGGAGGGGATGCTAGTAAAAAAATCGGACATTTTGTTTAGTGTAGCACTTAGTTCGCAGTTTCTTCTTTGTGATCTAAGGCTTTAGCCCTATGCTGATCATCTGGAAATAATATACAATTAACGTAATTTTATACAGATAGGGGTGTCAAGAATGAAAAAGAGGGTAGTGGGCAGCTCCATACTGGTAGTGATCGTCATGTTCGTGCTACTTGTTCCCCAAAAAGTATTTGGTCAAAGTTTTGTGAAGGATAATGCAGGGGTCCTCTCAGCAGAGACAATCGCAAAAATCAATCAATTAAACCAAGAGAGGTTCCAAACGTTGCCAGGAAGTCCAGAATACGCTGTTGTCACGCTTAAAAACTTAGACGGCCAAACGATCGAGACAGTAACCAATCAGTTATTTGATGAATACAGTTTTGGTCAATCCGCGTATAACAATGGCTTAGTCTTTGTGTTTGCCATCGAGGACCGGGAATTTCGTTTAGGCTATGGGGATGGCTTAACGTATATTTTTTCTGATTTGTCAGATGATGACCTGATCGATGAAGATACAAAAGATCTTTTGCGTGATGAAGACTATGATCAAGCTGTTTTAAATGCTTCTGATCGCGTCTATGAGGAAATGAAAACAGCGGACGAAACGGTTGGTCTGAACAAAATTTATGCGGATGGGCAACAGCTACTGGCAGAAAAAAAGGCCCGAGAAGCCGCAGAGTCAAAGAAATTTTGGTTGCTGTTTTGGCAACTTGTTAGTTCAGTTAGTGCATTGATTATTGCAGCTATTAGCGGAGTGATAGGCTGGCGCAAGCGCCAAACGAAGAAAAGTTTTCAAGCAGCCAATGTGATTCCTCCTCATATTCATTCGGATCCAGCGTTTGATGAAAAGGCTTTTTACAGATGGGCAAGTAAAAGAAGGAATTATCAGACCTTCAATCACTATATTGTTGCTGGAGAGTGTTTGAAGGCGTTAAAAATGTACCTGCTTAGTGAAGTTATTCCGAGGCAATTAGCTGAGTTTGAAAGAATCAGTCCGCAACCAGCTAGAAACCAAATGATTCAACAAGCATTGAAAAATCCGCAGTTGGCCGATCAATTCGTGCAAGAATATATGAAAGATCATAAAAATTTGAAGATCTTTGGGCAAGAGTTAGCCCAAGGCCATGACACATTGCGAACCTATGAAACACAATTGCAGCGGCAACTCAAGGAACAATTACGAGATTATGATTTAACTGGAGATATTCTTGCAGAAAATGCTTATTTGATTCCACAGTATAAAAAAGAGATTCAGCAGTTGGCGGAAGAAGAAATTCAGCGGCGTAGTCTCAACAACGATTATTTGGCTATGCTGCTTACGAAGGAAAAGACGTATCCTGAAATGGTGCAGACGAGTTCTCAGGAAATAGCTAGCTTGATTGATTCTGTTAAAACGGATGCTTTGTTTACTATCGATCTCCATGAAGTATATAAAAATCATCCAGATCTACAAAAACAAGTAGGTGATTTTTCGGGGGAAGATCGTTCAGAACTATTGAATAATGCTCGTCGTGAATACAATCCAACCACTATGGATCAATCTTTAGTTTATTTGTTACTCATCAATCATGTCACGCGACAAGAACAGGTCATCGCAGAGAGTAAAAGCTCGGATAGTGATTTCGGTGGCTTTGGCGGTGGGTCCAGTAGTGGGGGCGGAATTTCCGGAAGCTGGTAATTTTTAAGGGCTGTGACAAAAGGTTGTCATAGCTCTTTTTTCGAACGCACGGTAAGCGGTCGCTTTTGCAGTAATAAGCCGTAATTTCTTGCAACTAATCACTTCTGTCTCAACCACTTTGCCTTTTGATCTAAAGACAAAGGCGGACTTTTGTGATAAACTTTGTAAAGTTGCTGAAAAAACATTTTTTTCACGGAAACATTTCAGCTTATTTTTAGAAAATGAGGGTTGTACATGTATCATTCGTATATTTGGGACTTTGACGGCACATTGTTTGACAGTTACCCAATCATGTTAGAGGCGTTTCTTAAAACATTGAAAGACGCTGGATTTGATCCCGATTCGAGAGAAATTTATCGCATCTTGAAAGCATCGTCATCAAAACAAGTAGCTGAGAAATATCAATTGGATTTCATTGATTTTAGCGCTCGTTTTAAAGCATATGAAGCACTAGATGAGCGGCTACCCGTTTCATTTCCGGGAACGAAAGAAGCTTTACAAGCAGTAGTAGACCATGGCGGAAAGAATTATATTTTGACCCATCGTGACGTTGTTTCAACGAAAGAACTTTTAATGAAAGAAAATCTTGACCATTTGATCGTAGAGATCGTGGGACCGGAGAATAATTTTCCCCGCAAGCCGGACCCAACGTCTTTGAATTATTTAGTGGAAAAATATCAATTGGACAAAACAACGACTGTAATGATCGGTGATCGTGCGATGGATGTGCTGGCTGGACGAGGGGCAGGGGTGCAAACGATGTTCTATGATATTGAAGGATTGCTAACTGATTTGGATGCAGACCATGTCGTTCATTCCATGAAAGAAATCGAAGAAATTATCAAGTCTTGAGCAATCAAGACTTTTTTTGCGTACTTCTTTTTGAGGTGATTCATTATGGACAAGTGGTTGGATTTTGGGAAAAAATATTGGCATTTATCCTTGAGCGCGCTGTTGGTCATTCTTTTTCTATTTGGTTTGTTTTTTACCCCGAATGAGCCAGAATGGCCCGAAGCAGAAGAATCTTCACCAATTTTCGAATCAGAGAGTAGGAAAGAGTCATTGGACCAGATCGTTGTAGATATCAAAGGAGAAATCCGAAATCCGGGTATTTACACCTTACCTAGTGGAGCTCGACTGTATGAGCTGATCCAATTAGCGGGCGGGGTCACTGATGAAGGAAATGAAGAAGTCATGAATTTTGCCCAAGAATTGTCAGATCAACAATTAGTAATCGTTCCTCATTTAGATGATCCGGTAGTTTACGCTGACAACGGAGCAGAAGGAACACTTGCTCAGAACCAGATCGATTTAAATACAGCAGATAGCAGCCAGTTACAAGAGCTTCCAGGCATTGGCGCGAAAAAGGCAGAGGCAATCATCGCTTACCGTGAAGAAAAGGGTTTTTTTAAAACCGTGGAAGAAGTGAAAGAAGTTTCTGGTATTGGCCCTAAAACTTATGAGGCTTTGGAGGGGTTGATCAAGGTGCGATGAAAAATAAGAGAAAGAATAAGAGAATAAGCTCGCGATTCAGTGGCTTTTCTGTTTCGTTGTTGTAGGGGGTATAGGGAGTATAGGGGTATAAGGGGTATAAGGTAAGTAGAGAAGTCATTTTTATTTAGTAGAGCGATCGGGTGAAACAAGTCAGTATCGCGACGTATTATGCTAACAAAAACACACTCTGTCGCAGGCGGCCGGTGGTTGTAAAAATTAATCTTTTGCTCAAAAAGAGTCAATCGATACAACTATATGTTGTATCGAATGCTAGGGGATCTAAGGAATTTATCGTGTGAATACAAAGTAGACCTTTTCTCACTGTGTAATCCATTTGTTTATTTCAGCAGGAAAAGATTTGCTAAAGGTAAGCTATACCGATTACATGAAAAATTCTTCATTTTTCCCAAGATAAAATTAAAAATAATTTTGAAAACAATTTTTTTGCCTAAACTTTTCCTCAGAATGCTATCAATTTCATTTCTTCCTATTTCCTGATAGTTTATAATAACGGACGTAATAAATTCGGGAAAGGAGCGAGCCTATGCTGGAAAGGTATATAGAAAAATGCGTGATTCGTCAAGTCTATCTTTGCGAGCAGTTGTATGAGAAGGAGAGCGTGCTTATTGACCGTTTAGCCGAACAGCTGGATGTCTGTCCTGCGACCATTATCAATGACATTGATAAAATTCTGCTTTTACTAAAAGAACGCATTGCTACCGCCACTCACGAGAAGCATACATATCAAGTGGTTTTTACTGCCGGATCTTCCTTATCAGAGCTTACTCAAACCATTTATCAAGGATCCTATTTTTTACAAGTTCTCTATCAATTTTTGATTGGAGAGAGAAGTTGGCAAAAAATATCGGAAGAGGTGTTTATTTCATTAAGCAAGGTTTATACCATTCGGACAGACTTATGGAGATTTTTTGAGGAAATGGGCTATTTAAATGAAGAGCAAGAGGAGGTCGAGATCCCCGAGAAAGACTTCCGCTATCTTCTATTGGCTGTAATGAACTATTTAGGAAAACGTCCTGAAAAAAATCAGTCTTTTATTGAGCAGGCTTGTGAAGAACTGATCCAATTCGTGGAACAACGTTTTTTTCTGCGTTCTTATCCTGAAGACGAACGTCAAATCATTCATTTAGGGATCCACATCGGATTAGCAAGAAGCCGAATAGCTCCTATTTGTTTTGCATCAAGGGACAAGGAGATGGCACGACAGACACCGCTATTTCAATTATTACAGCAAGGTCTTAAAGAACTTGTAGTTTCTTTGTGTAGCAATGAGGACGAAGAATTTTACATCTATTCACTTTTTAATTCACGCAAGTATCAGTGCAATAATCTGGAGCTGTTGCAAAGAGATTTTGAAGTCGTTTATCGTAATCACATTCATCGCTGTCCGGAGATGTTGGAACTCACGCATTTATTACAAAACCGATTAGGAATCTCCGAGAAAAATCATTTGTTGTTCGAAAAAGCGTTACTACCGTTTCTTCGTTCCGCTTGGGGGGACATGCAGATCTTTCAAACGGATCGTCTATTCTTTCTCTACCCAAGTGAGAGGGAAATGTTTGATCAAATAATGGAGAGCCTTGGGTTATGGGCAAACCAAAACCAGCAGATGATTCGATGGAATGACAATCTGGTTCGTAAATTGACGATTTTACTAAGTTTGCTTCCTGATGCTGAAAAAACTGAACATTTGGAAGTGTATATTGTTGCACCTTCTGATTTTAAATACTTGTATTATCGCCAACAGTTAGAAGAAATGTTAGATGAGCACTTTACCATAAGCAATATGATCTATCACCAATTAACTGATGTGGTGGATGATGTCTTTTTTTGTACCAAACGAATGATTTTATGTGATGCTTCTCTTTATCAAGAAACACTTCAAACGAAAAATACTAAAATTTATCCGGTGACTTTCAACACTGTTTCCTCTGTTATCTTAGCTATCAATCAGACACTATATCAACGAGTCGAGGAAATCTTTGCAACAAAGAGTAATTGAAAAGACTGAAAAAGATAATTATTGATACAAAGAGAGGGATTGCGCACAGCCGTGCGCAATCCCTCTCTTTGAACTAAAGTAGTGCAAGCGAATGGCACTACTTGGGACAGTTCCGCAATAGAAGTAACGTTGAGAGCTCTAATGATTTTGGGGAAGTTTCTTGCTAGAACGTGTTGGCCTTTTTAATGAGTAAAGCCGTAGGTTTTGATTTCTTGTTTTTTATGATAGACCAGATGAGCCTGATCAAGTGCCAGCAGAGCTTCTTTCATGTCTTGAATATAATCGTGGGCCATATTCATACCAAAGTCTGCACGAATGACCAATCGTTGGATGATTTGGTCGTCTAAATTGGCTGGTAATGGATAAGCTGGAACTTGCCAACCTTTCATGAGTAAACGGTCTGCTAAGTCATACAACGTCCATTCCCGTTTTGGATCGTCTTTCAATTTGTAGCAGACGATCGGAAGTTGAGCGCCATCATTGATCATTTCGAATAGATCGGTTTTTTCGATTTCTTTTGCCAAATAAAGAGCAACTTTATGGGTCTTGTCATGAATCGCTTTGTAACCATCAAAACCATAGCGCACAAAATTATAGTATTGTCCGATCAACTGAGCAGCACTATGGGAGAAGTTGATGGCCATGGTTGGTAACTCACCGCCTAAATAGCTGACTTTAAATACAAGTTCTTGAGGCAAGTAAGATTGATCGCGCCAAAGTACCCAACCCACACCCGGATAAACGAGACCGTATTTATGACCCGATGTGTTGATTGATATGACATTTGGTAATTGAAAGTCCCAGACGAGATCCGGTTCAGTAAAAGGGGTATAGAGACCACCAGAAGCAGCATCCACATGAATGTAGACTTTATAGTCCGTTGTTTGGTTGTATTGTTCAACAAGTTCATTCAATCCTTTAATGTCGTCATAGCGTCCTGTATAGGTGATTCCTAGAATGCCAACGATGCCGATCGTATATTCATCAACATAGTCCATCACTTTATCAAGATTGATCGACAAATGGTTTTCATCCATAGGGACTTCTCTCATCTCGATATCCCAGTAGACACAAAATTTTTCCCAACAAACTTGATAACCGCTTGAAATCACTAAATTAGGTTTATGAGCATTTAGATCGAGACCGAGTTTTTCCGCCCGATTACGCCAAGCAAATTTCATTGCCATCCCACCTAACATACAGGCTTCTGAAGAACCAATGGTAGAAGTGCCCATGAATTTTTCTTCTTTGCTTGCATGCCACAAATCTGCAATGATATTCACACAGCGATTTTCAATTTCTGCTGTTCGTGGATACTCGGATTTGTCGATGGCATTTTTTTCTAGAGTTTGTGTCATCAGCTTAACTGCTTCCGGTTCCATGTAGGTTTGACAGAATGTAGCTAAATTCAAACGGGCATTTCCTTCATCAAGTAGCTGATCTTGTACGAGCTGATAGGCCATTCTAGGTTCAACAGATTGTGGATTTAGTTTGTATTTCGGTAAATCTTCTCCTTCACAAACAGCTCCAAAAATTGGTTCCAAATAGTCTGCTTCTTCGCGGTTTTCTTTTCCATATAACATGATAATTCCTCCTAATAGATAAAAAATACGGTTAATGTTTGATTGTATACTTCTCGTTTTGAACGATGTGGTGTTCTCCTCGAGCGCTTGGATAAGTGGCAGGGTTCACATCTCCTGTTTTCATATGAACCGGTTCGTCGATTTGAGCTTCTTTGCCACGTTTGTCATGAAGTTCATAGAGAATGAATGGTAACAATAAAGTAACGATGAAACTAATCAACAAGATGACTTGGTAAGTTCTGTCTTCACTGGCAGGAATCGAAGAAGGTGGGAAGAACGAAACGAATAATGCGAGCAGCGACATGATGAGCCCTAATCCTGCGATTATTGTTTTTCCGATTGTTTTTCCTGGAACATTATAGGTACGAGGAAGATCTTTTTTCTTAAAAAGCAGAACAAAATAGCCCAAGAAAAACAGCAAATAACCAATCAAATAAATCACTACTGTCAGCGAAATAGCTACCAAGAAAGATAAGTTGTTTCCACCGCCGCCAAACGTTAGAACAGCACCCCATATTGAAACGATGATTCCTTGAATCATGATTAGCGGAACAGGGACGCCATGTTTATTGTGCTTTCGCAAAAAAGTCGGCAGTAATCCTCGTTGTGCCGCTGCAAACATACCTCTTGATGGGCCAACGACCCATGAGCTGACCTCACCCATGACACCAAAGGCAATCATTAGTGCGATTAACTTCACTAGCCAACCAAGATGCGGATTGAAGTGAAGCAACAACGATTCAAAGGTTTGAATCACTCCGGCACTGAGAGATAATTCTTTTTGCGGAATGACCGCAGCAACAGAGAATCCGCCAATAGCGTCTAATGCAATGGCAAGAATGACTAGCAAAATCATTGCTAGTGGATAATTTTTTTGCGGATTTTTTAGTTCATTAATGTGGGAAGCAGAGGCCTCCACACCCATATAAGCCAAAATAAAAGAGACAAACACCACGAGAGTAGAAACTTTTGAAAAGTCAGGGATAAATGCTTTTTCACTCAGGGGTATTTGAATAGGATTTCCACCGATGAAATAAGCTGCTGCTAGCACAAATAAGAGGATAGAGGGAATGACGATCCCGATAACAAATCCTGCTTTTGCAATTTTTGCTGTTCTTTTGGTTCCACCTAACTGAGAAAACGTTAAGAGCCAAAAAATAATCAGCAAACCGATGTACTTCATCAATGGATCATTGTTGAGGGCGGGAAAATTCAGCACATAAGAAAGTGCCCCTAAGATGAAGTAAATCATCGTAACAAATCCGACAGTAATCTGAAACCACTGAAAGAAGATCGCTGCAAAGCCAAACCGTTCGCCTAATGTTTCACTGACCCAACTAAATATCCCACCGTTCTGCCAGCCTTTTACCGTCGACATTTCTGCCGCGCAGAGTGCAACAGGCAAAAACCAGAGGATACCTCCTAATAATAAGAAGAAAACCAAATGAAGTTGTGACGTGGCAAAAGTTGGGTACTCGTACACAGTCAGGACCATCGAGGCTGTTAGTGCGAAAAAACCAAATAAAGATAATTTTTTCTCGTTCATCAAATCGCTTCTTTCTAAGTCTAATATCTTTTTGGCGCTGTTATCTTGGAGGAGAAAGCTGATGTATGCTTCTGTTCATTGTGTGTCCACCTCTTTTCTTACAAAACGAAGTATAAAACTTTTTGGGTAAGAAAATTTCCAAGTTTTTTCTGAAAACAAAAGTGAAAAAGAAAAAAAGCTGGAAATAAAAAAGAAGCGTGTATTTTGCTGTTAAAAAAAAGCAAGAGCACTCGAAAGGCGTATTATTTTATGTACCCCTGAAAAACTAGAAATAGGCAGATGGTGTTGCTACAAAGGTTTTATGAAAAATTTGCGTTAGGCAAGTGTTTCAATGAAAGGGAGGAATCGAAAGAAGAAAGAGAGAAAAGGCGAAAAAACTATTATACCTGGGAAGAGTAAAGTGAGGATCTTTCGTTCCATCCGTTAGTAGCATCAAATATTAGTAGCATCAAAGAAAATAACAAGCAATTTTATTCCCAGTCCCTTAATCAAAAACAATACCCAGCAGGTAGTGGAGTCATTTTGAGAACTGTTTGACTGACGGTAGCAGTAGGAAAAACAAGCAGAAGTGAATGGAGAAAAAGACACTAAAATTCATTAGCCCCTAGATTAATCAGTGGGGGTATAGTATATTATAAAAAATTGTGTACTATTATTTCGCAATCGGAAAAATAGAAAAAGGAGGTACGCAGATGACAAGCGATCTGAATAAAAAGAATCAATGGGTTAATTCTCAAAACCGATCGATAGAAGGAAATAAACGAATCCCTTGGGACCAGTATTTTATGGCTCAAGCTGTTTTACTTTCTCTTAGAAGTACATGCTCTCGGTTAGAGGTGGGGGCGACACTAGTCAAGGACCGACGGATTATTGCCGGCGGCTACAATGGCTCAGTTAGTGGAGACGTTCATTGTATTGATGAAGGCTGCTATGTGGTTGACGGACATTGTATCCGCACGATCCATGCAGAAATGAACGCATTACTGCAATGCGCCAAGCTAGGTGTTTCAACCGACAATGCCGAGATTTATGTGACACACTTTCCATGTTTGCCTTGTACGAAGGCGATTTTGCAGGCAGGCGTCAAGAAAATTCATTATCTGAATGACTACCGCAATAATCAATATGCTCTAGATTTGATTCAGCAAGTTGGTGCTACCGTCCACCAAGTTGAACTTGATCCAGCATATTTTGAAAAATTATCTTTTGGTGCCTTGAATGGGGCTACACATACAAACATGCCGTGACCATTTCCTTTTTGTTGGAGTGATCATTGGTTGCTGGGTAACAGGTTTCTATTTGAAATCTGTTCTTTTATTTATTATCGCAAGTTATCTTCTTCTGGGACTACTGATAAAAAAACAAGTTGCTTTATTGGCACTTTGTTGTCTTGGCAGTGTATTGATAGGGGGACGTATGGTCAGTTTTCAAAATCCTCAGTTGGAAGAAGGATCGTTAACTGCTGAGGTTCTTATCTATCCTGATACGATCAAAGTCAATGGTGATTTAGTGACATTTGAAGGGAAACTGCCTGAAGGTAAAGTGATGGGGCGTTATCAAGTTTCTTCTCTTTCCGAAAAAGACCAATGGCTCAGCCGACAAAATTGGCAGAAATCACTAAGAGTACATGGAAATTTCAAGATAGCAGAGCCAATCCGAAACAAACATGCCTTTGATTACTCATTTTATTTGACTAGCAGGAACTTCTTAGGCACATTGACGATTACTGAGATTCTCGCAAGCAAACAAACTGCCGGGATTTCTTCGATCCACAGGTGGCGAGCAGCTGCAGTGACTCACGTGAAGCAGTTTTTCCCTGAGAAGCTGGCATCTTATATAAACGCATTGTTATTTGGGTATAAAGATCATGAGTTTCAAGAGATCCGTCAATTATTCAGTAGCAGTGGCTTGCTGCACTTTTTTACTGTGTCCGGACTGCATGTGTCTTTCTTTTTCTACTGGTTAGAACGAGGTCTGAGACGAGGAAAGCTCACCAGAGAGGAGATGCTGCTTCCTCTTTTGCCAATTATCCTGATAGCCGCCATTTTATTTGGTGGTTCTATCAGCGTGATTCGAGCTGTTCTCGCTTATGGGATGACCGTTCTTTTGCGACTGTTTTCCTGTCACCTTTCAGCCTGTGATCGTTACGGTATCGTGCTTTTTCTAACACTTATGATCGACCCAAAAGTTTTTCTGCAAACGTCCGGGCAGCTATGTTTTTTGATGACTTTTTTACTGCTCATGCAAAGAAACGTACAGGTTTCCTCAGTGATCCGTTCTCAGTTTTTGCCGTTATTGGCAGCGCCGCTGCTGATGCACTTATTCTATGAATTTCCTTTGTTGGTTGGGATTTTTACTCTTCTTTTGCTTCCGTTGTTTCAACGTTTTATCTTACCTAGCTGTTTTGCTCTTTTTGCCGTAAGTCTTTTGATACCAAAAATACCCTATCTGGATAGTTGGAGTGAAACACTTTTGCATGGAATAGAGGAAATCGTCTTTTTTCTTGGAAGATTTGCCCTCACGACTGGAAGGATTCCCATAGAACTTGCTATTTTCTGTAGTCTTCTTGGTTTATTTTTGTATCAGCGACATCAGTTCTTTTTTTGTTTCTTAGTCAGTTTGTTTTTACCGCTACTTTTACAGCGTCTTTTTGTTCCTGCTGCCGTTACATTTGTCGATGTTGGGCAAGGTGATAGTATTGTCTTACAAACAGCCTTTAACCGGGAAGTGTATGTGATTGATACCGGCGGCAGTTTATCTTTTCCTAAAGAGGCGTGGCAGCAACGCGCGTATCAAGAAAATGCACACGCCTCATTGATTCCATTTTTAAAAGGCGAGGGAGTCAGGCAAATCGATGGGCTTTTTTTGACTCATGGAGACACGGACCATCTAGGTGATGCACTGGCATTAATGACAGCAATCCCTGTCAAAAAAATATACCTAGTTCCTGGAAGTGAACACCATCCTCAGATTGCCGCGTTAATCAAGCAGCTTCCGCAAGGAACTGTTCACTGGACAAATGTGGGTGAAACCATTGGTCGCGACCTTGCTATCACTGTTTTAGCTCCTGAGTCTGGGCAAGGTGAAAATGAAGATTCTTTAGTTTTGAAGGCTGAAATTGAGAAATGGCGCTTTTTATTTACCGGTGATTTAGATCAAAAAGGGGAAGAAAAGTTGATTCAACTGTACCCTCATCTCCAGGCAGAAGTGGTAAAGCTAGGGCATCATGGCAGTCGTACCTCCACTTCTGCTCGTTTTATCGAGAGCCTTTCACCCAAAATCGGCATCATCTCTTGTGGCAAAGACAATCGCTATGGACATCCACATTCTGAAGTTTTGGAAGTGATGGAAGGAAGAAGCATCTTGAGAACAGATCAGCAGGGGATGATCCGCTTCAGCTGGTCAAATTGGCATCGTGTCCAACAGCTAGAAACATGGCTAGACTATCGATTAGAATGATGATAGGATGGAAAAGAAAGCGGGGGAATCTATGGAACTGCAAAAAGCGTTGCAAGAGATTCGGACGAAATCTCTGCAACCTATCTATTTAGTGACAGGCACAGAAAAATTTTTACAAGAACAAGTACGTCAAGCATTTTTGACGCGTTTTGAAGTTTCAAAAGATGACTTGAATTTTGCTTCTTTTGATATGGAAAGAGAGCCTTTGGATTTGGTGATTCAAGAAGCGCAATCGTTGCCGTTTTTCGGTGATCAGCGATTGATCTTTGTGGAGCGGCCTTTTTTTCTAACAGCAGAAAAAAAAGCCAATGTTCCAGAACATGACCTTGATGATTTTTTGCTGTATTTAAAAAATCCAATGGACACGGCTGTTTTGGTGATTTTTGCCGAATATGATAAGCTGGATGAACGAAAGAAAATCACGAAGCAGTTGAAAAAAGCAGGGATCATCATCGATGTGGCACCAATGAAAGAAGCGGATGTTCGTCGGTACTTGCAACAGACATTGACAAACGATGGTATTGAAATGACTAGAGAAGCTTTTGAACTGTTCCTGCGGTTGACTGATCTCCATTTATCAAAAGCGATGCAGGAGCTGCAAAAATTACGCTTGTATGCAGGAAAAGATGCGAAGATCACAAAAGAAATCGTTCAGCAATTGATTCCTAAAACCTTAGAACACAATGTTTTTGAATTGACTAATGATGTGTTACAAGGAAAAGTAGCGGATGCCTGGCGGTTGTATGATGACTTGTTGTTACAAGGGGAAGAGACCATTAAAATCAATGCAATTTTGATTGGACAAGTACGCTTGCTTTTACAAGCGTCGATTCTGATGAAGGTCGGCTATCAACAGGCAAATATTGCTGAGACACTAAAAATCCATCCCTATCGGGTCAAGTTAGCGATGCAGCAGGCAAGAAAGTTCAATGAAAAGCAATTAGCAGCCCTTTATCATGAATTGATTGAGAATGATTATTTGGTGAAAAGTGGTCAAATCGATAAAGAATTTCTGTTTCAATTGTTCGTTTTAAAGCATGGTAAAAGACAAGGGTAAAAGAAAGCCGAAGCAATCATTTGATTGCTTCGGCTTTAATTTGCTTATTTCGCAATTTTTTTACTTAAACGAGATTTGTCACGACTAGCTTTGTTCTTGTGGATCAATCCTTTAGTCTCAGCCATATCGATTGCTTTAACAGCATCTTTATATAACGCATCTACGTTATCAGCACCAGCTTCAACAGCTAGATCAAATTTTTTGATTGCTGTGCGCATTGTGCTTACTTGAGATGAATTCTTAGCATTAGCCGCTTCGCTTGTGCGAACACGTTTGATTGCAGATTCAATGTTTGGCATGTATTTCACCTCCAAAAATAAGTTCTTATACGTTTGAAACGTATAAATCAACACTAGTCATTATACCTAATGCAAGTTTCATTTGCAATAAAAGTTGTAAAGAAATTTTACTTAACACAAAAAAAGGTGCTTTTGTCAGCTATTTTTTCTTGTTCTATATTATTATTTTAATCCTTTACATATTTTTTAATGAATACTTACAAAAAGTTTACACTTTGTTCACTTTCTATGCTATGATTACTTCGGAATTTTTAAATGAGGTGTATAAATGTGAATATGGCTTTAGTTATAACCATCGTGCTCTCGTTAGGCGTTATTTTCGTCAATGGGTGGACGGATGCTCCAAATGCAATTGCCACCGCAGTCTCTACGAGGGTCCTACGTCCAAATGTCGCTATTGGAATGGCGGTAGTGATGAATTTCCTTGGGGTCTTAGTGATGACGTATTTCAATGCGCAAGTTGCTGAAACCATCAGTAACATTGTCAGCTTTGATACTGCTGGCGGCTTTCATGTTGCACAAATTGCTTTAGCTGCTGCACTTTTTTCAATCGTCGTCTGGACGGTTGCGGCTTGGTACTTCGGTATTCCAACCAGTGAATCCCATGCATTGATTGCTGGACTTACAGGAGCAGCAATGGCACTGGGCGGATTACATGCAGTAAACGGACAAGAATGGGTCAAAGTACTGATAGGGCTGGTGGTCTCAACATTGATGGGGTTCATTGGTGGGTTTATCATCACCAAATTGATCGTTTGGCTCTTCCGGGGAACTTCTCGTCGTAAAGCAAATAAAGTTTTTACGATCGGGCAAGCGGTCGCAGCTGGAGCAAACGCTTTTTTGCATGGCGCACAAGACGGTCAAAAGTTTATGGGGGTCTTTATGCTAGGTCTTTACTACAATAACCTTGTAGAAAAAAGCGGCAACGGCTTTACGATCCCTTTGTGGGTAATGGCGTTATGTTCTCTTACTATGGGAATCGGAACCTCTGTCGGTGGGATGAAAATCATTAAATCTGTCGGCATGGACATGGTCAAACTGGATAAATATCAAGGTTTTTCGGCTGACTTAACAGCGGCAATCTGCTTGTTCTTATCTTCCGTGTTTGGGATTCCCGTTTCGACGACACATACAAAAACAACTGCTATCATGGGTGTTGGCGCATCACGTCGCTTTTCCAGCGTTGACTGGCGCATCGTGAAAGAAATGATTTATGCTTGGATCTTGACTTTCCCAGGCTGTGGCTTGATTGCCTATGTAATGGTAAAAGTATTACTTGTGATTTTGTAAGGAGAGAGAAGAATGGCACGAAAAAAAAGTTTTGATTATTTTGCAGCGATGGAGCAGCTGGCAACCAATGGTCATTTAGCGGCAAAACGTTTCTCAGTTCTGATAAATGATTATTCAGAAGCAGCGTTAACTGAAGCAGCAGCAGAAATTCACGCATTAGAAAAAGAAGGCGATCAAGTGATCGCAGAATTGACCAATGAATTATATGATTCTTTTATCACACCGATCGATCGTGAAGATATTTTGATTATTTCTGAACGCTTGGACGATATTTTAGATGGCATCATGGGATTGACTTATTTATTTGAAAATCTTGTGATCAAGTCATTACGTCCGGAAACAGCTGATTTCGCTGTCATGATCGAACAGGCCACACAAGGTGTGCAGACGGCATTAAAAGAGTTTCCTAAGTTCAAAAATTCAAAGACGCTACGACAAATGATCAATGATGTCAATCGTATCGAGTCTGAAGCGGACCTTTTGTACTCTAAATTGAAAAAGGCCCTTTTCACTGATGAAAAAGATGTCTTAGAAATCATTAAATGGAAAGACATTTATGACCGCTTTGAAACAATCATCAACGACACAGAAGGTGCTGTCGATATTATTGACGGCATGGTCATCAAAAATACCTAATTTAGCTAAAAACACTGCGATGTCCAAAAGGACATCGCAGTGTTTTTATTATAAAGATACTAACCAATAAACGATCAAAACCGCACCAAGTACGATACGATACCAACCAAAGAAAGTGAAATCGTTTCGTTTGATATAATTCATCAAGAAGCGGATGGCTAACACGGAAACGATAAAGGAAACGATCGTTCCAGTTAATAAGATAACTGTTCCTTGCAAGTCAAAAGCATTTCCATCTTTCAGAAATTTAAATATTTTTAAGGCACTTGCACCGAACATGGTAGGGATACCTAAGAAGAATGAAAATTCTGTTGCGACAAAGCGGGAGGCACCAATCATGATTCCTCCAAGAATCGTAGCGCCAGAGCGTGATGTTCCGGGAATCAATGCTAATACTTGAAACATCCCGACAATTAGTGCAGCTTTATAAGTGAACTTGTTCAAATCGGTACATTTTGGTTCTTTGTTTTTGTTTCTTTTCTCAACGACGATGAAGCCGATCCCGTAGATGATCAGAACGATCGAAACAGAGAGGAAATTATAGAAGTGAGCGTCTAACCAATCGTCCAGTGGCAAACCAATGATGACAGATGGTAAGACAGCAATGATCACTTTCGACCAGAGTGTCCAAGTGTCTCTCTTTTCCAATGCATTTTTGGTGGGTGAAAAAGGGTTTAATTTATGGAAATAGAGGTAAACAACCGCCAGAATCGCTCCTAACTGGATCACGACGTTGAACATCGCCATAAATTCCGGGCTTACTTTCAACCCAATAAATTCATCAGCAAGGATCAAGTGACCGGTACTACTGATGGGAAGCCATTCGGTAATGCCTTCAATGATCCCGAAAAGGATGGCTTTAATAAAATTCGCAAAAAACATTTGTTCAGTCCTTTCTTGTATGGTGAAATACATTACATAGTATACCTGTTCTAGGAAAAAATACCAAACACTTCCTAAAAAAAGAGCAGTTTTTCTTGCTGAAAAAATCGTCAAGCCGAGGATCTTTTCAGCAAAAAACTACTCTTACTTTTGTTGATTCATTATTGCAAGAAAATCAAGCAAGGAGATCTTGTGAAAGGGCAAGTCCTTTCTTGATATATTCAGTGTTGCCCACTTCCGCAATTGTGAATTCACCATTTTCATAAATCAGTCGGGTAACCGAACCATTATCGATGTCCATACGCACGTTGTTTTCGTTATTGATCAAATGCAGCAAGAAGGCGATGGTTAGACCATGGGACACAACTAACGCATTGCCGCCGCCTTTTTTCTCAACCCGATACGCGATGTCTTCAAAGCCGGTTTTGACCCGTTCAGTCAATTCATCAAAGGATTCGGCCCAATTCGCTGTGTCCGCACGATGAATCGCATTGGCAACAGCCTCAAAGCTGACATGGCTAGCAATCATATTGTCATAATCAGGGAAATCCAACACACGAGGAATGACGCCCCACATTTCTGCATCATAAGCCCCTTCTAAAGACCCAAAACACCATTCTCTGATTCGTTTATCAATATGATAAGGAATCTGAGGCCCACGTAAATGCTCGCCCAAGATCAAGCGCATGGTTTCGATAGCACGACCACTATCACTGGATACTGCTTCCACAAAATCGATCTCCCGGAGACCAAGCCCAAGATAATGGATTCCTTGTTCACCTGTGCGGGTCAATGGAGTATCACACCATCCCTGAACGCGCTGTAATGTATTGAACATTGTCTTACCGTGTCGCACGACATATAATTCTGTTCTTGCCATATCGTTTCCTCCTTTTACATTTATCTAAAAAATGGATTTGTCCGTTTTTCGTTTTCAATCGTCGTTGGCTCACCATGCCCTGGATAAACAGTTAATTGGTTGGGCAGAATAAACAACTCAGATTGGATACTCGTTAATAATTGTTCCAAATTACCAGTTGGTAGATCCGTACGTCCAATACTGCCTTTAAAAAGGGCATCTCCTGAAACGACAAAATCATCAAAAATAAAGCTGACACTCCCAATGGAATGTCCCGGAGTTGCCACAACGCGAAAAGAGATGCCGTCAATTTGATAATCTTTTAACGCCAATTCATGCTCTGCAGGACGTGCAGTAATACCGCCTAAGTCAGGATGGCGACCAGAAAGATTTTTTAGAGGATCTCCTAACCAATCTCGTTCTAATGGACTGACATAAACTGGGATACTGTAATAGTCTCTTAAGTGATCCACTGCACCGATATGGTCATAATGAGTATGGGTCAATAAGATTGCACTAGGCTTTGCTTCTGTTTTTTCGATTTCAGCAATGATTCGTTCAGCCTCTGCTCCCGGATCAATGATTAATAAATGCCCATCTTGCCAAACCAAGTAACAATTCTCTTGAACAGGGCCGGTGACTAAGCCAATGATTTTCATATTTTAACCTCCTCTGTTTCTTCTTTTAGTATAGCCTAAAGTATTCAAGGAAACAAAAAAAGCTTTTTAAAGATTCACAGTTTTGCTCTTTATTTAGGAAAAAGCAAAAGAGCGTAAAATGGCTCTTCTTGCGCTGGTGGAAGAAACCAAAGAGAAAATGAGATTAAAAAAATCTGCAAAAAACGGCAGTTTGATTAAAAATAGGGTCGTTTTTAAAAAACTATCCCGAAAAATTTTCTAAGAAACCTCCGTAAAAAAAATACACTGTTATACTGTAATTAATTTAAAAAACCTTAATTATGGAAATAGTGGAGGCGGTAACATGAATAAGAAAGTATGTCTAGTTTTATGCTCATTCTTTTGCAGCTTGTTACTCGCAAGCTGTGGGCAAGAAAATCAAGCAATCAAAACGAGCGAACCTACGACAGCTACTGCGACCAAGCTCAGCTCCACAAATGCCGAGAATGTCGACTTGATGCTGATTCAAGAAGAAAGCAGTCAATTTCCGCAAAGCCAAGGTGTCTATGATCTGCAAGGAGAAGAATTGACCATCGTCAAACAATACTTGCCTATGACAGAAAGTAGCAGTGATGAAACGTTGAGTGGTTCGGCACTCAAAAAAAGAAATGAAACGATCCAAGCAGACTTTGAAAAAAATTTTGCTTCCGCGAATCTTCGCTTAAAAGATGATCCCTTTGAAATCTACGAGACGACCTTACATGGGGCTTCGTTTTCCATCGATGGAAAATATTTATTTTTACGAGCCCATGGGTTGGAATTAAAATTTCAGTATGATGAAGCAACCAATCGTGCCTACGATGAGAACAATGTGCGCTATGAAGTTCAAGTGGATCAGTGACGGATACTAATGAGAAATGCCTGAAAATCAGAACAGTATAAGAAGTTTAAGAGAAATAGATGCCACAAGAAAGTGACAAGTCGATTGAGACAACTTTCGATTGCGATGATGCCAAGAATTAAAACACATCATTAGGCAAGAAGAGAGGTTGTTTTTGATATGCTGTAACCATTGTAGGCATTTTTTAAGAAAATGTGAAAAAGACTGCAAATCCTGCAGGCTTTTTTTGTTCGCTTTAAAATCAGTGAAGCTTCCGATATAATAGCTCCGAGAAGGTGATCACGTGTATAAAGGAAAAATTGCTGTCCGAAAAATCGTTGAATTTATTTTGCGCCGTGGCGATATCGATAGTCGCAAAGTCAGTAACCATACTGCTCAAGAAGGCGCTCGTATCCATCGACGATTGCAAAAAGAAGCCGGCGATGCCTATCAAAAGGAAGTCTTCTTCAAAATAGAAAGCGAGATCGAAAAGGACAAGTTGACTATCGAAGGACGTGCAGACGGCTTATTCTATGACGAAGAGAAACAATGTTGGGTAATCGATGAGATCAAAACGTCAGAACCCTACTTTGAAGATCTTCCTGAGGATCAAATCGATTTATTTTTTGCTCAAGGGATGGTTTATGCTTATATTTACCTTCAAGAAGAAAAGTTGACGGAAATTGAAGTCCAACTAACCTATTACCAGACGACGGAGCAGCTGATCACCCGCGTCCGTCGCCATTTTACAGTGGAAGAACTTACTGAATTTTATACCCACTTGATCAATGAATATCATAAATGGCTGGTTTTTCAGGAAAATTGGCGCCGTGTTAGAAATACTTCACTACAACTGTTAAAATTTCCTTTCGAAACGTATCGAAAAGGGCAACGGGAATTGGCTGCTGCCGCTTATAAGACGTTAAAAAACGGCAAGCGATTGTTTGCTGAAGCGCCAACAGGTACTGGAAAAACCATATCGACTCTTTTTCCTGCACTAAAAGTATTAGGAGAAGGGGATGGCGATCGTTTGTTTTATTTGACGGCAAAAACGATCACTCGCCAAGTAGCTGAAGATGCTTTAAGCAAGTTGGCGGATAACGGCAGTGAAACAAAAAGTGTGACCCTCACTGCCAAGGATAAGATTTGCTTTTTAGATGAACGGAATTGTACGCCGGAACATTGCCCATATGCGAATGGCTATTATAACCGAATCAATGAAGCGCTATGGGATCTGCTTCATCATGAAAATCAAATCACACGAGAAGTGATTGAAACGTATGGAAAAAAGCATACCGTCTGTCCCTTCGAACTTTCGCTGGATGTCAGTGTGTTTTGTGATGTCATTATTGGTGATTATAACTATCTGTTTGACCCGACTGTTTATCTCCGACGCTTTTTTGAGGAACCAGAAGAAGATTACTTTTTCTTGATCGATGAAGCCCATAATCTCGTCAATCGTTCAAAAGAGATGTATTCAGCAGAGATTCGTCGCAGCACGTTTAAAGATCTTAGAAAACAACTGCCAATGGATCAACAAAAACTTCGTCGAGCATTGAATAAAGTGGAGAAAGAATTCTCTGCGATTGAAAAAATCGCTGAGACGGATCATTGGGAGTACCATCATCAAAAAGAACCCCATGAAACGATGAACAAGCAATTAGCAAAGCTAGCTGAGCTTATGAAAGAATGGCTACCAGCTAACCCTGAACATACGGCTCAGGAAGCGGTGCTGCAAAGTTATTTTGAAGTGAATCACTTTTTGAAAATTGCTGAATTCTATGACGATCATTATGAAACAACAGTAGAGGTCACTCGATATGAGCTGACTCTTCGTCAATTTTGCATTGAACCGGCTCCTTTTCTACAGCAAGTGTTAGACAAAGGAAAAGCCAGCTTGTTGTTTTCAGCCAGTTTCACGCCTCTTGATTATTACCAGGAAGTGCTGGGAGGCGGAGAAAAAGCATTACGCTATCGACTGCCAAGTCCATTTGATCCTGCAAATCAAAAAATCCTGATCGCAAATTACATCCAGACGACTTACCGGCAACGGACAGCCAGTCTGCCAGCGATTGTAGATGCCCTTTATCGAATGGTTCACGCAAAGTCAGGCAATTATATGGTTTTCTTTCCTTCTTACCAGTATTTGGACGAAGTAGCAGAAGCATTTCATCACGCGTATCCGACTATTAAGATGCTCGTACAGGATACAGCTATGAATGAAACGGAACGAGAAAATTTTTTAGCGGAATTCAAATACGACACGGCGGACGTTGAAGAAAAAACTTCGTTGATAGGATTTTGCGTATTGGGCGGAATTTTTTCGGAAGGCATCGACTTGAAGGGAACTCGTCTGATCGGAACGGCGATTGTTGGTGTCGGATTGCCGCAAATCAATCACGAACAAGAACTGATTCGGGACTATTATGAAGAAAAAAAACATGCTGGTTTTGCCTATGCCTATCGGCTGCCTGGAATGAACAAAGTTCTGCAAGCAGCGGGACGTGTCATTCGTGATTCTACGGATCAAGGCGTGATCCTGTTGCTGGATCAGCGTTTTCATACAACGGCTTACCAGCAACTGTTTCCATTGCATTGGCAACACGCCCAAACCTGCTTTCGACCAGAGCAGCTTAGCAAAGCAATGGACCATTTCTGGCAAAAACAAAAAGACTCTCAGCACCGATCGTAGACCGTACATGCGGTTTGCGATCGGTACAGAGAGAAGTCAACGATAATTTGTGAATTGTAAATCGATCGGTAATTCAAGCTTGCGCAGCAGCTGGATGACTTCTTGTAAATCATCACGGCTTTTACCAGTGACACGAATCTGATTGTCTTGAATCTGCGTTTTAACTTTCAATTTTGCATTTTTGATGGCGGCCGTAATTTTTTTCGCCTGTTCTTTATCAATGCCGTTGATCAATTCTGCAGTCTGACGGGCTTTGGCGCCAAGTGCATGTTCAGTCTGCGAGAATTGGATATTTTTTGTCGGAACACTTCGTTTGATGAGTTTGCTGCTTAACACATCTTTGATTTGTTCAAGTTTGAATTCATCGTCTCCCACGATTGTTAATTTATTGCCATCCATTTTAATTTCAACTGTCGAACCTTTAAAGTCAAATCGATTCTTTAATTCTTTTTCTGCTAGTTGGATGGCATTTTTTACTTCTTCTGTATTGATTTCAGATACAACATCGAAACTTGCTTCTTTTGCCACAAAGATCATCCTTTCTATTTTTCTTTGATTTTACCATGAGTCAGAAAAAAGAGGGGAGAGAAACTAAATTTTTGCAAATAATAGTTTCAATTTTAGACACAAACTGCTATTCTTTGGAAGGAGATTTTTTGTGAAGGAGAAATGGCATTGTGAGTAAATTATGGACGAAACATCAGCAGTCGGAAAGACTGAAAAAAATCGGGGTTATTTTGTTGTCAGGATTGACCGCAGCGATCGCGTTGAATTTCTTTTTGATTCCTGCAAAAGTACTTTCTGCAGGGATGAATGGTGTTGCCCAGTTGATCGTAGCAGTCGGGTGGGAACAATTCGGCTTGCATCTTAGTACCGGTCTCTTTATTTTGCTTTTGAATGTGCCAATCTTTATTTTAGGCTTTATCAAACTAGGTAAAGCTTCCACTTGGATGAGTTTTATTAACGTTGTAGTGGTCTCTTTAATAACGATGATTTTGCCTCAAGGAGAAATCACAAACAATATCCTCGTGAATTCGTTGATTGGCGGCGTATTACTTGGTGTTGGAGTCGCTTATTCGTTAAAAATGGGTTTCACAACGGGAGGAATGGACATCCTCTCATTGATCTTATCAAAAACGACAGGTAAGACTGTCGGCAAATATATGTTTATGCTTAATGGCATCATTGTTATGCTGTCAGGGTTTATTTTCTCATGGGAGAGCGCCTTGTACACGATCATTTCCATTTTTGCTATGAGTTATGTGGTGGATATGCTTCATACAAGCCATCAAAAAGTTACGGCATTGATCATCACCACCAAAGCGGAATCTGTCGGCAAGAATATTTCAAAACATGTGTTTCGCGGTATGACATTGTTGCCATCTGTAGGAGGGTATTCTGGTGTTCCTGGAAATATGATTATGATGGTAGTTACTCGTTATGAAATCTATGATTTGGAACAAGCTGTTTTAGAAGCGGATGAGAATGCATTTATCAACTTTGTTCCGACTCAATCGATCACAGGACGTTTTGCAACAGACGATGAACAGCGTACATTCAAAACAACCGGAGTCTTTCCAGAATTGAAAGTTAACAAAAAGAATCGTCCCTAAGGAAAACGAAAGCGAAAGTGCCATTTACAAAGGGATTAAAACAAGTTATGATTTGAACAGATCATCAAAGGAGGTTTCGACTATGCCTTATACTGAAGCAGAAAGCGAAGCAATCAAAGAACGTGTCTTAGCAGCGTTAGAAACAGTTATTGACCCAGAATTAGGGATTGACATTGTCAATCTTGGTTTAATATATGAAATCGAATTTGACGGGGAAACAGGCGATACAGTTATTAAAATGACATTGACCACTATGGGTTGCCCATTAGCCGACGTTTTGACCGAACAAATTCATGAAGCATTAAGCGACATTCCAGAAGTCAAAAATCCAGAAGTAAAATTAGTCTGGTATCCCGCTTGGACGACCGATAAAATGAGCCGTTATGCACGGATTGCTTTGGGGATTCGCTAGGGGATTTGCTGATTCCAATGCAGCGGCTGTTAGTTTCGTAAGTCGTTTGAAATAGTATGGATGTATAAGTACATTTCATTCTCTAAATAATCCGTAGAAATTTTGGAACTCTTTTATTAACTTTTAAGATAAGTTAGTAAAGGAGTTTTTTAGTTAAACAATTTTTTATTAGTATCTGTTGCATTTTCAATAAGGAAACGCGACCCCATACCCCTGTTAAACAGGAAGCTTTATAGTAAAAGAAAAGTGAGACTGAATTTAGCGAAATGAACGATTTTCGTGCGACGACTGCTTGTCGTTTCAGAGACCATTTTTGTAAAAAATGATAAAATAATGATCGATAACTAAAGAAAAGGAATCCGGCCTATGCTATTAACAAAGAAAAAACTCTCTCGCCTAGCGGCTCCCTATAATGAAGGAGATATGAGTATTGGTTTTGCCGAATCACAAAGTATAGAAAGTATAAGCAGCAAAACGATTTTACTTGTGAATGATCGCCAGGTAATCATTTTATTTTTGAACTTTTTTCAAACAAAAGTCATTGATCACATGGCTTACGCCAGAAAAGATCTAGTCAATGAGCAATTAAGTCAAGGGTTCAATGGGTTAGACGTTGTTTGGCGTTTTACAGTCCAAAATAAAAAATGGCGTTTTCGCATACTAAAGAAAATAGTCACACTAGGAAAAATGCAAAGAGAATTGATCGAGCGGCTCTAAAAGAGGGTACGTACCTAAATTGTAAAAGAATTTTGAGCGGTAAGTTGATGAAGACTGATTGTCTTTTTTTCAAGGATCTCAGCGAATAGAGAATTGCTACAAATAAAATAATGACGAAACCTAAAACGGCAATTGCATTTTGCAAACTAGAAAGGTAAACTATTTTCAATGAAGAAAGGAGACGAACAATGTTAACGACTAAATTTGGTGAATTCACCTACGACAATCCCTTTATGAATGCTTCCGGCGTTCACTGTATGACCACTACGGATTTGGAGGAACTTGCAGCATCAGAAGCCGGTTCTTTTGTTACAAAAAGTGCCACTTTAGCACCGCGAGAAGGAAATCCCGAACCGAGATATGTGGATCTCGCTTTAGGAAGTATCAATTCAATGGGATTACCAAATAAAGGCTTAGACTATTATTTGAATTTTGCTTTAGAGAAACAAGAAGCAATCACTCCTGAAGCACCTTTCTTCTTTTCTGTTGCAGGCATGAGTGTTGAAGAAAATATTGAACTTCTAAGAAAGATTGAAGCTAGCAACTTTCGTGGTATCACAGAGTTGAATCTTTCTTGCCCGAATGTCCCAGGAAAGCCACAAGTTGCTTATGATTTTCCATTGACAGAACAAATTTTAGAGCAAGTTTTTAGTTTCTTCACGAAGCCTTTAGGCGTGAAATTACCGCCTTATTTTGACCTGGCGCACTTTGATCAAATGGCTGAAATTTTGAATAAATTCCCTTTAACATACATCAATTCTATCAATAGTATTGGTAATGGTCTATATATAGACCCAGAAACAGAAGCAGTAGTGATCAAGCCTAAAGAAGGCTTTGGCGGTATCGGTGGCGAGTATGTCAAACCAACAGCACTCGCCAATGTTCGGGCTTTCGCGACCCGACTAAAACCAGAAATCAATGTAATCGGAACTGGCGGTATTCGTTCTGGACAAGATGCATTTGAGCATTTGTTATGCGGAGCGACGATGTTACAAATCGGAACGGAATTACAAAAAGAGGGACCAGCGATTTTTGCCCGTCTGAAAAAAGAATTGACAGAAATTATGACTGCCAAAGGCTACACATCGATCGATGAATTCCGCGGTAAACTTCGCTCATTGTAGCCGATTAGCAAATTGCTGCTGAAGGAGGAATGGCATGATCCAGTTTAGAAAAGCGACGCTCTCTGATTTGCCGGAAATGATGGCTCTCTTTGAGATGGGCATACAATCCTTAAAAAAACAAGGCTCACCTCAATGGCAAAATGGCTATGGTCCCACTCGTGAAAAAATCAAAGAAGATATCAATAAACAAGAAAGTTATCTCTTGTTATATGACGATCAAATTGCTGCTTCTGCCGCTTTAGTAAAAGGGGTCGATCCCGTTTATACTGCGATAATCGAAGGTAGTTGGTCAGGGGATGGGCCTTATGCATCAATCCATCGTGTCGTAGTCAGTGACCATTTTAGAGGCAAACAATTGAGTGCACATTTACTAAAAGCGCTAGAGGAAGAAGCGGTAGCAAAAGGGATCCATGATTTACGGATTGATACCTATCAAGCAAATATTGGAATGCAGAAAGTGATCGAAACCTGTGGTTATCAATATCGTGGGCAAGTTGTTTTCCCTATTCCACACGGTGAACGACTGGCCTATCAGAAATTAATCTAATTGATTGGGTGAATATAGTAATATCTGCTGTAATTGCCAGACCATAAGCGGAATGGCTGAGCCATACTAATTCCTTAATTCCCTTAGCGGGTTCAGGTCGATTTTGGGCAGCGTGTTTAGCTCATAAATAAGATGTTTTTTGAAAGATTGATCATGACGGAAAGAAAGATAGCAAGTTTTGCGTAGCTTTATTATGCAGGGCTTGCTATCTTTTTGTTTATTTTTATTCCGAATAGACGAAATTAATTAAATGTATAAAAATAGAGAGTTATCACTTTATTTTAATATTGTGCATATGGTAAAGTTGATTTGAGTAAACAATGGAGGAGAATCCAATGAAAAAAAGAAAAAGTATGCGTAAGGCGTTGGCAATGCTAGCGGCTCTATTGATCACCCTTGGACAAGGGGTGCCTGCGGTTGAAGCATTGACTGTCTTAGAGAATAACGCAGAATCAGCAATAGTCGATTCAGGCTCATCAATCTCAGCCGAATCAAATGAACCCTCAGAACCATCTGAAGACCGAACAGCCGATTCTTTCGAAACGGCATCAAGCAGTCAAAGTATGGAAACAGAAGAATCCATTGATGAAAGTCATTCTACTGAACCATCGTCTTCTAGTGAAACGACTGAGGAAACAAGTGAAAGTACAAGTACGTCTGAAAGTGAGACATCTTCCTCAAGTAGCAGTGCGTCGACAACGGATTCAACTAAGGATTCTACAACGCCTAGTATGTCTTCTACTACCGAAAGGCCATCAGGAACCAGTCATTCATCAAAGCCAAATGATACGACAGCAAATTCCACCCAAAGTTCTTCGGAACCAAAGACGTCCGACACAGGTTCTTCAGTCAGCCAATTGCCGCCATCCAATCAGCCTATAGCAGATTCTTCCCAGACAGTTGACTTATCAGATAAATTGGTTACCACCCCAACTGATTCTAATTTGAATGGTTATATCTTGCCGTTGTTGAATCAGTTAGCAAATGAACGATCCGCAGCGCTGATTTCAGAAGCGTTGAATCAACTAGGCAAACCATATGAAAAAGATGCGCAGGGTACTGGATTTAATAATCTTTCGTTGCCTATTGCTGTTTATCGTGGCGTTTTTGATATAAAAGGGATCGAAACTTATGATCAGCTCAGCCGGGTAGGAAAGCAAACATCACTTGAAAAAGCCGTACCTGGAGATCTTTTGTTTTGGAAAGACGGTCAGCAATTAGTCAAAGCAGCAATTTACCTTGGACAGGATAAACTGATCATGGCAGATCAACCCCAAGCGGAACAAATAGTCAAGGAAGAAAAAGCGGCGACAGAAAACAATGGCGTACGCATTTATACTATTACTGATAAACAGAATAGTACTGCGGAAACAAAACAATTGATCCAAGAAGATCAGGTAAACAAACCAGATGTAGTGGTTCATTTTTCTGACTCGCAAAAAGTAACACCTCATGGACAATCACTAATCGCTAAGTATGCGGCTAGCTATGATTTTCGCAAGAATCCGCAAACAGAAGCATTTGTTGCGGCAATTGCAGAAGATGCTCGGGAACTAGGCTTAACTTATGGTGTGTATGCGTCGGTTATGATTGCACAGGCAATTTTGGAAAGCGGATCTGGTCAGAGTGGCCTTGCTTCTCCCCCGTATTATAATTTGTTTGGAATCAAAGGAACTTCCGGTAGTCGTTCCGTTTCTATGATGACAGCTGAGGATAATGGGACCGGAGAATTTTATACGATCCAAGCTGCTTTTCGTGCCTATACAGGATACAAGGAGTCGTTAAAGGATTACGTTCATTTACTGCGGACAGGAATTAGTGGGAATGCTGATTTTTACAAAAAGGTTTGGCGTTCTGAAGCAAAAAACTACCTGCAAGCGACTGAATATTTAACGGGGCGTTATGCAACGGATACGAGCTACAACAATAAACTGAATTCATTGATTGCTGTCTATGAATTAACGAAATATGATGAAGCCAAAGCTGGCAGCGGCGTTGTCCTGCAATCAAAAGAAGCGATTCCCAAAGAGTATCGGCAGCTGTTGGTGTTTCCTGATTATAACGGTGTAAATTATAATACCTCAGGTTCTTATCCAGTCGGACAATGTACTTGGTATGCTTACAATCGGGTCAAGCAATTGGGCGGCAGTGTGGATGAATACATGGGGAATGGTGGAGAATGGGGAGCAACCGCAAAACGTTTAGGCTATAAAACGGCGGCTACTCCAAAAGCAGGCTATCTGATCAGTTTTAGCCCAGGCACTGCTGGCTCTAGCACACAATATGGACATGTCGCCTTTGTGGAAGCGGTTGGCAAAGATGGCATTTTAATATCAGAGGGCAACGTTATTGATGGCAAAACGATTTCTTATCGAATCATTCCCAATGAGCTTGCTTATTCGCAAAGTGTCAGTTATATTGCCCCAAAATAAAATTTTGACCAAAAACTCTAGCGAATCGTAAAAATTCGGTTGTCAACTTCTGCCACAATTGCTAAGATAGAGCACGTAAAGGACGGTGCCGAATGAAAAAACGTATCAAAAAGAAAAAAGCCTATAAAAAGTATATCCAAGACATATTCACAGGATATGAAGAAATGTTGGAAAATCCTGAGCTCAAGGAGAGATCCTTTAGTTATTTAAAAGAAGAAACAGTCTTGAGACGTGATGAAAACGATCAGATTCGTTTTCGGACTCGGGACATTGATTAAACTGCCTATTTTAGGCAGTTTTTCTTTTTCAAAAATAATTGAAAGTATTTCAGAAAAACACTTGCTCTTTCATACGCTTAATGATAAAGTAGTGAACGTTGGCAAAACACGCCGACAGTCAAAACCTTTCAAAAGAACTTTTTGAAAAAAAGGCTTGACCAAAACAGAAACAGATGATATTATAACGAAGTCGCAAATTTAAGAAATCAATTTGATGCTGATGCAGCAACAAAAAAGATTGAAAAAAGTTGTTGACAAATAACAATTCATTTGTTATTCTAATGGAGTCGCTGATGACGCACAGGAAGTTGTTGAATAAACACTTTCGAAAAAAACTTTTAAAAAAAGAGTTGACATCCACTTGTTGATCTGATATGATTTAAAAGTTGCTAACACAGCGCAGTAGACCTTTGAAAACTGAACAAAGCAAGCAAACGAACCAATGTGTAGGGCGCTTCATTTATGAAGCAAAATACATGCAAGCAATAGCTAGCAAAGTTAATTTTATTTGAGCTTAACGATCCTATGGATCGTTCAAACAAATCATTATGAGAGTTTGATCCTGGCTCAGGACGAACGCTGGCGGCGTGCCTAATACATGCAAGTCGAACGCTTTTTCTTTCACCGGAGCTTGCTCCACCGAAAGAAAAAGAGTGGCGAACGGGTGAGTAACACGTGGGTAACCTGCCCATCAGAAGGGGATAACACTTGGAAACAGGTGCTAATACCGTATAACACTATTTTCCGCATG